>NZ_JBPXMB010000007.1:0-323625 GCF_051918945.1 Streptosporangium sp. LJ11
GGGCCGCAACCCCAACTCCGACGGTGTCGAATACGGCCTCCTGCCCTACCGGCCGGGCCTGCTGACACTGCAGCGCTGACCGGTGTGACACCGATCCGGCTCAGACGTTCCTGACGTCGGAGCGGGCGGGCTCGGCGCGAGGCCGAGCCCGCCCCCAGGGTCACGCAGGGAGCCCAGATCATCCTGCCGACCCGGAGCGACTCCCCCTGCTGATCACCCCCTGAACCGCCCCGGACGCGGCGAGCGCTCTGAGCCGCCGCGTCCGGGGCCACCAACACCCCCCGTCGAGACCGCCCAAGGGAGACAACAGGTGAGACCCCTACTTCGCGCGGCCAGGAGGAGATCTCGCCGCCTGGTCCTCTGGACCGTGAGCCTGTTCCTGCTGACCACGTTGCTCCCGTCCTTGGCCAGGGCCGACAACCCGATCGTGCAGACGATCTACACGGCCGACCCGGCGCCGCTCGTCCACAACGGCCGCGTGTACGTGTACACCGGCCACGACGAGGACGGCTCGACGTACTTCACCATGCGCGACTGGCGGGTGTACTCCTCCACGGACATGGCCAACTGGACCGACCACGGCTCCCCCATGAGCCTGGCCACCTTCGCCTGGGCCGACGCCAACGCCTGGGCCGGCCACGTCATCCCCCGCAACGGGAAGTTCTACTGGTACGTCCCGGTGCGGAACCGGGCGACCGGCGGAATGGCCATCGGCGTCGCGGTCGGCGACAGCCCCACCGGGCCCTTCCGGGACGCGCTGGGCCGCCCGCTGGTCGAGAACGGCGAGATCGACCCGCACGCGTTCATCGACGACAACGGCCAGGCCTACCTGTACTGGGGCAACCCCCGCCTGTGGTACGTCCGGCTGAACACCGACATGATCTCCTTCTCCGGCGGCGCGACCCAGATTCCGCTCACCACGGCGGGGTTCGGCACGCGGAACGGCAACGCCAGCCGTCCCACCCTCTACGAGGAGGGGCCGTGGGTCTTCAAGCGCAACGGCCTCTACTACAACGTGTTCGCCGCCGAGTGCTGCTCGGAGTTCATCGGCTACTCAACGGCCCCCAGCGCCACCGGGCCGTGGACCTACCGGGGAACGATCATGCCGAGGCAGGGGTCGAGCTTCACCAACCACGCCGGGATCGTCGACTTCGCCGGTGGCTCGTACTTCTTCTACCACAACGGCGCCCTGCCGGGCGGCAGCGGTTACACCCGTTCGGTGGCCGTGGAGAAGTTCACCTACAACGCCGACGGCACCATCCCGACCATCAACATGACCACCGCCGGGCCACCGCAGGTCGGCACCCTCGACCCGTTCGTCCGCCAGGAGGCCGAGACCATCGCCTGGGCGTCCGGGGTGGAGACCGAGGCCTCCGGCGAAGGCGGCATGAACGTCGGCTTCATCGAGAACGGTGACCACGTCAAGGTCAAGGGCGTCGCCTTCGGCACCGGGGCGTCCTCCTTCACCGCCCGGGTGGCCTCGGGCACCAGCGGCGGCCGGATCGAAGTGCGCCTCGGCAGTGCCACCGGCACCCTCGTGGGCACCTGCACCGTCCCCGGCACCGGCGGCTGGCAGAGCTGGACCTCGGTCACCTGCCCGGTGTCGGGCGCGACCGGCACCCGCGACCTCTACCTGCGTTTCACCGGCGGCAGCGGCTACCTGTTCAACCTCAACTGGTGGCAGTTCGCCCCGAGCGGCGGCAGCGGCGGGAACCTGCTGGCCAACGGCACGATGGAGGACGGCACGACGAGCTGGACCAGCTCCGGCGGCACCCTGTCCTCCGCCACCACCGTGGCTCACGGCGGCAGCCGGTCCCTGCTCAACTCCGGCCGTACGTCCGCCTGGCAGGGCCCGCACCAGAACGTGACCGCGCAGCTCACCAACGGCAAGAGCTACACCACGAGCGTGTGGGTCCGCTCGCAGAGCGGCACCCCCAGCGCGAAGGCGACCCTGACGCTCACCGCGAACGGCACGACGAGCTACCTCCAGCTCACCCCGGCGCAGACGGTCAACGCCGGCGGGTGGACCCAGCTCACCGGCACGGCGACGGTCTCGTGGACCGGGACACTGACCAACGCCTCCTTCTACGTCGAGACGGCCGCGGGCACCGACAACCTCTACATCGACGACGCCTCCTTCCAGTGACGGGAGACGCGCCATGCCAGGACACCGGTCACCGCTGACGGCCGTCGCGGTCACGACCCTCGTCGTCCAGCGGCCAGCCGGCGAGAGCACCACCTTCGTCCCGCCCCGGTGGAACGGCTCGCCCGCGGCCGGCACGAGCACCACCTTCGGCCCCATGACCGGCGACAGCGCGACCACCCCCCGGTCCTCTGCGCCTGACCATCGCTAGGAGCGACATCAATGAGAAAACAACGAGCACGTGTGCTGCTGAGCCTGGCGGCGCTGACCTTGGCGCTCACCCCCGCCACCCAGGCGCAGGCCCTGGAGAACGGCGTGGGCCGCACCCCGCCGATGGGGTGGAACACCTGGAACACCTTCGGCTGCAACATCAACGAGACCCTGATCAAGCAGACGGCCGACGCCATGGTCAGCAACGGCATGCGCGACCTGGGATACCAGTACGTCGTCGTCGACGACTGCTGGATGGACCCCAACCGCGACTCCGCCGGGAACCTCCAGGCCAACCTGTCGCGGTTCCCGAGCGGCATGAAGGCGCTCGGCGACTACCTGCACGCCAGAGGGCTGAAGTTCGGCATCTACCAGGCCCCCTTGGACAAGACCTGCGCCCAGTACTTCGGCTCCTACCCCGGCGCGACCGGCAGCCTCAACCGCGAGGTCCAGGACGCCCGGCAGTTCGCCGCCTGGGGCGTCGACTACCTGAAGCACGACTGGTGCTCCCCCACCGGCACCATCGACGACCAGGTACGCATCTTCGCCAGGATGCGCGACGCGCTGGCGGCGACCGGGCGGCCGATCCTCTACAGCATCAACCCCAACAGCATCCACGAGAAGACCGGCCCGATGCGCAACTGGGGCGACATCGCCAACATCTGGCGCACGACCGAGGACATCACCAACGCCTGGAACACCGGTCAGACCAACGGCTACCCGATGGGCATCCAGAACATCGTCAACGTCACCGTCCCGCTGGCCTCGTACGCCAAGCCCGGCCAGTTCAACGACCCCGACATGATGGAAGTCGGCCGCGGCGGCATGAACGACACCGAGATGCGCAGCCACTTCGCGCTGTGGGCCATGATGGCCTCGCCCCTGATCGCCGGGAACGACGTCCGGAACATGGACAGCGCGACCAGCACGATCCTGAAGAACCAGAACCTGATCGCCATCAACCAGGACACGCTCGGCCTCCAGGCCACCCAGATCAGCAATGACGGCACGCGCCGCATCCTGGCCAAGCGCCTGAGCAACGGCGACGTCGCGGTCGCCCTGTTCAACCAGGGCGGCAGCACGACCACGATCAGCACCACCGCGTCCGCCATCGGCCTGTCCGGCAACTCCTTCGGCCTGCGCGACGCCTGGAGCAACGCCGTCACCTCGACCACCGGGAACATCTCGGCGAGCGTGCCGGCGCACGGCACCGTCGTGTACCGGGTCAGCGGCGGCACGCCCAACCCCACCCCCACTCCCACTCCCACGCCCACCGCGTCCACGTCCCGCATCCAGGGCGTGGGATCGGGCCGGTGCCTCGACGTGACCGGCGCCTCCCAGACCAACGGCACCCTGGTGAACATCTGGGACTGCAACGGCCAGAGCAACCAGCAGTGGACCTCCACGGCGGCCGGTGAGCTGCGGGTTTACGGCAACAAGTGCCTGGACGTCAACAACAACGGCACCGCCGACGGAACCGGCGTCCTCATCTGGGACTGCAACGGGCAGAACAACCAGAAGTGGCGGTTCAACTCCGACGGCACCATCACCGCCCTCGGTGCGAACAAGTGCCTGGACGTGCCCAACAGCTCCACCGCCAACGGCGTCAAGCTGCAGATCTGGACCTGCAACGGCCAGAGCAACCAGCGGTGGAACCGCATCTGATCACAACCCGCTCGAAGTCCGATTCCTCATGACCACGTGAACCGCCGGAACCCGCTCGCCGCCGTCGACGCCGTCCATGCCGGCCCCGAGACGGCGGCGGACACCGGCGGTTCACACGGCCCCCTCCACTCCACCCCCCTGGGAGTTCACATGTCACCCCTCAGCCGACGCCAGTTGCTCCAGGCTGCAGGCCTCACCGTCGCCGCGACCGCCGCGGGCCAGTTCACCGGCGCCGCACCCGCCTTCGCCGAGATCGCCCCCGTCCGACCCGACATCGGCGTGTCCGCCTACGCGTTCGAGCTGGGGCGGGTGCGCCTGACCTCCGGCCGCTGGCTGGACAACCAGAACCGCACCCTGTCCTATCTGCGGTTCGTCGACGTCAACCGGCTGATGTACGTCTTCCGCGCCAACCACCGCCTGTCCACCCAGGGCGCGGCGGCCAACGGCGGCTGGGACGCCCCCAGCTTCCCCTTCCGCAGCCACATGCAGGGGCACTTCCTGACCGCCTGGGCCCAGGCGTACGCGGTGACCGGTGACACCACCTGCCGCGACAAGGCCAACACCATGGTCGCCGAGCTGGCCAAGTGCCAGGCCAACAACGGCGCCGCCGGCTTCAACACCGGCTACCTCTCCGGCTTTCCCGAGTCCGACATCACCGCGCTCGAGGCCCGCACGCTGAGCAACGGCAACGTGCCGTACTACTGCATCCACAAGACCCTGGCCGGGCTGCTCGACGTGTGGCGTTACATCGGCAACCTCCAGGCTCGCGACGTGCTGCTGGCGCTGGCCGGGTGGGTCGACTGGCGGACGAGCCGGCTGACCTCCAGCCAGATGCAGGCCATGCTGGGCACCGAGTTCGGCGGGATGAACGCCGTCCTGACCGACCTGTACCAGCAGACCGGCACCGCGCGCTGGCTGACCGCCGCCCAGCGGTTCGACCACAACAACGTGTTCAACCCGCTCGCGGCGAACCAGGACCAGCTCAACGGCCTGCACGCCAACACCCAGGTGCCCAAGTGGATCGGCGCCGCCCGGGAGTACAAGGCCACCGGCACGACCCGCTACCGCGACATCGCCTCCAACGCCTGGCGTATCACCACCGGCGCGCACACCTACGTGATCGGCGGCAACAGCCAGGCCGAGCACTTCCGGGCGCCCAACGCCATCGCCGGGTACCTGGCGCGTGACACCGCCGAGGCCTGCAACACCTACAACATGCTGAAACTGACGCGGGAGCTGTGGCTGCTGGACCCGAACCGGGCGGACTACTTCGACTACTACGAGGGGGCCCTGATCAACCACCTCATCGGTCAGCAGAACCCCGCCGACGCCCACGGGCACATCACCTACTTCACCCCGCTCAACCCCGGCGGCCGCCGGGGTGTCGGTCCCGCCTGGGGCGGCGGCACCTGGAGCACTGACTACAACTCCTTCTGGTGCTGCCAGGGCACCGGTATCGAAGTGAACACCAAGCTGATGGACTCCATCTACTTCCACAACGGCACGACGCTGACGGTGAACCTGTTCACCCCGTCGGTGCTGGACTGGAGCCAGCGCGGCATCACGGTCACCCAGACGACCTCCTTCCCGGCGAGCGACACCGTCTCGCTCCAGGTCACCGGCGACGTCGGCAGCTCGTGGTCGATGCGCGTCCGCATCCCCTCCTGGACGAGCGGCGCCACGATCAGCGTCAACGACGTCCAGCAGGACATCGCCACCACGCCCGGCTCGTACGCGACGATCACCCGGTCGTGGACCTCGGGCGACACCGTGACCGTGCGCCTGCCGATGCGCGTGGTCATGAAGGCCGCCAACGACAACCAGAACGTCCAGGCGGTCACCTACGGGCCGCTGGTGCTGTCGGGCAACTACGGCAACACCGCGCTGTCGGCGCTGCCGTCGCTGAACCCCGCGTCGGTCACCCGGACGAGCACCTCGGCGCTCACGTTCACGGCGACCGCGAACTCCGCGACCGTCAACCTCATCCCGTTCCACGACGCCCACGGCCACAACTACACCGTTTACTGGAGCACCAACGGTCAGGTCGGCACGGGGACGGCGAGCTTCCGGCTGCAGAACGCGGCGACCGGGCTCGTCCTCGGCGTCCAGAACATGTCCACGGCCGACGGCGGCCTGGCCGTGCAGTGGGCGGACAACGGCACCGCCGACCACGACTGGGTCCTGGTCGTGGACGGCAACGCCGTCAAGCTGCGCAACGTCCACAGCGGCAAGGTCCTGGGCGTGGAGAACATGGCCACCACGGACAACGCCCGCGTGCTGCAGTGGGGCGACACGGGCACCGCCGACCACCGGTGGACGCTCGTGGACGTCGGGGACGGGACCCACAAGATCCGCAACGTCAACAGCAACAAGCTGCTGGCCATCCTGAACGGCTCCACGAGCCAGGGCGCGCAGGCCGTCCAGGACCCCGACAACGGCAGCGGCGACAACCAGTGGCGCTTCCTGCCCACCGGCGCGCGCCGCATCCAGAACGTCGCCAGCGGCATGGTGCTGGGCGTGACGAACATGTCCACCGCCGACGGCGGCCTGGTGGTCCAGTGGGGCGACACGGGCACCGCCGACCACCTGTGGACGGCCGTGACCAGCACCGGCGGCTACCTCAAGCTGCGCAACTCCAACAGCGGCAAGGTCCTCGGCGTCGAGAACGCCTCGACGAGCGCGGGCGCCCGGGTGCTCCAGTGGTCCGACACCGGCGCCAACGACCACCGCTGGCGCCTGCGGTACGGCACCAACGGCTCCTTCCGCATCCAGTGCGCCAACGGCGGCCGCGTCCTGGGCGTCAGCGGCGGATCCACCGCGCAGGGCGCCCAGATCGTGCTGGCCGACGACACCGGCGGCAACGACCGCCTGTGGCGATTCCTGTGAGCGATCCACGATGGACGACGCGGGCGCCACGGTCACGAGGAACCGGGACCTGATCGCCGGCGACCGGCGGACCGTCACGGGCGTGTGACCGCACGGCCCTTCGCGCGTCGACGCGAAAAAAGGGGGGCCGGGCCCTTGGCCCGGCCCCCCTCCTCAGGTGACCGGTTCGAGCCGGGTGCGGGGGCCTTCCAGGCGCAGCCTCAGCATCGGGGCGACCGTCCCGCCGAAGTGGGCCCGCTCGACCGGGCCCCGGTAGTCGAGGAAGCTGACCACGCGCAGGTCGTCGAGCACCATCCAGGCGTAGGCCTGGTCGGGCTGGGCCGCCGGGTTCCCGATGACCAGGCCGGAGCCGTTCAGGGGTTCGTAGGGGCCCTCCATCGTCGCGGAGACGAAGCCGTACAGGCCGGTCGGGGCGGCGCCCTCCGGTTCGAACGACTGGCGGTGGGTGCAGAAGAACAGGTAGTGCAGGCCGCCGTGGGCCACGATGTGCGGGCGTTCGATCTCGCGGTTGATCCCGTCGGCGACCAGGAGCGGCGGGCGCAGCGGCAGTCCCTCGGACTCCGGGCCGGTCAGCGCGACGGCACCCATGTGGCGGTCGCCCCACGGAACGGAGGCCGCGATCAGCAGGTGGCCCCGGAACCAGGCCGGGTCGCGGAAGGCCCGGATCCGCCCGGGCCCCCCTTCGCGTTCGTCGGCCGGAAGGTAGAACCCGCCGCCGGAACGTACGATCTCCCGATGCTCGGCCGATCTCGGCTGCCCGGGTCTCCCGTCGAGCGGCAGACGCGCCTCGACCACTCGTTGCACGAAGGTGGGCCGCTTCTCGTCGCGGTGCCCGGTCGCCGTGTAGAAGACCGACACGGTGCCGTCCGTACGCCGGATCGCCGTGCCGGACCACTCGCGGCTGCCCGGTGACCCACCGTCGGGGAAGACGTTCCCGAGGTCGATCCACTTCCCTTCGTCCAGGGTGAGCAGGCGGATGCGGGCGACGTCGTGGCGGTCCTCCGGGTGGCCGGCCGCCGGGGCGGTCAGGCCCATCCAGAGTTCGCGGCCGTCGAAGAGGGCGGTGGCACCGTCCTCTTCCTGGATCGGCCACATGTCCCACAGGTCCAGGCCGGGCAGCGCCGCCTCGACGGGGCCGAGGATGGGCGGTGCGGTCGTCGCCGGGTCCCCGGTGATCAGGTCGAGATGGCGCCGCGTCCACCGGGTCGTCGTGCTCACTCGTTCTCGTCTCCGTTCAGGGCCGCTCGGGCCAGTTCCGCCGCGCCGGTGATCCCGGACAGGTTCCCGAGTCCCGGCGGGGTGATGACGGTGTCCAGGGGATAGCCACCGGCCAGTTCGGCGGCGCGGGCCCGGACCAGGTCGAGCAGGCCGGGCCGGCCGCCGACCCCGCCACCGATGATCACCGCCTGCGGAGACACAACGGCGACCAGGTTGTGCACGGCCAGCGCCAGGTACTCCGCCTCCAGTTCCCACGGCTCGCCGTCCCCGAGTTCCTGCGCGGGCCGCCCCCAGCGCTGCCGCATCGACGTCCCCGAGGCCAGCCCTTCGAGGCAGTCGCCGTGGAAGGGACACGCGCCGGGGAAGGGATCGCGCGCGGTGTCGTGGGGCAGCCGCATGTGCCCGGCCTCGGGGTGGGTGCGCCCGTGCAGCGGGCGCCCACCGACGATCACCCCGACCCCGACGCCGGTGCCGACGGTCATGTAGGCGAGCGTGTGCAGCCCCCGCCCGGCGCCGTGGCGCAGCTCACCGATGGCGGCACCGTTGACGTCGGTGTCGAGCCCGACCGGCACCCCGAGCCCCTCCCGGAAGGGTGTCACCACGTCGGTGCCCGACCAGCCGGGTTTGGGGGTGGCGGTGATGCGCCCGCTCGCCAGGTCGACCGGCCCGAAGGTGGCGACGCCGACCGCCGCGGGGGCGGGATGGCGGCGGAAGAAGCCGACGGCGGCCGGGACGGTCTCGTCGGGGGTCGTCGTCGGGACCACCTCGGTGGCCACGATCCTTCCGTCGGTGTCGGCGAGCGCGCACACCCATTTCGTGCCGCCGGCCTCGACTGCTCCATACATGGTCATCCCTTCAGTGAACCCTGGAGCAGAGCCGTGACGAAACGCCGCTGGAAGATCAGGAACACCGCGAGCGTGGGGGTCAGGATGAGCAGCGAGCCCGCGCACAGCAGCGGGATGTCGGTGCCCCACTGTCCCTGGAAGGCCCCCAGAGCCCCGGACATGGTGCGTTGCAGCGGGTCGTCGACCAGCACGATGGCCAGCAGGAACTGGTTCCACGTCCACAGGAACAGCAGGATCGCCAGTGACGAGGTCGCCGGGGCGGCCAGCGGCACGTGCACCCGCCAGAAGAGCTGCCAGGTTCCGGCGCCGTCGATGCGGGCGCTCTCGGACAGCTCCTCGGGCATGTTCACGAAGTGGGCCCGCATCCAGAACACCGAGAACGGCATGAACAGCCCGATCAGCGGCAGGATGATCGCCCACCGGGTGTTCAGCACGCCCATGTCGCGCACGAGGTAGTAGAGCGGTGTGATGATGCCCTCGAACGGCAACGTCAGCCCCAGCAGGAACGCCACGAAGACGAACCGCCGTCCGGGGATGCGCAGGTGCCCGATGGCGAATCCGGCCATGGTGGCCATGACCAGCGAGATCGGCACCACCCCGAGCACGATCAGCGCGCTGGACGTGAGCAGCTCGGTCATCCGGGCGGCGGTGAACGCGGTGACGAAGTTGCCCCACTGCGGGTCGTCGGGCCACTCGAGACCCAGCGGGTAGCTGCCCGAGGGGTGGAGCGCGGTGACGAGGAGGCTGACGAACGGCATCAGCGTGGCCGCCATCAGCACCAGCAGCAACACCCTGCCGGTCCAGGCCTCACGACGATCGAAGATCATGATTTGCGTTCCCTGGTGAGCCACTGGATCGGCAGCGCGCACGCGATCACCAGCACGGTGAGGACCACCGCGAGGGCCGAGGCGAGGCCGACCTGGCGTTCGGAGAAGGCCAGGTAGTAGATCTCCAGGCCGGGCACCATGCTGGCGTTGCCGGGCCCGCCCTGGGTCGAGATGTAGACGATGTCGAAGCTGGCCAGCGCGGCCACGACCGTGACGGTGACGCAGACCCCGATCTCCTGCCGCAGGCTGGGCAGGGTGATCGAGAGGAACTCGCGGAACGGGCCGGCGCCGTCGAGGCGCGCGGCCTCGTACAGGGCCGGATCGATCTTGCTCATTCCCGCCAGCAGCAGGAGCGTGCACAGTCCCAGGAGCACCCAGGCGCCGATCACCCCGACCGCCGGCAGAGCCGTCGAGAAGTCGCCCAGCCAGGCGCGGGTGATCCTCTCCAGCCCGACGGCCGTGAGGATCTGGTTCACCAGCCCGGTCGAGGACAGCAACCAGCTCCAGGTGATCCCGGCCGCGACCAGCGGGATGACCTGCGGCAGGAAGATGACCGTACGGGCCACCAGCGCGAGGCGGCTGGTGGCGATGCGGCGGATCGTCGCCGCGATGGCCAGCCCGAGCACGACCGGGACCGCGCTGAAGAACGCGATCAGTTTCACCGCGTTGAGGATGGAGGCGAACAGGTCGGGGTCGGTGAAGACCCGCAGGTAGTTCTGGACCCCGGTCCAGGTGGCCACGCCGATGCCGTCCCACCTGTAGAGGGAGTACTGCACCGTCATGGCCAGCGGCTGGATCACGAACACGACATAGAACGCGGCCGCGGGCAGCACGAACACCCAGCCGGCCCATCTCGGCCCGCTCCGCCGTCTCACGGCCGCCTTCACCTCAGCCTCCCTTGACCTGGCTCTGGTAGTCGGCCTGCACGCTCTTGAGCAGGCCTTCGGGGGTCTGTTCCCCGGCCACCAGCTTCTGCAGGTTCGGGGTCCAGCTCTTGGCGTAGATCGCGCCGGTGGCGTTGGCGATGAAGTCCATCGCGCCGTTGTCCCGCGCGATCCGCGCGCCCGCCGCGAGCGTGCTCTCGGTCACGCTGTCCTCCGCCACCGGCGGCATCGGCCCGTCGGCCGGGCCCATCGGATGGGAACCGCCGATCTGGACGCCGATCGTACGTGCCTGCGTGTCGGTGGCGACCCAGTCGAGGAACGCGGCGGCGCAGTCGGTGTTCTTGGCGTTCGCCCCGATGCCGAACGCCAGCGGGGCCGACATGGCGGCCCGCTTCCCGCCGGCCTGGGCCGGTGGCATCAGGAAGAAGCCGATGTCGCCCGCCATCTTCTTGTCGAGGTTGCCCGACTCCCAGTCGCCGTTGAACATGAACAGGCCGTCGCCGCCGATGAAGCGGCTCATCATCGTGGCGTAGTCGACGGCGTTGACGTCCTTCCAGAAGTATCCGGCCTTGACCCACTTCTCCAGGTGCCGGGCCGCCTGGAGGTTGGCCGGGGTGTCGATGGTCGCGCCGGACTTCTGGAAGATCCACTCGTTGATCGGCGCGGGCGGGCCGTAGGAGGCCATCAGGTCCTGGAGCGGGAAGGCCAGGCCGCCGGTCGCGCCGCCGTTGAACTGGGCGATCGGCGCCAGGCCCGCGTCCTTGGCCTTGGCCAGGGCGGCGTCGAGGTCGGCGAGGGTCTCCGGCGGGTCGGTCATGCCGATCCGCTCGGCCAGCTTCTTGTTGTAGAACACGCCGGTCATGGAGAAGTTCAGGCCCATGGCGTAGAGGGAGCCCTCACCCCGTACGGCGCCGCCGGGCGCCATGCGCATCTGTTCGAGCTGGGAGGCGGGCCACTTGTCCCAGCCGTAGACCTTGGCGTACTCGTCGAGGTTCTTGAGCAGGTTGTTCTTGACCAGCTCGGAGACCTGGGGAAGGCGCATCAGGTCCGGCGGGTCGTCGGCCAGCACGCGCGGGGCGTTCTGGGTGATCACGGCGAACTGGTCCTCGCGGATGTCCCAGGTGACGTTCGGGTGTTGCTTGGTGAACTCGGCGGTGAGCGCCTTGGGCAGGGGGAACCCGGTTTCGAAGTAGCCCTTCAGCGTGACCGGCGCGGTGCCGCAGGTCGGCGCGGCCGACAACGACGACGCGGCGGCCGTCGGCTGCGCGGTGCCGCTTCCCGGCGCCGCGCAGGCGGCGGCCAGGCTTCCCCCCAGGATGACCACCATCGCCACGCGGCTCCGGCGGGAGTGAACTCGACGAGACATGGTGCGTCTCCCTTTGCTAAATCGGATTAGCGATGCGATAGTCTCACCGCACGCATCCGACGGTGTCAAGGCCCCGTAATTCGGTTGGAATGTTGGAGGTCCCTCCCGTGAGTCGACGTCGGGTCACCTTGGCCGATCTGGCCCAGGCCGCCGGAGTGTCCCGTACCACCGCCTCGCTCGTAATGACGGGCAGGGGCCGTGAGCTGCGCATTTCCCACGACGTCGAGCAGAAGGTACTGCGTGCGGCGGACGAGCTGGGCTACCGCCCGAACGCGGTCTCCATCGGGCTGCGCACCGGTACGACCCGCACGATCGGCTTCGTCTCCGACACCGTCGCGACCTCCCGCCTCGCCGGAGACATGATCAAGGGCGCCCTGGAGGCCGCCCGCGAGCGCGGCGTGATGTTGTTCATCGGTGAGACCGAGGGCGATCCCGAACTGGAGCGCGCCCTGCTGCACGCCATGCAGGACCGCCAGGTCGACGGCATCATCCTGGCCGCCATGTACACCCGGACGATCAAGGTCCCGAAGGATATCGGCCCCGCCGTGCTGCTCAACGCGCTGCCCAGGCCGGCCTCCGACCTGCCGTCGATCGTGCCCGACGAGGTCGGGGCCGGCCGCTCGGCGGCCCGGGTGCTCCTGGAGGCGGGCCACCACGAGGACGTCTACCTGATCGGGGCCGGACCGAGGTCACGCGACGTGCCCGCCACCAGCGTCGCGGCGGTGGAACGCCTGACCGGCATCGAGGAGGCCGGCCTGAGGATCGCCGGAGCCCGCGTCTGCGCCGACTGGCAACCCGAGGAAGGCCTGGCCGCGACCCGGTCCCTGCTGGCCGGCCACCGGCCCCGGGCGCTGATCTGCCTCAACGACCGGCTGGCCCTGGGCGCCTACCAGGCGTTGAGCGACGCCGGGCTCTCCGTTCCCGGGGACGTGTCAGTGGTGTCGTTCGACGACCACCCCATCGCGTCGTGGATACGGCCCAAGCTGACGACCGTGGCGCTGCCGCACCACGAACTGGGACGCAAGGCGGTGGAGGTGCTGTTCGCCCAGATGGGCGAGGAGTCCGAACCCGGCCGGGTGCACCGGGTCGCCATGCCGGTGAGACACCGGGAGTCGGTCGCGCCCGCGTGACCCGCGCGGGATGAGCCGACCCGGCATTTCACTCCGACGGACGGTGGGAGCCGCCGGGTATCCGCACCTCACAACTTAGGCCCCCATCTATATTGACAATCATCAAATCAATGAGGTGGGCCGGGCTCTACTTAGACATTCCTCTAATCAGATGGGGGGCGGGTAGGGCTCAATGGACCGGACTCCACCTCCATCCCGGCACCCCTGACGATCAGCACGCGACTCACGGGAGAAACGATCATGAGCGATGGACAGCGCGGCACGGCGGCCGTGGGGATCGAGCCGTTCACGTCCCAGGGTGGCGAGCCGCCCGTGGTGGTGATCGGTGCGGGCCCGGTGGGCCTGCTCGCCGCCCCGCTCCCGCTGGTCACCGTCGGTGGCGGTGACGTTGACGGCTGCTGAGGCCGAGCACCGGCCGTCGACCGGCGCCGAAGCCGCACCGGCACGTCACGGCCGGCGCGTCGTCGCCGCCCTGGCCGTGACGCAGACCATCGGCTACGGCGTGCTCTACTACGCCTTCTCCGTCTTCCTCACCCCCATGGCGGCCGACCTGCACGCCACCGGCACCCAGGTCGCCGCCGCGCTGACCGGCTCGATCCTGATCGCCGCGCTGTGCGCCCCGCCGGTCGGCCGCCTGCTGGACGCCCACGGCGGCCGGGGCCTGATGACCACGGGGTCGGTCATCGGCGCGCTCGCCGTCCTGGCCTGGTCACGGGTCGAGAACCTGCCCCAGCTGTACGCGGTCTTCGCCGCGATCGGCGTCGCGTGCGCGATGGTGCTGTACGAAAGCGCCTTCGCCGTCATCGTCAGCTGGTTCGACGGTCCCGGCCACGGCCGGGCCAACGCCCTGCTCGCGCTCACCGTCGTCGCCGGGTTCGCCTCCACCATCTTCCTGCCGCTGACCGGGCTGCTGGTGGACTCCTACGGCTGGCGCACCGCCCTGGTGATCCTGGCCGTGATCTACGGCGTGGCGGCGATCCCGCTGCACGCGCTCGTCGTGCGCCGCCCCGCCCGCACCGGGCACCGGCCGGTCACGACCCGGGAACGGGCCGAAATCGTCAGGGCCGCCACCCGCCGGCGGCCGTTCTGGCTGCTGGTGATCGCCTTCACCGCCAACGGCGGCGCGGCGGCGGTGATGGCCGTCCTGCTCATCACCTACCTCATCCACCTGGGGCACTCACCCGTCCTGGCCGCCACGCTGGCCGGGCTGCTGGGAGTGTTGTCGGTGACCGGACGCCTGCTCACCACCGGCCTGCAACGCCGCCTGCCCGCCGATCTCATCGCCGCCGCGATCTTCACCCTGCAGGGCGTCGCCGCCGCGCTGCTCCCGCTGGCCGGGCGCACGGTGCCGGGCGCCATCGGCTGCGTGCTGGGGTTCGGGCTCGGCTTCGGCATCGCCTCCATCACCCTGCCGCACCTGCTCCTGCGGCGCTACGGCACGAGCGCCTACGCCTCGCGGTCGGGCCGCGTCGCCGCCTTCTCCGTCGCAGACAAGGCGCTGGCCCCGCTGGGCGCGGTCGCGCTGGCCCAGGCGGCCGGCTACACGTGGGTGATGGCGGCCGTCGCGGTGGCCTGCGCCGTCGCCGCGCTCGCGCTGGTCGCCCACCACCGCGCATGATTTCGGCCTGAGCGCCCCCACGATCTCCCACCACCTCAAGACCCTGCGGACGGCCGGGCTGATCGATTCCGAGCGCCGCGGCACCTGGGTCCGCTACCGGATCGTCCCCTCGGCGGTGGCCGGCTGGGCGCGCCGTTTTGATTAGATGTCTCTCTAACTTGACAGCTATCTAATCAAGATGGAACGCTGGGGCTACTTAGATATCCATCAAATCCGATGATCGGTGCGGCGCGAGAACGTGCGCCACCGATCCGAAAGGGGCACACCATGGCAAGCGAGAGCACCGGCGGATTCATCGGGGACCTGCTGGAAGCCTTCACCCCGCCCGCGGCCGGAGGGTGCTGCGGAGGCCCCGCTCCCACCGCGTCCGACGACGCCGTCTCCGTGGCCGTGTCGTGTTGCGGAGGTACGGCCGAGGCCGGGCAGGCCGCCCAGACCGGGTGCTGCGGCCGGGCACCGGCCACCCCGGTCGCCGCCACCGCCGGTGACGCCCCCGGCGGATGCTGCGGATGAGCTCCCCGGCCCCCGTCTCCTCGCCCGTGCCATCAGCGGCGGCCGAGGCCCCCGGCCTGGCGGCCGCCGCCCGCCTGCTCGTCTCCACCGTCTGGCTGCTGGCCGGCGCGCGTCCCTGAGCGGGGCCGGCGGACCTGGACCGTCGGTGTACGGGCCCGCGGGGTGCGGCCCGGGTCGCCCGTCGGGTCCCGTCGGGCGACCTCACCGGGATTCGGCGAGCGCCACGAGCCGTGCGGGTACGTGCTTGTGCCAGGGCGTTCCCGCGTAGGCGTCGCGGTCCTGGCTCGAGGTGAGCTCGTTGGGCGCGATCCCGGTGACGACCCGGCCGGCTTCGGGATCCAGATGGTCGACCCCGAACCCGTTGGGCAGCGAGATGTGCCCGGGGCGCATCCGGTCGGTCAGTTCCACGACGACCTCGACGCTGCCGCGCGGGGTGGTCAGCATCGCCCGGTCGCCGGTGGTCACTCCCAGGCGTTCGGCGTCGGAGATCCCGATCCGCAGCGCCCCGCCCATGTCGCGTTTGCGCCAGCTCGGGTCCCGGATGATCGTGTTGGCGGTGAAGGCACGCCGTTCGCCGGCCGACAGCACGAACGGCCATTCCCGGTCGCCGGCGGGTTCGGGCCGGTCGGCGAGTCCGGCCACCTCGGCGAGGAGCTCGGGGATGTGGAGCTGGACGCGCCGGCCCTTCAAGCGCCGCCAGGTCTCCTCCTGCACGTCGTCGGTGGTGACCAGGCCGTGCGGGCTGGAGATGATCGCGTCGAAGAGCCGCTCACCGGCCTCCGGGCCCTCGCCGTAGCCCGCCCGCTTCACTCCTGCGGGGTTCTCCTGGACGAAGCCGTGCGCCGCGCCCCACAGCACGGCCGCGGCCGCGGCGCCGTCGGGCAGTGTCGGCCCGAGCGTCCGGTAGAGCAGTACCGGAGCCAGCCGGGCGAGCTGCGGTCGCGAGCCGAGCACGTTCAGGAACGCCTCGGCGAACGCCGCACGGCCCTGGCCGGCCGCTTCCCGCAGCGGCTCGACGACCTCCGGGGTCAGCGCGCCCGAGGCCTCCACCAGCCGCGCGTGGATCTCCGGCTCGGGCAGCGGCCCGTCCGGCGGGTCCACGACCGGCCGGCGGAGATGGAAGACGTTGCGCGGGAAGTCGAAGGTGAAGAACGTCGCCTCCCACTTCTCGAACTGGGTCGGCGCCGGGAGCACGTAGTCGGCGAGCCGCGCGGTCTCGGTCATCGCGACGTCGATGACGACCAGCAGGTCCAGGGCCTCCAGTGCGGAACGCATGGCCACCGAGTCGGCCAGGGAGTGCGCCGGGTTCGCGCTCTCCACGAGCATCGCCCGGTAGCGGGCCGGGTGGTCGGTGAGAATCTCCTCGGCGATCACGTTGCAGGGCACCAGCCCGCTGATGATCTTCGCTCCGGCGACCGGGCTGACCGGCCCCTCGCCGACTTTGTGCCCGCGGTCACGGGCGATCGGCACCAGGTTGGAGAAGGCGTACTGCGTGCCCTGCCTGCCGAGGTTGCCGGTCAGTAGCCACAGCAGCCGCTGGACGTAGGAGACCACGGTGGAGTCGCGGTTCATCTGCACGCCCAGATCCTCGGTGACCGCCACCGAGGACGCCGAGGCGATCCTGCGCGAGGCCGCCCGGACCAGGTCCTCCTCGACACCGGCCGTCGCGCAGTAGCGGCTCACCGGCACGGCCGACAACGTCTCTCCGACCTCGGACAGCCCGTCGGCGTGCTCGGCCAGCCAGTCCTCGTCGATCAGCTTCTCCTGGACGAGGACGGCGGCCATCGCGGTCAGCAGGTAGACGTCGGTCCCGGGCCGTACCTGCAGGTGGAAGTCGGCCAGCTCGGCGGTCTCGGTCCGGACCGGGTCGATGACGATCATCGACCTTGCCGGGTCCTTGCCGATCTCCTTGAGCACCGTGCGTGCCCGGGGGAATCCGTGGGACTGGTAGGGGTTCTTGCCGACGAACACCGCGACCTCGCAGTGCTCGACGTCGGAGCGGGTCGGCGCGCCGAGCATGCGGGCGCTCACCCAGAACTCTCCGGTCTTCTCCTGGGCGAGGGCGCTGGAGCGGTACTTGGCGCCGAAGGCCTTCATCGTCGCCGTGGCATAGGTCCCGCCCAGGTGGTTGCCCTGTCCGCCGCCCCCGTAGTAGAAGATCGACTCTCCGGGCAGCGCGCCGAGCCGGGCGGCCACCTCACCGATCGCGGTCTCCCAGGAGATCTCCTCGAAGGTCCCGTCGGGCCGCCTGCGCAGGGGCCGGGTCAGCCGCTCGGCGCGCCCGTTCTGGTAGCGGTCGAGCTGCAGGGCCTTGTTGCAGGTGTAGCCCTGGGAGGCCGGGTGCAGCTTGTCGCCACGGATCTTGTCGAACGCCCCGGACCGGCCGACCAGGATCTCGACCCCGCAGTTGCATTCGCACAGGATGCAGGCGCTCGGCCGCCACTCGCCCATGATCGGTCCCCTTGACGCTCGGTGAGTTCTTTTTTGGAACTTAGTCAGTTCCGGAAAAGAACTCAATAAACTCCTGGCATGCGCTGGAAGGACATCGGGGACGTCGACTGCTCGGTCGCCCGCACCCTGTCGGTGATCGGTGACCGCTGGACCATGCTCGTGCTGCGTGACGCCTTCCTGGGCGTGCGGCGCTTCGAGGACTTCCAGAACGACCTCGGAGTCTCCCGGCACCTGCTGGCCGACCGGCTGGGCACCCTGGTCGAGCATGGGATCCTCGAGCGGCGCCCCTACAGCGAGCGGCCGCTCCGGCACGAGTACAGGCTGACCGCCAAGGGCCTCGACCTCTATCCGGTGATCATCTCGATCGCCGGCTGGGGCGACCGCTGGATGGCGGGCGAGGACGGCCCGCCACTCCCCCTGCGCCACCGGAGCTGCGGCGAGATCATCACCCCGGCCCTGACCTGTCCCTGCTGCGGCGAACGAATCGACCCCCGGCAGATGACCCCGGTCAGCCGGACGGCGTCACCCTGAGAGCCTCCTCGCCGGCGCCTCGCACAGCGCGAATCCAGGAGAGACCGCGACGCCACGACCGCCCGGGGAGGGGGCGCTCGTCGAGGGGCTCGTGCCGCACAGCGTCCCGTCGACCGACCCGATGACGCCCGGGCAGGTCCGCCGTGCCGTCCACCGGTACCTGCGCCGGTCCCCCTTCCCCGGGGAGCGTGATCGGAAAGCCGATGATCGCGGCCGGCTCGCCGTTCAGCACATTGAATCCGTAGATCTTTCTGTGCTCTGTATCAAATGTAACCCTTGGGCGGTTACAGTTCCTGCGTGCGTTTCATCCCCTTTGTCATGATTCCCCTCGCCCTCGCCGCTACCACCGCGTTCCCCGCCTCCCCCGCCTGGGCCATCACGAACGGATCACCCGACCTGACCGCTCACCCGCAGGTGGGAGCCGTCATCGGCGACAAGCCAAACGATGACGGCACATGGTCCTACTGCACCGGCACCCTCATCTCGCCCACCGTCTTCCTCACCGCCGCCCACTGCGCGGAAGGGGGGCAGAAGACCGCCCGGGTCTCCTTCTCCAGCCGCTACCGGCACGGGGACAAGATCTACACCGGCCGCTACGTCGTCGACTCGCGCTACAGGGACAAGTCCGATCTTCATGACATGGCCGTTGTCGTCTTCGACACGGCCGTTCCGGGCATCAAGCCCGCCAGGCTGCCCACCGAAGGTCTGCTCGACCGCCTCGAAGCCGCCAACGCCCTGAAAATAACGCGATTCACCCCGGTCGGGTACGGTGCCATGGTCTCGGCCAAGGCCTCGGCCAAGGGGAAGCACGTCTCCGCCAAGGGGAAGCACAAGGTGCGGCTGACCTACACCGACACCCGCCACCAGGCGTCCATCTCCTTCGGGGACCTCACCCGCAGGTGGCTCAAACTGTCGCTCTCCTCCAAGGGCGACGGCAGCACCTGCTTCGGCGACTCGGGCGGCCCGAACTTCCTGGGAGGACCCACCTCGGACCTGCTCGTGGCCACGACCATCAGCGGAGACGACGACGCGTGCAGGATGACCAACTACGACTATCGCCTGGACACCCCTCAGGCCCGGTCCTTCCTCAAGAAGTTCGTCACGCTTCCCTGAACAGGTGATCGCCCCGGCGGATCCCCGCCCCGTCACGTCCTTGAACAGGTGATCGCCCCGGCGGATCCCCGCTCCAAGGGGTCACCCGCCGGCTCAGGCCGGCGGCTTGCGGCCGGCTGGAGGAACCGCCGGGCCAGGAGTGCGGGCGCCTACGGTGGTCGCGGCGTCAGCCGAGCCGAGCGCGCGGCGAGGCGGGCGCGGCCGGGTCCGCGAGGCCGCGGGAACCGGACGAAGTCCATGTGATCACGGTATGGCCCTCAACCTGTACGCGGGAATCCCGGTCACCGACTACGCGGTGGCCCTGAAGTGGTACGAACGGCTGCTGGGCTCCCCGCCGACGTTCGTCGCGAGCGACACCGAGGCCGTGTGGGAGCTCGCGGAACATCGGTCCGTGTTCATCGAGCAACTGCCCGAGCACGCCGGCCACGCCATGCACACGGTCTTCGTCGACGACCTCGACGCGCTCGTCGCGCAGATCGCCGAGCGAGGACTCGACCCCGCGAAGCGGGAGACCTACTCCAACGGCGTGCGCAAGGCCACCTACCGTGATCCCGACGGGAACGAGATCGGGTTCGGCGGCGCCCCGCTGTGACCGCCCCGGGCCGGCGCGGCACCCCGTAACCGTCAGGTCGCCCCGAGCCTCGCGGACCGTCGTAGCCGCCGTAGCCGTCACGGCCGTCACGGCCGTCACGGCCGTCACGGCCGTTACGGTCGCCGTAGCCGCCATAGCCGCCGTGGACTCCACGGCCGATCGCGTGGAGGCCGCGCGATGTGATCGGGCCGCGGTTCGCCGGAGCCGCCGGAGGCGGCGCGCCGCCCGCCCGCCAAGCGGTTCCTGCCGCCACGTCCGATTGCTGAATTATTCATCTTGACCGGCGTGAAAGATGCACGCCCTTTTGGTGATCGATGCTCTGGCTGCCCCCTGGCCACGACCACATAATTGATTTACATCAGGAACAATTATGTCGGCGTCGAGGGGAGCGAAAATTGTCAGCCCTGGCCGTGCTTCGCCCGCCGGTGGACGCGCGTATTCGCCCGTGGTCCGCGGATGTCCGTCGAGGCCGTGGCGCTCGAACCAGCCGCCCAGGCCGTCGTCGGTCACGAATTCATTCGGCCCGGAATCAACGCTGAGAATAACTTAAGCCGCACCAGGAGACAGGAGAAAAAACCATGGACTCTCAGGTCAAGAAGCCACCACCACTGCTTCTGTTGTGCCTCGCCCAGTTCATGCTGACACTCGATTTCGCGATCGTGAACGTCGCTCTGCCGTGGATCAAGACCGACCTGTCCTTCACCGCCGGCGCCCTGCCGTGGGTCGTCGGAGCGTACGCGCTGTTCTACGGCGGCTTCCTGCTGCTGGGTGGACGCGTGGGCGACATCATCGGCCGCAAGCGCATGTTCGTGTGGGGCCTGGCGATCTTCACGATCGCGTCCCTGGTGGGTGGCTTCGCGACCAGCTCCATCGTGCTGATCATCGCCCGTGCCCTGCAGGGCTTCTCGGCCGCGGCGGTGGCCCCTGCCGTGCTGGCGATGATCGGCGCGGGCTTCCCCGAGGGAGAGGCGCGGGCCAAGGCCATGGGCGTGTTCGGCGCCGTGTCCTCGGTGGGCTTCGCCGGCGGCGTGCTCGCCGGCGGCGTGCTGACCGAGGTCTTCGGCTGGCGGGCCGTCATGTTCATCAACGTCCCGGTCGGTATCGCGATGGTCGTGCGCGCCGCGATCCGCCTCGACGACGACAGCGTGCGGACCAGGTCCGCGCGCATCGACGTGCCCGGCGCCATCCTGGTGACCGCCAGCATGTGCTCGATCGCCTACGCCCTGACGATCGCGTCCGACGAGGGCTGGGGCACCGCCGGTGTGCTGACCCCGCTGATCGCCGGTCTCGTGCTGCTGGCCGTGTTCCTGTTCGTGCAGACCCGCGTGTCCGCGCCGCTGGTGCCGCTCTCGATCTTCCGTAACCGCGGGGTGACGGGCGGCAACCTGGTCGCGTTCCTGTCGGGTGGTGTCATGTCCATCTCGACGTTCTTCATCACGCTCTACATGCAGCAGATCCTGGGCTTCTCGGCCATCCTCACCGGCCTCGCGTTCTTCCCCCAGGCCCTCGTGGTCGTGCTGGCGTCGCTGCCGGTGGCGAAGACGACCGCACGGATCGGGGCCCGTCCGGTGCTGACCGTCGGCGCCCTGTTCCTGGTGGCCGGTTCGCTGGTGCTGGCCCTCGCGCCCGCCGACGGCTCGTTCCTGCTGAACGTGCTGCCCGGCGGCATCCTGATCGGCGTCGGTGTCACGGTCATGATGATCAGCACCGCGGTGGCGGCCACGTCCGGTGTGGCCGGTGCCCAGATGGGCCTGGCGTCGGGCCTCTACAACTCGAACCGCCAGCTCGGGGTCGGGCTGTGCCTCGGTATCGCGGTGGCGGTGGCGTCGCTGGCCGCCGGATCCGGGCAGGGGATCTCCATCGGCGGGATCCAGACGGCGTTCTGGCTCTCCACCGCGCTCTCCGTGGTGATCGCGATCGTCTCCGCGACCGTCGTGCCGTCGGCGAGCAAACCGGCTCCCGACGCTCCGGCCGCCTCCGCCCCGGAGACCGAGCCCGCCCCCGTGGCCGGCCGGTAGGTCTTCCGCACGTTCGAGGGCCGGCCCCGGCGCATGCCGGGACCGGCCCTTCCGCCGTGTCCGCCCAGGTCCCCGGTGATCACCTCACCCGCCCAGGTACTCCCCCGCCGCGTCGAGGAGCCAGGCCACGAGGTAGTCCGCGAAGGACGAGCGTACGAAGATGTGGAACCCGCCGTCCTCGCGGGCGGCGAGGACGACCTGGGCGCGGGCGAGCATGGTCTGGGCGCAGCGCCCGGGGCCGAACGCGCGGGGGTGCAGGTCGAGGGCGCAGCCGTGGGAGAGCAGGTCGCGCGCCCTCGGGCCGGTCACGAGCAGTACGGTGCGCTGGGCGGAGACGTCGGTGACGGCGGCGTGACCGGTTCCGGCGGCGGCTCGCAGGCGGGCCTCCAGGCCGGTGCCGCCCGCGGGCCCGACGACCAGCCACTCGTCGGGGCCGAGCCACAGCACCCGGGTGTCGCTCGCGGCCGTACCTGACGGTGACACGTCGGTGCCGGTGCTCGCGAAGGTACCGGGTTCGGTGGGGAGCGGGACACCGAGGGCGAGGGCGATGTCGGCCGCGGTGTCGCTCCCGGGCTCCACCCGCAGGTCGATCTGGGTGAGAAAGGGCAGTTCCGCGATGCGGAGGTTCGGGCTCGACACCGGCTCCAGCCGGGCCGCCGGGCTCGGCCGCCCGGACGGCCCCGTTCCCTGGGGCTTTGTTCCCCGCGGCTTTGTTCCGGAGAGCTCCGCCGTTCCAGAGAGCTCCGCCGTTCCGGAGAGCTCCGCCGTTCCGGAGAGCTCCGCCGCGGGCGGCTCCGTTCCGTACGGCGCGCCCGGTCGTGTCCCGCCCGGTGGGCCGTCGCGGCGCGCTCCCTCGGGGTCGTAGAGGACGTGGTGGGTGACGGTGACGGGCAGCTGTTCCCCTCCGACGGGGACGTACAACCGCTCGCCGACGCGTTCGCGCCCGCCGCTGACGAGGGCGAGGGCGAAGGTCCTGCCGAGCGCGGCGCTGCGGTAGCTGGAGGTGACGTGGCCGAGCATGGGGACCGGCGGCTCGGGCAGCCGGTCGGCGGCCACCAGGTGGGAGCCCTCGGGCAGCAGGACGTCCGGGTCGAGCGGCAGCAGGCCGACCAGGTGCTTGCGGTCGGGCCTGGCGGTGTCGGCGCGGGCGAAGGAACGCCTCCCGACGAAGTCGGCCTTCTTCTTGGACACCACCCACTCCATGCCGAGGTCGGCGGGGGTGACCGTGCCGTCGGTGTCCTGGCCCACGATGGGGTAGCCCTTCTCGGCCCGCAGCACGTGCATGGTCTCGGTCCCGTACGGGGTGACCGCGCCGGTGGCCTGGACGGCCTCCCACAGGGCGAGCCCGTCCCAGGCGCTGACATTGATCTCGTACGCCAGCTCGCCGGAGAAGCTGATCCGGCACACCCGCGCGTCGAGGCCCGCCACCCGGGTGTCGCGCCACGTCATGAACGGGAAGCTCGCGTTGTCCACGGCCAGGCCGGGGGCGAGCCCGGCCAGCACCTCGCGGGAACGCGGCCCGGCGAGCGCGACCGTCGCCCACTGCTCGGTGACCGAGGTGCAGTGGACCCGCAGCGAGGGCCACTCGGTCTGCAGCCACTCCTCCATCCAGTCGAGGACGGCGGCGGCGTTGCCGGTGGTGGTGGTCACCAGGAAACGGTCCTCGGCCAGGCGGATCACCGTGCCGTCGTCGAAGACCATGCCGTCGGGGCGGCACATCACGCCGTAGCGGATCGAGCCGACCTTGAGGGTGCTCATCATGTTGGTGTAGAGCCGGTCGAGCAGCTCCGCGGCGTCCGGCCCCTGGATGTCGATCTTGCCGAGCGTGGAGGCGTCCATGGCTCCGGCGGCCTCCCGCACGGCCCGGCACTCGCGCAGGACGGCGGCCTCCATGTCCTCACCCTCGCGGGGGTAGTACCAGGGCCGCTTCCACTGGCCGACGTTCTCGAACGGCGCTCCGCACGCCACGTGCCACTCGTGCAGCGCGGTGACCCGGACGGGGTCGTGCAGCACCCCCCTGTCGCGCCCGGCGAGGGCCGCGAAGGAGACCGGCAGGTAGGGGGCGCGGAAGGTGGTGGTGCCGAGTTCCGAGACGCCCACGCCGAGGGCATGGGCGACGACACCACTGGTGAGCACGCCGGAGGTCTTGCCCTGGTCGTGCCCGGTCCCGGCGGTGGTGTAGCGCTTGACGTGCTCGACCGAGCGGAGCCCTGCCCCGGTGGCGCGCATCACGTCGGCGACGGTGACGTCGCGCTGCAGGTCGACGAAGTGGGTCCGGTAGTCGTCGGCGGGAACGAGCCACACGTGCTCGGCGGGGATGGTCCCGGAAGGCTCTCCGCCGGGCGAGACCGCCCCCGGCTCCCGCGCCTCCCCGGCCTGCGGGATCTCCGTGTCCCGTGACGTCTCCCCCGCCCGCGGAGTCTCCGCGCCCGGTGACGTCTCCCCCGCCCGCGGGGCCTCCCCCGCTTCCCTGACGGACGCGCCGGAGGTGGAAGGGGTTCGGAGACCGGCCGCCCCGGCGGCCCGCGTCCCGGCGGCGGCGCCGTCCTCCAGGCAGGCGGCCAGGGTGCGGAGCCCTCGGGCGGCCCCGGCGACCTCGACGGCCTGGCGGGTGCTCCCGGGGACGAAGGAACCGAGCGCCTCGTCGTAGCGGAGCGTCCCCCCGGCCTGGCTGAACAGGTGGACGGCGGGGTTCCAGCCGCCCGAGACGAGCAGCAGGTCGGCCTCGATCTCACGCCCGCCGGAAGGAACCGCCCCGGAACCGGCCGCCCCGGAAGGCCTGCCGGCCGCGGCGGGTCTCTCCGAGACGGTCACGGAGGTGACGCCGTGCTCGCCGTTCGCGCGGGTGACGAAGTGACCGGTGAGCACCTCGGCGTCACCCAGGCCGCCCGTGCCGTCCAGGCCGCCCCGTCCCGGGTCGCCGGGGGCACGCGTGTCCACGACGGCGGCGATCTCGACGCCCGCGGCGGCCAGGTCGCGGGCCGCGGCGTAGGCGCCGTCCCCGGTGGTGAACACCACCGCGCGGCGGCCGGGCAGGACCCCGTACCGGTTCACGTACGCGCGTGCCGAGCCGACGAGCATGACGCCCGGCAGGTCGTTGCCCGCGAAGGCGATCGAGCGCTCGTGCGCGCCCGTGGCGAGGACGACGCGGCGGGCCCGGATGTGCCAGACACGCTCGCGGGAGGAGGCGTTCTCTCCCCTGCGCTCCACGGCGACCAGGTAGTTGTCGTCGTAGTAGCCGAACACGCTGGTACGGGTGAGCACCCGCGTCTCCGGGTGGCTCTCCAGCGCGGCCAGCGCGGTGGCGGCCCACGCCGTGCCCGGGACGCCGTCGACGCTCTCGCCGGTGTCGGGCAGGCTGCCGCCGGGCGAGGGCCGGTCGTCGGCGAGGATCACCCGGGCGCCCGACCCGGCCGCCGCGGTCGCCGCCGCCAGGCCCGCCGGGCCCGCGCCGACCACCAGGACGTCGCAGTGCGCGTACACGCCGTCGTAGCGCGCCGGGTCGGGTTCGGCGGCGAGCCTGCCCCTGCCCGGCAGGCCGGTGGCCACCAGCCCCGCGTACAGTTCGACGACGGTGGCCTGGAGCATCGGCTCGGGGAAGGGGTGCTCGATCTGGACGACGGCGTTGGGCTCCTCGGTCCAGGCGGCGAAGATCCCGCGGGGGCGTCCCAGCGCGACGCTCGTCGCGACCGTGCGGACACCGTTGGCGAGCAGCGCGGCGGCGAGCGTGTCGCCCCGGTACCCCTCGTAGTCGCGGCCGTCGAACCGGAACGGCAGTACCTCCCCGCGACGGCCCGCCCGGCGGAACGGCTGCCCGCTCACCGGCACACCGTTCTCTCACCGGTGGCCGGGAGACGCGCGCCGCCGGTGGCCTGGACGTTCACGCCGCCCGGGGGCGGCCGGTGGCCCGCCGCGCCGTTCGCCCGGCGGTTCACGCGCCCACCGACCTTGGCTCGCCCACGCGGTACACGGCGTGGAACTCGTTGGTGGCGGTGTCGCGGACCGCGTTGAACCAGCGGCGGCATCCGGCCGCGTGCTGCCAGCGCTCGGCGAACGGCCCCTTCGGGTTGTCGCGGAAGAACAGGTACCGGGCCCACTCCTCGTCGGAGAGCGCGGCGGGGTCGCCGGGGTAGGCGACGTGGGCCTGCCCGCCGTGGTGGAACTCGGCCTCGTCCCGTGGACCGCACCACGGACAGGGGATCAGCAGCATCGGTCGGGCTCCTTCAGTGGGCCACCGCGGCGGCGCCGTGCTCGTCCACGAGCGCGCCGGTGGTGAATCGTTCGAGGGTGAAGGCGGCGTTGAGGGGATGCGGCTCGCCATGGGCGATCGTGTGCGCGTAGCACCACCCGACGCCCGGGGTGGCCTTGAACCCACCGGTCCCCCAGCCGCAGTTGACGTAGAGACGGTCGACGGGGGTGAGCCCGACGACGGGCGAGGCGTCGGGGGTGACGTCGACCACCCCGCCCCAGGTACGCAGCACGTGGGCCCGCGCGAAGACGGGGAACAGCTCCAGCGCCGCCGCCATCTGCCGCTCGATGATGTGGAACGCGCCGCGCTGCCGGTAGGAGTTGTAGGCGTCGATGCCCGCCCCCATGACCAGCTCGCCCTTGTGGGCCTGGCTGACGTAGACGTGCACCGCGTTGGACATGACCACCGTGGGGTGTACGGGCTCCAGCAGCTCCGAGACCAGGGCCTGCAGCGGATGGCTCTGCACCGGCAGCTCCACCCCCGCCATCCGGCCGACGACCGAGGAGTGCCCGGCCGCGCACATCGCGACCCTGCCCGCGGCGATGCGGCCCCTGGTGGTGCGTACGGCCTCCACCCGCCCGTCCACGACGTCGATGCCGGTGACCTCGCAGTGCTCGATCAGGTCGACGCCCATCGCCGCGGCGGCGCGGGCGAATCCCCAGGCCACGTAGTCGTGCTTGGCGATTCCCGCGCGCGGCTGGTAGGTGGCGCCGAGGACCGGGTAGCGGGCGTCGGGCGAGACGTCGACGATCGGGCAGACCTCTTTCACCTCCTCGGGGCCGAGCCATTCGGCGTCGACGCCGTTGAGGCGGTTGGCGTTGACCCGGCGGACGCTCTCCCTGACGTCCTGCGGGCTGTGCGCGAGGTTGAGCACGCCGCGCTGGCTGAACAGGATCGGGTAGCCGAGGTCCTCCTCCAGTCCCTCCCACAGCTTGAGCGAGTGCTCGTAGATGCCCGCGCTCTCGTCCCACAGGTAGTTGGACCGGATGATGGTGGTGTTGCGGGCCATGTTGCCGCCCGCCAGCCAGCCCTTCTCCAGCACGGCCACGTTGGTGATCCCGTGGTTCTTGGCCAGGTAGTAGGCGGTGGCCAGGCCGTGGCCCCCGCCGCCGACGATCACCACGTCGTAGGAGGCCTTCGGCTCGGGGCTGCTCCACAGCCGGTCGGGGTGCTCGGGCAACTCCTCGGTGCTCATCGTCGTCCCCTCTCGGTCCCGTCGGCGGGCTCCGGCGCCGCGGATCCCGTCGTCATGGACGCCGGCGCCACGGACTCCGGATCCGCGGGAGTCACGGGGCGCGCCGGCGTGTCCTTCCGTCCCGCCGGCCCGCTAGCCACGCAGGCGCTCCATCGCCGGGTCGTACAGCGGCTCCTCGGCGACGACGGCGGCCACCCGCCGGTCGAAGTAGCCGATGTGCAGTTCCCTCCCCGGCACGGACAGCTCGGCGGGCAGCCAGGCGTAGGCGATGCCCTTGCCTATCGTGTAGCCGTAGGCGGCGCTGGTGACGTATCCGGCGCAGGACGCGCCGTCGTACACCGGCTCCTTGCCCATGACCACGGCGGCGGGGTCGTCGACGGTGAGGCAGGTCAGCCTGCGCCGGGGGGCCGCGCCGCGCTCGGCCAGGGCCGCGCGGCCGATGAAGTCGCCCCTGTCCGCCTTGCGCACGGCGAAGCCGAGCCCGGCCTCGTACGGGTCGTGCTCGTAGGTCATGTCGGTGCCGAAGGACCGGTAGCCCTTCTCCAGCCGCAGGCTGTTGAAGGCGCCGCGGCCCCCCGCGATGATCCCGTGCTCCCGGCCCGCCTCCCAGAGGGTGTCCCACAGCTTCGCGCCCATGTCGGCCGTCGTGTAGAGCTCCCAGCCCAGCTCCCCGATGTAGGAGAGCCGCAGCGCGGTGACGGGCACGGTGCCGACGTACGCGCGGGCGCCGCGGAAGTAGCGGAAACCGCCGGGTCCGAAGCCGGGACCGGCGAGCGGGGCCACGACCTCGCGGGCCCGGGGGCCCCAGACGCCGACGCAGCAGGTTCCCGGCGTGATGTCGGTGACGGTGACCGACCCGTCGGCGGGCAGGTGGCGGTGCAGCCAGTCGAGGTCGAGGTTGCCGTTGGCACCGACCTGGAACAGGTCGCGGCCCAGCCGGGCCACGGTGACGTCGCTGCGGATGCCGCCGTCGTGGTCGAGCAGCAGGCAGTACGTCACCGAGCCGACGGACTTGTCGACGTCTCCGGTGGAGACCCGCTGGAGGAAGGCGGCTGCCCCGCGGCCCGCGACCTCGATCCGCTTGAGCGCGCTCATGTCGTACAGGGCCACGGTCTCGCGCGAGGCCTGGGCCTCGGCGCCGACGATCGGCGACCAGTGGCGGGCGGCCCAGTCGTTGGGACGGGGGATGTCGCGGCCGTCGAGCAGGGGCGCGTTGGCGCCGTACCACTGGGGGCGCTCCCAGCCGGCGGCCTCCAGGAAGTACGCGTCCAGCTCGCGCTGGCGGGCGTGGAAGGGGCTGGTGCGCAGCGGGCGCAGGTTCTCGGCCGGTTGGAGCGGGTGGATGATGTCGTAGACCTCGACGAAGTTCTGGCAGTCGCGGGTGCGGACGTACTCGGGGGCGAGCTGGTGGGCCTCGAACCGGTTGACGTCGCACTCGTGCAGGTCGAAGGACGAGCAGTGGCCGTCGGCCAGCCACTCGGCCATGGCACGGCCCACCCCCGCCGAGTGGGTGACCCACACGGCCTCGGCCACCCAGAAGCCCCGCACGTCGCGCGACTGCCCGAGCAGCGGCATGTTGTCGGTGGTGAAGGAGAACAGGCCGTTGATCCCCGCTTCGAGCCCGGCCTCCCCGGCGGCGGGCAGCAGCGCCTTCGTCTCGGTCCAGGCGGGGGCGAAGTCGTCGTCGGTGAACGGCAGCACCGAGGGCATGACCTCGGCGTCGGCGATCGGGAGGATCTCCTCGGCGGTGATCGACATCGGGCGGTGACCGTAGTAGCCGATGCCGAGCCGCTCGAACCGCTCCCGGTAGTACAGGTCGGCGTCCTGGTGGCGCAGGATCGGCCGGACGGCCTCCTCGGCCTGCCCGGCGAGCGCGGGAACCGGACCGGTCCAGGCGAGCTGGTGGGCGAGGGGGGTGAGCGGCAGCGCCATGCCGACCATGCCCGCGATCTTGGGTCCCCAGATTCCGGCGCAGCAGACGACGAGGTCGGCGGGTATCTCGCCCCGGTCGGTGACGACGGCCGTGACCCGGTCGTCCTCGACGCGGATGTCGAGCACCTCGTGCCGGTCGAGGACGCGGACACCCCGTTCCCTGGCGCGCGCCAGCTGGACCTCGACGGCGCGCACGGCCTTCGCCAGGCCGTCGGTGGGGACGAACAACCCTCCGAGGACCCTGTCCCCGTCGAGCAGGGAGTGACGCTCCACGCACTCCTCGGGAGTGAGCAGGCGCGCCTCGACCCCCCAGGAGGTCGCCCAGCCGTGGCGGCGGTGCAGCTCGGCGAGCCGCTCGGGCGTGGTGGCCACCTCCAGCCCGCCCACCTGGAGGAAGCAGTCGAGGTCGACGAGCTTCTCGACCGTGTAGCGGGCCAGCTCCGTCATGGTCTTGGACGGGTTGGTCTGGAACACCAGCCCCGGTGCGTGGGAGGACGAACCTCCGGCGGCGGGCACGGCCCCCTGGTCGACGACGGTGATGTCGTCCCAGCCCCTGGCCGAGAGCTCGTCGGCGAGGGCCGCCCCGACGACCCCGGCTCCGATGACGACGACGCGCCGGCCCGCCATACCCACCTCCGTCGTTGCGCAGTCCGAAACGAAGTGCGCTTCCCGCAACAGATTGTCCTCCCGTCGACAACACTGTCAAGGACGGGCCGGCGGTCGTCCGCGGGGGGGCGACGGGCAGGTACGGCCGGCGGTCAGTCCCCGGCGGACACCGGGTGGATGTGCCGCGCCGTGAAGCCGAGCAGGGCCGACGCGGGCTCGAGGTCGATCGGCACGGTGCGCCCGGGAAAGCGGCGCCGCCTCCACCCAACGACTATGGCAGGTCCGCCTCCGGCGGGGGCGGCCGGTTCCCGCATGAAGCGCGAAGCGGTTGGGGCCGGTGGAGCGGCCGAAATCGGATCCTTGATGGAGAACCGTGAGCGATCATCACGGGCTTGACCCTTCGGTGACACCATGGTGGGTCCGAAACACCTTTGATCCACACGACCGTCGACCACGAGACAGACCACCTCAGGCGCCGGAGGTCTCCCGCGATGCATCCCACCCGTTCCACCCGCCCGCAGCGCATTATGGCGGTGATCAAACCCGTGCTCGCCATCCTGGGCGGATTGACCATGCTCTACGTTTGCGTAACACAATTGTATTTCGAGACATTCGAGGTCGATCCGGCCGCTGTCAGCGAGGTGCGCGACATCGGCAAGGTGCTGGCGCACACCAAACGAGAGTCTTACTATGACGGCACCACCCATGTCGATGATTTCTTGCTGATGGACGTCGGATCCTCGAATTTCGACGAGGCGCGGGCCAAGGTACGCGATCACCTGCAAAATCGCGGATGGAAAGCCACCGGAGGTGACTACCGATCCATCCGGATGGAGGCGGCCAGGTGGGAGCACACCGTCCTCAAAATAGACTCGTTCGAGAGCTACGATGCTTACGGCGACCCTCTGGATTCACCGACGAAGAAGAAAATCAGCGAAGATCCGGACAAGCAGAAGTCGTATCTGATCGTGTCTTTGACCCAGACGGGATGAAGTTCAAAACTACCAGGAATCCCCTATCCAGATCCCAGCCGCTCGCGTTTTCACCGAGCGTCATCTCGCCATGCCGAATGTTTCGTAGCCTGGGGTCGGACCCCTCCAGCCGTTCCAGCGCGCCGTTGCCGGTGACAAGCCGCTCAAGAGACATGATCAGCATTTGTGGCCGCGCTCGTCGTGGATGGTGATGGTTCAGCGCATGAGGTCGCCGTCGGTGACCCGGCGTTGACCGGCGTCCAACGTGTGGCGCGTCTGATCTTCGCGTTCGCCGTGTCGGGCGGCGACGAGGACGTGCGATCACAGGCAGGACCGCGGCTGCCGTCATCTGCGGCCGGAGTACCGGACAAAACGCCTCGCCCGTCACGGGAGACGGAGACGACGCACCGGATCCTCACGTGACGGGGTCGTGGTCGCCCGGCCGGTCACCCGGAGCCGAAGCGAGGGCGCCTCCCTTTCGGGTGGCACCCTCACCGGGACGACAGGATTCGAACCCGCGCCCCTTGACTCCCGGGTGGGCGCTCAGGAGGTGGGAAGCCAGGCCTTCACCTTGTCGGGGTTGTCGCCGACCCACTTCTCCGCGGCCTCCTCGGCCGTCATCTTGTCCTCGGAGATGTACTTGGCCACGAGGTTCTGGTCCTCGTTCGTCCAGGTGAAGTTCTTGACCAGGTCGTACGCCGGGCTGCCGGAGTCGGCGAACCTCTTGCTCACGATCTTGTCGAGGTCGTAGAGCGGGTAGTCGCAGGCCACCTTCTCGGCGTCGGCGTCGCAGCCCTCGGTGTACTCGGGCAGCTTGACCTTGACGAGCTTGACCTCCGACAGGAACCACTGCGGCTCGTAGAAGTAGCCGAGCATCGGGGTCTTCTGCTTCTCCGCCTGCCTGAAGCCGGTGATGAGCGCCGCCTCGCTGCCCGCGTAGACGACCTTGTAGTCCAGCTTCAGGTTCTTCACCAGGGCCGCGTCGTTGGTCACGAAGGACGGGTCGCCGTCGAGCAGCTGCCCCTTGCCCCCCGACTCGGAGGTCTTGAACAGGTCGGCGTACTTGTTGAGGTTCTTCCAGTCGGTGATGTCGGGGTACTTCTCGGCCATCCACGGCGGCACGTACCAGCCGATGACGCCCTTGTTGCCCGTCGGGCCCGCCGAGACGGCGACCTTCTGGTCCTCGATGTACTTCTTCTTCAGGTCGTCGTGGGCCCAGTTCTCCACGATGGCGTCGACCTCACCGGTGGCGAAGCCCTGCCAGGCGACCTCCTCCTTCAGGTCCTTCTTCGTGACCGAGCAGCCGAGATCCTTCTCGGCCACGTGGGCGATGACCGCCGCGGTCGCCTCGTACCCGACCCACGGGTTGATGGCGATGTTGACCGCGCCGCAGGCCTTCTTCCCGTCCGTGCCGGAGGCCGCCGGGGCGGCCCCGCCGTCGCTCTCGCCGACCTTCGCCCCGCCGCACGCGGAGACGAGGAGGCCGGTCGCGACCAGGAGCGCCACCGCCCGCGGTCGCCCGATCCTCGAAACTGTCACCAGGTCCTCCTGTATTGGGTTTCGTATGCCGTGTTCGGTTCCGCCCGTTTTCTCGGTCCGTCTCCCCGCTGCTCCCCGCCTCGCCCTGCCTCTCACCGGGCGCCGTGCGTCTCGGCGTCGGCCCGCCGCGCCGCCGTCCGGGTGATGCGTTCCAGCATGATCCCGAGTACGACGATCGCCACGCCCGCGGCGAGTCCCTTGCCCCGCAGTTGCAGCTGGGAGAAGCCGGCCACCACGTCGTAGCCGAGCGCGCCCGCGCCGACCAGGCCGCCGACGACGACCATGGCGAGCACGTAAATGAGTCCCTGGCTCGCCGCGAGGGTGAGCGCGCTGCGCGCCATCGGCAGTTGCACCTTGGTGATGAGCTGCCAGGTGCTGGAACCCGCGGCCGTGGCGGCCTCCACCGCGCTCGGCGCCACGCCGCGGATGCCGTCCGCGGTGAGCTTGACCGCCACCGGGGCCGCGTAGACGACCGCGGCGATGATCGCGGTGATCCGGGTCGCGCCGAACAGCCCGAGGATCGGCACCAGGTAGACGAACGGCGGCATGGTCTGCCCGGCGTCGAGGACGGGCCGCACCAGCTGGTCGACGCGGTCGCTGCGCCCCATCCAGACGCCGAGCACCACTCCGAGGATCATCACCAGGACGGTGGCCACCAGCGTCGAGGCCAGCGTCACCATGCTGTCCTGCCACAGGCCGAGCGCGACGAGCAGGGCGACGCAGACCGCGGTGACGAGCACGATCCTGACGTTCGCCAGGATCGCGGCGAACGCGATGAGCACGGCGCCGACCAGCCACCACGGCGAGCCGGTGAGCAGCGCCTCGAACGGGTTGAGCAGGCCGTAGGAGACGGCGTTCCTGAACGCGCCGGTGTAGACGGCGAGGTTGTCCTGCGCCCACAGGGTGGCCGCGTCGACCCCCTGGCGGACGTATCGTCCCAGGTTCGCCTCGCTGGGGAACTCCGCGGCCCACACGTAGACGTGGGAGAGGTAGACCAGCACGCCGGTGACCGCCAGGACCGCGCCGATCTCCGCGCGGCGGCGGCCGGGTCCGCGCGAGCGTCCGGCCCGGTGCCGGGCCTCGACGCGGCGCCCTGCGGCGGAGGTGACCCGGTCGAGCACGATGGCCATCACGACGATGGCCAGGCCCGCGTTGAAGGCGCTGCCGACGTCGAGGGTCTCCAGCGCCTTGACGACGGTCTTGCCCAGGCCGGGGGCGTCGATCAGCGCGGCGATGGTGACCATGCACAGCGCGGCCATGATGGTCTGGTTGACGCCGACGATGATGGTCCGCTTGGCCAGCGGGAGCCGTACCTTCCTCAGCGACTGCCAGGCGGTCGAGCCGAGGGAGGTGCTCGCCTCCAGGATCGCGGGCCGCACCTCGCGGATGCCGTGCGCGGTGATGCGGATCGCGGGCGGGACGGCGTAGATGACGGTCGCCACGGTGGCGCTCGCGGGACCGATGAGGAAGAACAGGGTGAGCGGCGCGAGGTAGACGAACGTCGGCATCGTCTGCATGAAGTCGAGCAGCGGGGTGACCAGGCGGTTGAACCGGTCGTTCACCCCGGCCCAGACGCCGAGCGGGACGCCGATCAGCAGCGAGAGCACGACGGCGGCCAGGGTGAGGGCGAGGGTGTCCATGCTCTCCTGCCACAGGCCCAGCAGGCCGAAGGAGGCGAAGCCGGCCGCGGTCAGCAGGGCGACCCGCAGGTTGCCCCACAGCAGCGCGACCGCCGTGGCGACGGCGACCACGCCCAGCCAGCCGACGACCGGCAGTGGCCGCCCGAAGGACGGCTGGCTGATCAGCGCCTGGACGAACGTGACGGACTCGTCGAGGAAGAGCCGGATGTAGTTGACGAAGTACAGGAAGAACGGGTTCTCGTTCCTGCTGTTGTCGATGACCTCACTGGCCTCGTTGACGCTCACGTGCAGCGGGGTCAGTTCCGCGCCGCCGAGCTGGAAGGTGTCGCGGCCCTGGACGAACACCCAGATCAGCACCCACGCCGCCACGACGGCGGCGAGCAGGTAGCGGCGGGGCCAGGCGGGCAGGCGCCGCAGGCCACCCGCCGGGGTGGCCGGAGTGGCCGGGGTGGCCGTCACCCCTGCTCCCCGGACCCGCCGGACCCGGCGGGCCCACCGGACTCACCGGGCTTGCCGGGCTCACCGGAAGTCCCGTCCGGAGACGGCTCGGCGGATTCACCGGAGACCCCGTCCGGAGACGGCTCGGCGAGCACACCGAGGACCTCCTCCGCGGTGACGGCCCCCAGCAACTCGCCGCCCTCGACGACCTTGACCGGGCGCGTCGCGCGCAGGACCGTGTGCACGACGTCGCGGACGACGACGTCCGGCCCGACCTCGGGACCGTCCAGCGGTTCGTCGGGCCGGGGCGGGCGCATGATCCAGCGGGTGGTGAGCACGTTCGCGCGGGGCACGTCGCTGACGAACTCGCGCACGTAGTCGTCCACCGGCGCCCCGACGACCTCGTCCGGCGTGCCCATCTGGACGAGTTCGCCGTCGCGCATGATGAGGATGCGGTCGCCGAGCTTGAGCGCCTCGCTCAGGTCGTGCGTGATGAAGATCATCGTCTTGCCGACCTCGCGGTGCAGGCGGATGACCTCGTTCTGCATGTCCCGTCTGATCAGCGGGTCGAGCGCGGAGAAGGGCTCGTCGAAGAAGAGCACGTCGGGGTCCACCGCGAGGGCCCTGGCCAGCCCGACGCGTTGCTGCATGCCGCCGGACAGCTGGTCGGGGTAGGAGTCCTCCGAACCGGAGAGGCCGACGAGCTCGACCATCTCCCTGGCCCGCTCGTAGCGGGCCTCCTTCCGCATGCCGCGGATCTCCAGCCCGTAGGCCACGTTGTCCAGGACCCGCCGGTGCGGCAGCAGCCCGAAGTTCTGGAAGACCATGGCGAAGCGGTGCCGGCGCAGCTCGCGCAGCCGCCTGTCGCCCGCCTTGCGGATGTCCTCGCCGTCGAACAGGACCTCTCCGGCCGTCGGCTCGACGAGCCGCGTCAGGCAGCGTACGAGGGTGGACTTGCCGGAGCCGGACAGGCCCATGACGACGAAGACCTCCTGGGGCCGCACGGTGAAGGAGACGTCGCGGACGGCGGTCACGCAGCCCGTTCTCGCCCTCAGCTCGCTCCGCGGGAGTTCCGCGAGCGGGGTCCCGACGACCCGGTCGGGACGCGGGCCGAAGACCTTCCAGAGACCTCGCACGTCAAGGACGGCCCGGTCCTCGTTCCGCGCGGCGGCTCCAGGCCGCGCCTGCTGGGTCGGTGATGTCATGGTCATGACCACCTCACGGGTCGTCTGGGGACGGGGGGCGTCCGTCAGCTGCGAAACCACCGCTGCGGGCGGGGGCGGACGTTCTGCCACACGTGCTTGGTCTCCCGGTACTCGGCCAGGCCGGCCGGGCCCAGCTCGCGGCCGATGCCCGACTGCTTGAAGCCGCCCCACTCCGCCTGCGGGACGTAGGGGTGGTAGTCGTTGATCCATACGGTGCCGTGCCGGAGCCGCCCGGCGACCCGCTGGGCCTTCCCCGCGTCCTGCGTCCACACCGCCCCGGCCAGGCCGTAGTCGGTGTCGTTGCCGAGGCGGACCGCCTCGTCCTCGTCGCCGAAGCGTTCGACGGTGAGGACGGGGCCGAAGGACTCCTCGCGGACCACCCGCATGCCCCGGTGGCACTCGTCGAGGACGGTCGGCGGGTAGAAATGGCCCGCGCCGGGGAGTCTCTCCCCGCCGCACCGCAGCACCGCGCCCTCCGCGACGCCGGACGCGACGTACGCCTCGACCCTGGCCAGGTGCGCGGCGGAGATGAGCGGGCCGGTCTCGGCCTCGGGGTCGAAGGGGCCGCCGAGGCGGATGCGGGCGGCGCGGCGTACGAGCTCGTCGACGAAGGTGTCGTGCAGGGAGTCCTCGACCAGCAGGCGGGCGCCGGCCGAGCAGACCTGCCCGGAGTGGAGGAAGACGGCGGTGAGCGCGAAGTCGAGGGCGGTCTCGACGTCGGCGTCGGCGAAGACGATGTTGGGGTTCTTGCCGCCGAGCTCCAGCGCGACCCGCTTCACCGTGGCCGCCGCCGACGCCATGATCGTACGGCCGGTCGCCAGGCCGCCGGTGAACGACACCATGTCCACATCGGGGTGCTCGGCCAGCGGGGCGCCGGCCTCGGCGCCCGCCCCGAGGACGAGGTTGCCGACGCCCGGGGGCAGCCCGGCCTCCTCCAGCAGGCGCATGAACAGGATCGCGGTGGAGGGGGTGAGCTCGCTGGGCTTGAGGACGAAGGTGTTCCCCGCGACCAGCGCGGGGGCGACCTTCCAGGAGGCCTGCAGCAGCGGGTAGTTCCACGGGGTGATGAGGCCGCAGACCCCGACCGGTTCGTGGACGACGCGGCTGATCGCGTCGTCGCGGCCGGTGTCGATCACGCGGCCCGCGTCGGTCCCGGCGATGCCGCCGAAGTAGCGCAGGCAGGCCACCACGTCGGCGACGTCGTACTCGCTCTCGGCGAGCCGCTTGCCGGTGTCGAGCGACTCGGCCCTGGCCACGTTCTTGACGTCCCGTTCGAGCAGGTCGGCCACTCTCAGCAGCAGCGCGCCGCGCTCGCGTTCCGGGGTGGACGCCCAGGTGCCCTCGTCGAACGCCGCGCGGGCCTCGGCGATCGCGATCTCGGTGTCGGCCCGGGTGGCCTCCGACACGGTCGCCACCAGGCCGCCGTCGGCCGGTGAACGGATCTCACGGTGGCCGCCCGCGACGGAATCCCTCCAGGTGCCACCGAGGTAGAGATCTGACACGAGCGGCCGTCCTTCCGGTTACCGCATGATCCGTTGCGTATGGCGCATCAGAATGCTTAACGAGGAACAGAATCGACCCTTTTTGTTCATGCAGTCAAGGCTTTACGGTCTTCATTACCGTGCCAGCCCAATCGTGAGGAGACCTCACTCGCGGCGGCCATCACCTGTTCGGCCACCCCGGGGAGTCGCTCGGACGGCAGCCGGAAGGTCGGCCCGGACACGCTCATCGAGGCGACGACCGCGCCCTCGACGTTGAAGATCGGCGCCGCCACCGCGGTCAGGCCGATCTCCAGCTCGTCGGCGGCGGTGGCGTACCCGCGCCTCCTGACGGCGTCGAGCTCCTCGCGCAGCAACCCGGCGTCGGTGACGGTCAGGTCGGTGAACGGGCGCAGCGGCCCGGCGGCCAGCTGCTCGAGCCGCTCCCTCGGGGCGTGGGCCAGCAGCACCTTGCCGTTGGACGTCGCGTGCAACGCCACCCGCCGTCCCGCCCAGTTGTAGGCCTGCAGGGCCGAGGGGCCCGCCATCTGGTCGACGTACAGGGCCTCGTCGCGATCGAGGATGGCCACGTTGACGGTCTCGCCGACCGCCGCCGCGAGCCGCTCGCCGGTGGCGCGGCTCTCGCGGACGACGTCGAGCCTCACGGTCGCGGCGCCCGCGAGCCGGACGATCCCCACTCCCAGGCGGTACTTTCCCCGGTCGGCGGTCTGCTCGACGAGCTCGTGCAGCTCCAGCGTCATGACGAGGCGGAACGCCGTGGAGCGGTGGACCCCCAGCTCCGCGGCGATCTCGCTGACGCCCAGGTCGCCGTGCCGGGCGAGCAGCCGCAGGACGGACAGCGCGCGGTCGACGGACTGCACCGCAGCGCCATCTCTCTCCAGCTCGTTGCTCATGACACAACTTTAAGCGGGTCACGCACGAGGCCCGCCTCCCGGGCGCTTCCCGGCGCCGCCGCGCCCCGTCGCACCTCCCGGCGCGGTACGTCATGATCTCGCCGCCGTGTCACCCGCGCCGGCGGCGGGCCGGTGTCACCGGCCCGCCGCCGGCGGGTCCGGGCTCGGCCGGCGCGCTAGTTCAGGACCCGGTACCGCAGGTGAGTGGCGTGGCGGGACTCGATCACCTCGGCCCGCTCCAGCCGGATCGGACCGCCGAGGTGATCGAACAACCGGGTCCCGCCGTTCAGGATCACCGGGGCGACGTGCACGAACAGCTCGTCGACCAGCCCGGCCGCCAGCGCCTGCCGGATGATGCCGGCGCCGCCCATGATGTGCACCCGCCTGTCCCCGGCGGCCGCGATCGCCTGCTCGACGGCGTGCTTGACGCCCCCGGTGACGAACGTGAACGTGGTCTCGCCCTTCACGACCACGTCGTGCGGGCGGTGGGTGACCACGAACACCGGCAACCGGTAGAACCCGTCCTCGGCGTCCCAGCCCCCGGTCTCGTCGTAGACCTTCCGGCTGGTGATGACAGCCCCGGCGATCTGGCGTTCCTCCCCGATGGCGAGGTCCATGCCCCGGTCCTCCTCGATCCAGGCGTGGAGGATGTCGCCCCCCTCGCCCAGTCCGGGGTACCGGTCGAGGTTCGGGCCGGTGACGAAGCCGTCCAGCGACATCGAGATGTTCGCCTCCACAAGTGCCATCGTCCTGTTCCCTTCCGTCGTCGCGTCGTCCTCCGTGAGGCCGTTCATCCGTACAGCCGTCCTCCGTGAGGCCGTTCATCCGTACAGCCGTCCTCCGTGAGGCCGTTCATCCGTACAGCCGTCCTCCGTGAGGCCGTTCATCCGTACAGCCGTCCTCCGTGAGGCCGTTCATCCGTACAGACGTGCGGGCCGGCGAAACTCATCGGTCGCTCGCCGGCCCGCCACTCCCCCGGCCCCCCGGCACGCGAACACGCGAGCACCCGCGCATCCGGCCGCGCCAGAATGGGCGTGGCCCGGGCCCCTGACAGGAGGAGCACAGTGAGCGGCGACGAGCCGGACTTCGACGATCTCACCCGCCGCCACCGGCGTGAGTTGCACGTGTACTGCTACCGGATGCTCGGCTCGTTCGACGAGGCCGAGGACCATGTCCAGGAGGTGTTCCTGCGGGCCTGGCGCTCGCGCGGGAGCTTCCAGGGCCGGTCGAGCGCGCGCACCTGGCTGTACCGGATCGCGACCAACGCCTGTCTGGACACGCTGCGCCGCGACGCCCGCCGGGCGACCGGGGCGCCGTCGGGCGCCGAACCGTCCGTCGCGGCCATGCCATGGCTGCAGCCCTATCCGGACGCCCTGCTGGACGAGCCGGCCGCCGACCGGCCCGGCCCGGAGGCGACGGCGGTGAGCAGGGAGACGATGTCGCTGGCGTTCCTGGCCGCGATCCAGGTGCTGCCGCCGCGGCAGCGAGCGGTGCTGATCCTGCGCGACGTGCTGACCTGGTCCGCCGGCGAGGTCGCCGCCCTCATCGAGACGACCGTGCCCGCGGTCAACAGCGCCCTGCAACGCGCCCACGCCACGCTGCACCGGCGCTGGCCCGGCGGCCGGCTGGACTGGGCCCCGGCCGCCGAACCCGACGCGGACCAGAGCAGGTTGCTCCAGCGCTACATCGCCGCCCACGAACAGGCCGACCCGGAGGCGTTGATCGCGGTGCTGCACGAGGACGTCCGGCTGTCCATCTCCCCGGCGATCGGGCAGTGGACGGGCCGCGAGCAGACCGCCCGCGCCCTGCGGGCCGGCATGAACGCCCTCGGCGACTGGCGGCTGCTGCCGATCACCGCCAACGGCCGGCCCGGCGCGGCCGGCTACCTGCGCCGGCCCGGAGACGAGGCGTTCCACCCGTTCGTCCTCACCGTGCTCCACATCGAGCACGGCCGGCTGACCGATATCGCCGCCTTCGAACAACCGTCGATGTTCCCGGCGTTCGGCCTGCCCGCCTGCCTGTGAAGCGGGTCCGCGCGGACGCCGGCGTGCCCGGCACACCGGCCCTGTGGCACCGCGTCGCCGCAAGGCGCACTGCCGATCTACCGGGGCGCGCCGGTCCGCGACCAGGCCTGCTGGACGGTCCTGTAGTCGGTCACGACGATCCCCTCCTGCCGGAGGAGTTCGCGGGCCTGCGGCGATGTCAGGAACTCGTGGTCGGTCCGGCGTACGCGCCAACCGCCGTCGATCGCCCGCGCCTCCTCGTTGCCCAGGCCGGGATGCACCGCCCACTCGCTCAGGCCGACCGGCAGGTCGCGCAGCAGCTCGGCGTATCGCGCCGCCTTGCCGTCGATGTCGAGACTGAAACTGTCCAGGAAATCGTTGTCGGTGACCGGCATGCCCCGCCGTCGTGACTTCCGGCGTCCGGGTTCGAGCCAGACCCGCACCGCCAGGCCGTACTCCCCGGCCAACGCCACGGTCAGGTCGAAGATGTCGTCGCGTCCGCCATCGGCCAGACAGTGCCAGTCCAGATGGGTCGGCGTCAGCCCGGTGCCGACCACGGCCTCGACCTGTGCGCGGAACTCGAGCTCCACCTCGTCCAGACGAGCCCGGGCGAGAAGCTCGGGAACCTGGGCGGGCGTGAACAGTTCGCCCGCCTCGTCGAGCAGCGAGGGCACCTTCTCCTTCGCGGTCAGCGGCCCCCACCGGTAGTGGGTCGTGTCGCAGAACAGTGTGAGGTGGATCCCGAACGGGATCTCCGGTCGATGGCGGAGCAGATGCATGGCGTGCGACGCCCACGGACACGGCACCATCAGACTGCACGAACTGGCGATCCCCTCCTCGATCGATTCGACGACCGCGGCGTTGATCGCGTGGTACATCCCGAAGTCGTCGTTGTTCACGATGAGCACCCGGGCATCGGGAGGGAAACCCAGCAGCTCGCTCGACAGAACCGAGGGAGTGGCGGCCGCGGGCTCAAAAGCATGGTCGTCCATAGCCGCAGGGTGAAGGAGCGGTGAGGGGCACGTCCAGTCGATTGTTCTGAGCGGTCCCGGCAGGAGTCATGCGGGGGAAACCGCGCTCCCCCGGGTGGGCTCCGCGCCATGACGAACCACCCGCCGAACCGTCCCAGGTCTGGGCGCGGTGCACCCGCTGGGAAACGAAACGCTCCGTGTGGCAGGGTCTGCTGTCATGCGCCTCCATGACGCCATCGCGGCCGCGGACACGGCCATCCGCACCGATCCGCGTTACTCCGCCACCGAGCACCTCGTCGTGGCGTACCGCGGAGACGTCCTCGCCGGGCACACCTACCGGGAGCGGCGGCCGGACGAGCCGGGAGACGTCTTCTCCCTCACCAAGAGCGTCCTGTCCACCCTGGTGGGTCTCGCCGTCCAGGACGGCGCGCTCGAGACGGGGACGGCGCTGGGCGACCTGCTCGGCGCCCGGGTGCCACCGGCTCGTCGCGAGGTGACCGTACGGCATCTGCTCACCATGTCGGGCGGGGCGGAGCACACCGGCCGCTTCGACATCGACGAGGTGATGGAACTGCCCGGCGGCTGGGTCGACGTCCTGCTGTCGGCGCCGCAGCTGCACGCGCCGGGCACGCGCTTCGCCTACGACAACGGCGCCGCCCACGTCCTGGCCGCGGCGCTGCAGGAGGCCCTCGGCCGCGACCTGCAGGAGTACGCGGCCGAGCGGCTCTTCGACCCGCTGGGCATCACCGGCTGGACGTGGCCTCGCGACCCGGACGGCCTGTCCTACGGGTTCGGCCACCTCCGTCTCTCCGCCCTGGACCTGCTCCGATTCGGCGAACTCTGGCTCGACCCCGACCCCGACGTGCTGAACCCCGCCTACGCCGCCGAGGCGACCGCCGCGCACAGTCCCGGCGGCCCGCCGGAGAACCTTCCCTACGGGTACCTGTGGTGGACGGCCCGCATCGCGGGGCATCGCGCCTTCGTCGCCGGCGGTTACGCGGGCCAGCACATCGTGGTCGTCCCGGCGCTGCGGCTGGTGACGGTGACCACCGGTTCCGAGGCTGCTCTCCCCCCGGGGTGGCTTTCGGCGTTCACCCTCGTCCCGGCGATCGTGACCGCCGCCTCCGGCGGGTGAGGGGCGCGGGCACGGTCAGCGGGGAGAGCCGTCGCGGTGCCGGTAGAAGTCCGTGTGCTCGGCGGCGAGCGGGGTGTTGCCCAGGATGAGGTCGGCCGCCTTCTCCGCCACCATCATGACCGGCGCGTAGATGTTGCCGTTGGTCACGTACGGCATCACCGAGGCGTCCACCACGCGCAGCCCCTCGAGGCCGTGGACCCGCATCGACAGCGGGTCGACCACGGACATGGCGTCGACGCCCATCCTGGCGGTGCACGAGGGGTGCAGCGCGGTCTCGCCGTCCCTGGCCACCCAGTCGAGGATCTCCTCGTCGGTCTCGACGCCGGGGCCCGGTGACAGCTCCCCCGCGTTGAACGCGTCCATCGCGGGCTGGTTCAGGATGTCGCGGGCGATCCGGACGGCCTCCACCCACTCGCGCCGGTCCTGGTCGGTGGACAGGTAGTTGAAGCGCAGCGCCGGGTGGACCGCGGGATCGGTGCTCGTGATCTTCACCGAGCCGCGCGAGTCGGAGTACATCGGCCCGATGTGAACCTGGTAGCCGTGCCCGCCCGCCGGCGCGGAGCCGTCGTAGCGGACCGCGATGGGCAGGAAGTGGAACATCAGGTTGGGGTAGTCGACGTCGTCGTTGCTCCGGGCGAAACCGCCCGCCTCGAAGTGGTTGGTCGCGCCGGGGCCACTGCGCAGGAACAGCCACCGCGCGCCGATCAGCGGCCGGTTGCGCCACTTCATCGCGGGCTGCATCGACACCGGCCGCTTGCAGCCGTACTGGATGTAGACCTCCAGGTGGTCCTGGAGGTTCTCGCCGACGCCCGGCAGGTCGTGCACGACGTCGACGCCGAGGGCGTCCAGCTCGGCGGCGTTGCCCACCCCGGAGAGCTGCAGCAGCTGCGGGGTGTTGATCGCGCCGCCGCACAGGATCACCTCGCCCGCGTGGACCGTCCGGCCGTCGTACTCGACGCCGACGGCGCGCGTGCCCTCGAAGAGGATGCCGGTGACGTGCGCCCGCGTCCTGACCTCCAGGTTGGGGCGGTTCATGACCGGGTGCAGGTAGGCACGGGCGGCCGACAGGCGGCGGCCCCTGCTGATGTTGCGGTCGAAGCGGGCGAAACCCTCCTGGCGGTAGCCGTTGACGTCGTCGGTCAGCGGGTATCCGGCCTGCTGCACCGCCTCGAAGAAGGCGCCGAACAGCGGGTTGCGCACCGGTCCGCGCTCCAGCACCAGGGGGCCGCCCCGCCCGCGCCAGGAATCGGCGGGGTCGGCGGCCAGGCAGTTCTCCATGCGCTTGAAGTACGGCAGGCAGTGGGCGAAGTCCCAGGTCTCCATGCCCTCGTCGGCGCCCCAGCGCTCGTAGTCCATCGGGTTGCCGCGCTGGAAGATCATCCCGTTGATGCTGCTGGAGCCGCCCAGCACCTTGCCCCTGGCGTGGTAGATCCGGCGGCCGTTCATGTGCGGCTCGGGCTCGGACTCGTACTTCCAGTCGTAGAAGCGGCTCCCGATGGGGAAGGGCAGCGCGGCGGGCATGTGGATGAAGACGTCCCACGGATAGTCCGGGCGGCCCGCCTCCAGCACCAGCACCCGGTTGGCGGGATCGGCGGACAGCCGGTTCGCGAGGGCGCTTCCCGCCGAGCCGCCCCCGACGATGACGAAGTCGTACATGTCTGCCTCGCCTCGTTCAGCAGGAGGTAATGGCCAAAATTGTAGCGAATAGCGCAATAAGCTGCACCATTCGCAACGGCGATTGTCCCTCCGGTGGCATTTGTTGCCCCCCAGCGCCTACAGTCCCGCTATGGGCAACGATCCCCTCGGCGGCCGTACCGCCGACAGCAGTGGCGGAGTCCAGTCCGTCGACCGGGCCATCACCATCCTGGAGATCCTCGCCGAGCGCCGCGAGGCCGGGGTGAGCGAGATAGCCCAGGAGATATCGGTGCACAAGTCGACGGCGTTCCGGCTGCTGGGCGCGCTGGAGTCACGCGGCCTGGTCGAGCAGGCCGAGGAGCGGGGCAAGTACCGCCTCAGTTTCGGGATCATCCGCCTCGCGGGCGGGGTGGCCTCCCGGCTCGACCTCACCCAGCAGAGCCGCCCCGTCTGCCGCCGTCTCGCCGAGGAGATCGGCGAGACCGTCAACATCGCCGTGCTGCGCTCCCACTACGCGGTCAACCTTGACCAGGTACGCGGCCCTGCGGCGGTCACCACGCACAACTGGGTCGGGGAGCTCACCCCGCTGCACGCCACCTCCAGCGGCAAGGTCCTGCTGGCCCACCTCGACGACCTGCACCGGGCCCGGCTGGTCGCGGCGGGCGGCCTGGAGCCGTACACCCCGCACACGATCACCTCGGCCGACGCGCTGGAGGCGCAGCTTCTCCAGGTGCGCGAGCGGGGCTACGCCGTCACCGTCGAGGAGTACGAGATCGGCCTGAACGCCGTCGCGGCCCCCATCCGCTCCCATGACGGCGAGATCGTCGCTGCGGTCAGCGCGTCCGGCCCGGCCTACCGCTTCAGCGAGAAGCGGCTGCACGAGCTGGCACCGGTCATGATCGCCGGAGCCCTGGACATCAGCCACCGCCTGGGCCACACCGAACGGATCTGAGCGCCCGGTCCCTCCTGGTCGCCGTGCGCGACCCCAGGGGCCCCGGCGGCCCCGAGCCCCGCTTCGCCGCGGATCGGGTGAGCCGCGGCGCCGCCATGCCGTCGCGGCGGCGTGCCGTCACCGGCCGGGCGAGCGCTGGGCGGGTCTGCCGCCGAAGCGCCAAGGATGGACCTCCGTGCGGCCGCCGCCGGCCGGCAGCAGTGGCGACGGCCCCTCGCGTACGCCGGTGGGCCCGCCGCCGGCTCGCCGCGTGGCCGGTCGGTGCCGATCCGGGCGCGGGGGCAGGCCGAGTCGTGATCACTCTCGGCGCCGACGGCCGGCCCCGGGCTACGGCTGGGGGAAGTCCGTGGTGTGGGCCAGCTCGCGGCCGGCTTCGATGTCGGCCTTGAGGGCTTCGACCTTGCCGCCGGCGTAGGAGTAGGCGTCGGATCCCAGGAGCCGGCGAAGCGGCCCGTCGCCGGAGACGGCGAGGGAGATGATCGCGGCGGCGCCCTTCACGGGGTCGCCGAGCTGGCTTCCCTGCAGGTCCAGGTGGCTCCTGGTCATCTCGCGGATGGACTCGTAGCCCTCCGTCGTCGAGGCCGGCAGCGCCAGCGAGTCGCTCGTCAGGAAGCTGGTCCGGAAGTAGCCGGGCTCCACGACGGTGACCTTGACGCCGAACTCCGCGACCTCGCCGGCGAGCGCCTCGCTCAGGCCCTCCAGCGCGAACTTGCCCGCGCAGTAGAGGCCCCAGCCCGGAAGGGCGACCAGGCCGAGCACGGACGAGATGTTCAGGATGTGGCCGCTCCTCCGTGTCCTGAAGATGGGCAGCACCGCTCGCAGCACGTTCCACAGCCCGAAGATCTGGACGTCGAACATCTGCCGGGCCTCGGCGTCGGTGGTCTCCTCGACCGAGGCCAGAAAGCCGTAGCCGGCGTTGTTGACGACGACGTCGAGACCTCCGAAGCGCTCGGTGGTGCGGCGAACGGCCTCGGCGACCGCGGTCTCGTCCCCGAGGTCGACGTTGAGAGCCAGCAACCGCTCGGTGTCCACGTCGCCGAGGGCCTCGGCGAGGCGCTCGGTCGAGCGGGTGGTCGCGGTGACGTTGTCGCCACGCTCGAGCAGTTGCCGCACGAGCTCGAGGCCGAGGCCACGGGAGGTACCCGTGACGAACCAGGTCGCCGGAGTGCCGGTGGGGTAGGTCATGTCGATCGTCTCCTCGATGATGGGTCGGTGTTCCGCCGCCGGGCCCCGCTCGGCGGCGGCATGGACTCCAGTCTTCGTGGCGAGATCACCCCGAGGAGGGCCACAACCTGCCCTTCTCGTCCTGGGACCGGGCAACCTAGGACGCGGCGGACCAGGTTGATCCGTGCAGTTCCTGCGAGAATGTGGGCATGACGGTGGGCAACAGGGAGCTCGCGGACTTCCTCCGGCGCGCTCGGGGCAGAGTCGACCCGTCGCGCGCGGGGTTGCCGGCCGACGGCCGGGTCCGGCGGGTGCCCGGACTCCGCCGCGAGGAGGTCGCGCTGCTGGCCGGGGTCTCCACCGACTACTACACCCGGCTGGAGCAGGGCCGGCCGATCACCCCGTCCGCCGGGGTCCTCGACGCGATCGCCCGTGCGCTCGGCCTGGACGCGGCCGGCCGCGATCACCTCGGGCACCTGGTCGGACCCGTCTCCGGGACGCGCCGCCGCGTCCCCACCGTCCAGAGGGTCCGCCCGGGGCTCCACCGGTTCCTCGACGCCCTGGACGGCAGTCCGGCACTGATCCTCGGCCGCCGGACCGATGTGCTGGCCACCAACCGCATGGCCAGGGCCCTGCTGACGGACTTCGACGCGCTCCGGCCGCGGGAACGGAACTACGCGCGGTGGATGTTCCTCACCGACGAGGCGCGAAACCTCTTCCTGGACTGGGACGTGCAGGCGCGCGCGGCCGTCGAGAGCCTCCGGCTCGACATCGGCAACGACCCCGGAGACCAGGCCGCGAAGGATCTCGTGACCGAACTCGTGGCGCGCAGCCCCGAATTCCGGCGATGGTGGGAGGAACACGGCGTGTATCGGCGCACGTTCGGCTCCAAACACCTCCGGCACCCGGTCGCCGGAGAACTGACGATCGACTACGAGACGTTCACGATGCCCGGCGATCCCGATCAGACCCTCTTCGTCTACACGACCGAGGCCGGGACGGCATCGCGGCAGGCCATGGACCTCCTGGCCGGCTGGGTCCTCTCCGACGGCGCCGCCGGACGCGGACGGCGCACCGGGTAGCAGGCGCGGTGCCGGCTCACGGCCTTCCCGATGGGGGCGATGATCGTCTTTTCGGCTTTGTCGCCCGGTTTTCGGCTTTGTCGCCCGGCTCGGCCACGGCGAAGGACGTGGGCCACAGGCCGCCGCCGTCGTCGGGGGTCTGCTCGGTAAGGTGTGAGCGGGGTGCCGATCCGAGGGCCCCGGCCGCCGGTTCGGTGACCTGTCCGGCCTCGCTCACAGCCAGTCGTGTTCACGCGCGTACCGCGCCGCCTCGTGCCGGGTCCGGGTCTGGGTCTTCTGCATCGCGTTCGAGAGGTAGTTGCGCACCGTGCCTTCCGCCAGGTGGAGCCGGGTGGCGATGTCGGCGACCGAGTAGCCTTCGCCGGTCACTCGCAGCACGTCGATCTCACGGTCGGTGAGCGGGCAGTCGTCGACGACGGCGCGGGCGGAGACGTCCGGGTCGATCCATCGCTTGCCCTCGTGCAGGGTTTTGATGACGGAGACGATGTGCGCCGGTTCCGCGGACTTGCTGACGAAGCCCTGGACGCCGAGCTTCAGCGCCTTGCGCAGCACGCCGGGCCTGGCATGGCGGGTCAGCATGAGGATCACCTGCTCCGGCAGCGCACGGCGGATCTCCGCGACGGCCTCGAGCCCGTCCACACCGGGCATCTCCAGATCGATGACGAGTACATCGGGCCGGTGTCGCAACGTGGCCTGGACGGCCGCCCCGCCCTCTTCCGCTTCGGCGAGCACGGTGATCTCGCCCTCGAGCGGGAGCAACGCCGCCAGCGCCTTGCGAAGGAGTGCCTCGTCGTCGGCGAGCACCACGGTGGTCATCGGTCGTCCTTTCCCCGTTTCAGAGAGCGGCGCCCGAACGGCCGTGCGGGAACGTCGCAGCCGTCAGGAACCACCCGTCCTTCTGCTCCACCGTCAGCTCGCCTCCGTTGCCCACCACTCGTTCCCTGAGCGTGGCGAGCCCCCGTAGCTCGGGGAGCGGAGCCTCAGGCGCGCCATCGTTGACGATGGTGATGCCCGACTCCGACAAGGTGATGCGCACCTGCTCGGCCTGCGCGTGCCGCAGGATGTTGGTGGTCGTCTCCCGCAGGACCTGGCCGAGCAGCTCGCCCACGTGCGCGTCGACCTCGGCCTCACGGTCGACGCGCACGTGGATGCCCGCGGCCTCGAAGAGGTTCTTCGCGTTCTCCAGCTCCGCGGACAGGTTGAGCCGTCGCTGTGCGTAGGCGAGCTGCTTGGTCTGGGTGATGGTGTCGCTGACCAGGGCATGCACCTCGCGCAGTTCCTGCTCCACCCGTTCGGGGTCGCTGTGCACCAGCCTCTGGGCCAGCGCGATCTTCAGCTTCACCACATGGAGCGTGTGGCCCTGGATGTCGTGCAGATCACTGGCGAAACGCATGCGCTCCCGGATGACGGCCAGCTCCGCCTCGCGTTCTCGTGCCTCCTCCAGCTCCGCGACGAGGCCGTAGAACCTCTGGTTGGGGAACATGAAGCCGGTAAGCACCGCTGTGACGCCCGCGGGAATGATGACGTATCCGATCAGAACGCCGGAGACGTCCTCCTGTGTGATCAACAGCCTCGTCGCGCCTACGGCGGCGAGGTAGGCGGTCAGCCCCAGGGCCGCCGCGCCTCGGTGGCGCGGTAGCTGAGGAATGGTGAGGGAGCCCACGACCGAAAGACCGTAGAACGACGTGCGGCTGTCCATCACCAGCACTCCGAGGAGCCACACGGCCGCGGTGATGATCAGGCAGGGAAGCGCGACGCGGGAGATGTCGCGCGCCGCCCACCACACGAAGGCCACCAGGGCCGCGACCACGCCCAGGCCCAGGACGACGGCTTGCCACCAGGTCTCGGCATCCCTCGCCACCAGCAGCACCCCTACGGCGGCGAGCAGCGGGAGGAACATGACGAGATTGAGCCTGCGCAGCCGATCCCGCGACGCCTCGGCGTGCTCGGACCCCGTGTGTGCCGCCCGTACCGGCCTCACCGGCCCTCACCCGGTCGCCGAGTCGTCAGGCCGGGCGCCGGAACCGTCAGAGCGCTCGCCACGGTGAGTGTCCCGGCCGTCCGCATCGGCCACCGGTCGTCCTCCGGCCACGACTCCGTGCCGTCGGAAAAGGGACCGGCACCGAGGCGGTGCGGGAAGAACGCCACGCAGACCGGGAGAAGGACGGTCGTTCTCCCCGTCAGCGGTATGCGCGAGGGCCTGGTGTCCATGGGTGGCCCTCCGTGATCGAACAGCTGAGTCCGCCCAGTATTCTTCCGACCCCGTGACGGCACCAGTGACGCCGCGTCATGTGTCAGCCCCAGGAATGTCATGGCGAGGTCATGACGTGGTCGCACTGCCCGGTGAGCGCGGCGGCTGCTGAGATCGATGACATGTCCTCGACACCGGTCATCGACGTTGAACGTCTGAATATCACCTACGACGACTTCCACGCCGTGAAGGACCTGTCCTTCCAGGTACGGCGCGGGGAGCTCTACGCGCTGCTCGGCACGAACGGGGCGGGGAAGACCTCGACCCTGGAGACCGTCGAAGGTCACCGTAGGGCCACCTCGGGCACCGTGCGGGTCTTCGGGGAGAGCCCCCGCGACCGGCGGGCGGTGCGGCCAAGGATGGGCATCATGCTGCAGGAGAGCGGATTCTCGCCGGACCTGACGGTGAGGGAGTCGGTTCGGCTGATCGGAGACCTCACCCGGCGCGCGGACACGGTCGAACGCGTGCTCGGCATCGTGAATCTCACCCGCAAGGCCGGCACCAAGGTGTCCCAGCTCTCCGGCGGCGAGAAGCGACGTCTGGACTTCGCCACCGCCGTGTACGGGACGCCTGAGCTGATCTTCCTGGACGAGCCCACCACCGGGTTGGACATCCAGTCCCGGGACGATCTGTGGGACACCGTGGACAGGCTGCGCGAAGACGGCTCCACCATCGTTCTCACCACGCACTACCTGGAAGAGGCACAGCAGCACGCCGACCGCATCGGCCTCATGCACAAAGGCACCCTCCACCGGGAGGGGACCGTCTCCGAACTGACGCAGACCATGCCCGCCACCATCCGCTTCTCCCTGCCCGTCCCCGCCCCCGCACCGCCGCTGCAGGCCACCCGCGACGGCAACGGAACGTTCCTCATAGAGACCTTAGGCCTGCAGAAGGACCTGCACACCCTGCTCCGCTGGGCGCAGGACCACTCGGTGGAGCTGCGGGGACTCCAGGCCGGGCCGACCCGGCTCGACGACGTCTTCCGCGCCATCGGCAGCGACTAGCCACTCGAACCTTCCAGGAAAGGAGCTTCGCCATGCTCTCGATCGCTCTCAGCGAGCTGGTCCAGATCTTCCGGAACCGGCTGGTTCTGGTCACCAGTCTCGTCATGCCCGTGGCCGTCAGCGCGCTCTTCATCTACCAGCACGAAGCCTTCACGGCCCTGGGCAGCCTCGGATACATCGCGGCGACAATGATGTTCACCGTGGGGGCGTTCGGGCTCTACACCACCACGGTGACCACCCTGGCCTCACGCCGGCAGAACCTCTTCCTCAAGCGGCTGCGCTCCACCGCGGCCGACGACACCGGCATCGTCTCCGGACTGCTCCTGCCGATCACCGTCATCTCGCTGGTCCAGGTGCTCGCGATCATGACCGTCCTGGCCATGGTCGCGAGCGGGCCGGACAACGTCCTCCTCCTGGCCGCGGCCGCCCTCTCAACGATGATCATGATGCTCGGCCTGGGACTGGCCACGGCAGGAGTGACGAACTCCCCCGAGCACGCTCAGGTGACCACGCTGCCCGTCAGCCTCGGCGCCATCGCCGTGGCCGGCTGGGTGGGACTCACCGGCACCGAGGAACTCACCCTGCTCAAACGGCTGCTTCCCGGCGGCTCGGCCACCGAACTGGCCGTCAACGCCTGGAACGGCGGCGTTCCCGTCACGGACTCCCTGATCCTCCTGGCACCCACGCTGGGCTGGGTCGTCGTCGCCGTCGTGCTGGCTTTCCGGATCTTCCGCTGGGAGCCGCGCCGATGACGACGCCCGACGGCCGGGAGACGCAGGTCACGTTCGCCCGTGTCACAGGGAGCCGGGCCGCCTCGTCTCAAAGGGTGTAGCCGTCAACGACAACGGAAGGGCACCCCATGGACGCGCGACTGAACTACTTCACCGACCCGACCGCCGGCAAGATCCTCAAGCACTTCATGGCGGCGGGCAAGGCGCTCAAGGAATCACCGCTGCCGGCCGCCACGCAGGAGCTGGTGGCGCTTCGCGTGAGTCAGATCAACGGTTGCGCCGTCTGCCTCGACATGCACACCAAAGAGGCCGTCGCCGCCGGCGAGTCCCCGGTGCGGCTGAACCTGGTCGCGGCGTGGCGCGAGGCCACGGTCTTCACCGAGGCCGAGCGTGCCGCGCTGGAACTGGCGGAGGAGGGAACCCGGGTCGCGGATGCGGCCGGCGGGGTCAGCGACGAGGTGTGGGCGTACGCCGCCAAGCACTACGACAAGGAGCAGCTCGCCGCCCTGGTGATCCTGGTCTCCTTCATGAACACGGCGAACCGGCTGAACATCATCACCCGGCAGCCGGCCGGTGACTACGAGCCCGGGCAGTTCCACTGAACGGCACCGGCGACCGGCTCGGGGGCCGGCTGCGGCCCCCGAGCCCCCGGGCTCAGGGCGCTGCTCCGGCCCGCCGGTGGCCTGGATGATCACCAGAAGATGCCCGCGCCGGCGAGTGCGGCCGGGCGAGAGAGGTTCGAGGGACGGGGACCGGACGTGAGCAAGGTCGAGGAGTTCGAGGAGCTGCGGCCGCTGCTGTTCTCGATCGCCTATCGGATTCTGGGCAGTGTCGGTGAGGCCGAGGACGCGGTGCAGGAGACGTGGCTGCGCTTTGACGGCTCCCCGGCACGACCCAGGTCGGCCAAGGCCTTCCTCGCGGCCGTGGTGACGCGGGTCTCGATCGACGTGCTGCGCTCGGCGCGGGTGCGGCGGGAGGAGTATGTGGGGCCGTGGTTGCCCGAGCCGCTGCTCGCCGACCCCTATGAGGATCCGGCGCGGTCGGCGGAGCTGGCCGACTCGGTGTCGATGGCTGCGTTGCTTCTGCTGGAGCGGCTCAGCCCGCTGGAGCGGGCGGTCTTCGTGCTGCGGGAGGTGTTCGGCTTCGGATTCGACGAGGTCGCCACGGCGGTGGGACGGTCGGAGGCGGCGTGCCGGCAACTGCTGGTGCGGGCGCGACACCATATGGAGGCCGGGCGGCCACGCTTCGAAGCGGTCCGCAAGGAGCGGGAGGAGCTGGCGTCGCGCTTCTTCGACGCCCTCCGCGAAGGCGACGTCGCCGGGCTGCGGGAACTGCTCGCCGCCGACGTGTCGATGGTCGGCGACGGCGGTGGCAAGGCCCCGCAGCTGGCCAGGACCGTCGTCGGCGCCGGGAACGTGGCCCGGCTGCTCGCCTCCGTCGTCCCCCGGCTGGCCCGGGTCGACGTGACGTTCGAGCCGCACGAGGTCAACGGCGAGCCGGGCGCGATCTTCCGCGACCGGGACGGCAAGGTGCTCCACACCCTGGCGCTCGACGTATTCGACGGGCGGATCCAGACGATCCGCTCGGTGATCAACCCCGACAAGCTCGGGCACGTGGGCCCGGTGGCGGACGCCTGGGCGATCGACCGCGAAGTGAGACGGGCACACCGGTCCGCGAGATGACCGCGCCGGCCGGTCGCGCCTCGAACTCCCGCACGCAGCCCGGCACCTTCACAGGCGGGAACACTCCGCCATCCCGGGGATGAGGCAGGGGACCCCTGGCTGAGCCCTGCCGCGCCGGGCGCGAGCGCCGCGACATGGTGCGCGAGGGAGCCACCGCCTGGCTCGGCCAGGGAACGAGCCGGCACATCCACCGCTGCTCGTCACCATCGAAAAGCGCGGCGAACGTCCTTGGAACGATCCATATGCGACCGTTCCGAAACCGACCTAGCATCCCGGAAACGACCGCCGCCGCGAAAGGCCAAGACGCGACGGCGGCCTGTCGCGCCATCCGGTCAGGCAACCAAAGGAGCAACGTGACGATTCCAGTGACAGGGGCGACCGGGAACATCGGCCGCCGCGGTCCTGACCGGGGACGGCCACGCGGGCATGACGTACACCTTCGCCGGACCCGAGGCACTCACCGTGGCCGAGCAGGTGAGGGCGATCGGGGCGGCGATCGGTCAGGAGATCCGGTTCGAGGAGCAGGATCCGGTGGAGGCCCGCGACGGGTGGATCCAGGACGGCTATCCGGCGGAGGTCGTCGACTGGTTGTTCGAATGTGGGCGGAGTCCGCGCGCGACCCCGCACCCGTCGACGAGGAGCGGGCCGCCGTCGTGCGGCGTCTCACCGGCCGCCCCGGCCGGACCTTCGCGCGGTGGGCGGCGGACCACGCGGCGGACTTCGAACCATCCGTCCGGTAGGAGGGGGCGTTTTTCCGAGACGATCCGAAAAGGGCTGACGGGATCCCGTCCGATCACCTCGATCGGACGGGATCCCATCCTGGTGCCTGTTGGTGAAGGCCTGCGACGCCACCGTGCGGGCCGACGGTCCCCGGGGCGGGCGGGAACGGATGTACCGCGTTCGGTCTGCACGACAGCGCCCCCGCCGGCACGCAACCTCCCGCCCCCCCACCTGCCGCACGCCGGGCGTGGCGCCAATGGTCCGAATCGCTCCCGCAGGCTGTGCTCGCCACCTGCCGACATGGTCCACTACTCTGTGATACTTTGTAGTAGTACTCGGTACCACCGAGTACCAGGAGACCGAAGAGGACCCGCGATGGACGACCTGACGGAGATGCTGAAGGGCACGCTCGAGGGCTGCGTGCTTGAAATCATCGGCAACGAGGAGACCTACGGGTACGCCATCACGCGCCGGCTGAACGAGCTCGGCTTCGCCGACGTCGTCGAGGGGACGGTTTACACCATCCTGCTGCGGCTGGAGAAGAACAGGCTCGTCCAGGTGACGAAACGACCGTCCGGGCTGGGCCCGCCACGCAAGTTCTATGCGCTCAACGACGCGGGACGCGAAGAACTCGCGACGTTCTGGGCGAAATGGGAGTACGTCACCTCACGGATCGACAAGCTCAAGGAGGGCGGGAGATGAACTTCTGGGAGACCATCACCGGCAGCGATCTCACCAGGGAATGGAAGGCGCTCGAAGCTCGGGCCGAGGCGTTGCCCGCCGACCACCGGGCGGCGTGGGGAGAGATCAAGGGTCATCTTTCTCCCTACTCGGACTTCACCGGTCGAAACCTGATGCCGATTCTCGACGGTGTTCTGGGACTGCTCGAAGAGACAGCCGCCGACGGGCAGAGCATCCGCGAGGTGCTGGGTGACGACATCGGGGGCTTCTGCGCGGCGCTGGCCGGTGGAGAAGGCGGTCGGAGCCATCGCGACCGGTGGCGCGAGCAGTTGAACAGGAACGTCGCGAGGAAACTGGACCGGCTGGGAGGCTGACGTGGGCATCCAGGACATCATCGAGGGCAAGAGGCAGTGGCGGGCGCACATGGCGCGGATCAAGGCGCTCCCGCCGGACTACCAGATCGTCTACAAGGAGATCCAGAGGTACGTCTTCAAGGTTGGACCGGTCGACTCGCCCGACGGGTCCCTGCTCTCAGGGATCATCGACTTCTTCGAGGAGGGCGTCGCGGCCGGCAAGGGAGTCCTGGAACTCATCGGCAACGACGTCGCCGCCTTCTGCGACGACCTGATCAAGGACTCGCGCACCTACGCCGACATCCATCAGGAGTCCATCAGCGGGAAACCCGGCATGGCCGGGAAGTGACAACGCATCTCCCCTGGAGGTCCGGACGCCGCACCGGCCGAAGCAGCCCGTCGCCGCTGGACGCGACCCCTTCGGGCCCCTGACCTTCCACGGCCGAAGGGGCGGGAGCCTTCGTCGATGGCCCCCGCCCCCGTCACCGGTGATCGGTGGTGGAACTCGGTCCGCTACCCGGCGTAGGTCTCGAACTCGGCGACCTTCGGCGTGCCGGTCGAGCCGGCGATCCTGAAGGTGATCTTGCTCAGCGAGGTCGGGGTGAAGGTGATGGTGCCCGCCCCGCTGCCGGATTTCAGCACGGCGCCGTTGCCGGCGTTGACGAGCTGCCAGGAGCCGATGACGCCCACGGAGCCTGACGCCTCACGGATGACGACCCTGGAGACCGTCCTGGCGGAGCTCCACTTGATCGAGATGTCACCGGTCGAGCCGGCCGGTGACCAGTGGGTGCTCAGGTTGCCGTCCCGCACGTTGCCGTAGCTCGTCCCGTCGGCCTTGCTGGAGCCGTCGGAGCCGGCCCCGATGCTGAGGTTGGGCCCGCCGGGCGAAGGGGTGATCGTCGGCGTGGGGGTGGGCGTGGGGGTCGGCGTCACCGTCGGGGTCACCGTCGGGGTCGGCGTCGGTGTCTGCGGCGAGCAGCTGCCATTCGACACCCGCATCCCCTTGTTCGCGCCCGCCGTCTGGCGGACGATGTCCGGCACGCAGCTCGCCCCGTCGAGGCTGTAGGAGTACGGGACGCTGACGGTGGTGTTGGACTGCGGGTTGGGTCCGGCGGGGGCGTTGTCGCTGCCGGGGGCGGACCAGGTCACGTTGTCGAAGATGTTGCCGGCGACCTGCCAGTAGCCGGCCTCGCTGGTGTAGAAGGTGCCCAGGACGTCCTTGGAGTCCTTGAAGTAGTTGTTCTCCACCTTGGCGCGGGCCCCGGCCCGGGAGTTGATGCCCGACTCGTGGAGGTTCACGTAGGAGTTGTTGTAGATGTGGGCTATGCCGCCACGCAGCAGGGGCGTACGGGAGTCGATGTTCTCGTACAGGTTGTGGTGGAAGGTGATGAAGCCGTTCGAGCGGTCGCTCTCACTGGACCCGATGAGCCCGCCGCGACCGGAGTTGCGCAGGGTGCTGTAGGACAGGGTCACGTACTGGACGTTGTCCTTCATGTCGAAGAGGCCGTCGAACCCCTCCGACTCCCCGCCCGAGGCCTCCAGGGTGACGTGGTCGACCCAGACGTTGCGAACGGTGCTCTCCATGCCGATGGCGTCGCCACCGTTGGAGGTGGGCGAGCCCGACTTCTTGACGTTCCGGACGGTCACGTTCTGGATGATGATGTTGCTGGAGTCGCGGATGTGGATGCCCAGCTGGTCGAAGACGGCGCCGTTGCCGACCCCGATGATCGTGACGTTGCTGATCTGCTTGAGTTCGATCACACCGGCGGCGGTGTTGCAGCTTTCGCCCGACACCTTGGCGGTGTTGCCGTGGTTGATGGTCCCCTCGACCTCGATGGTGATCGGGGTGCCGGCGCTGGCCCGGCCGCACAGGGCCGCGTGGATCGCGGTCCCCGTGGTGGCCCGCACCGTCTGCCCGCCCGCACCGCCGGTGGTCCCGCCGTTGCCGGTCGCGTAACCGGTGGCGCTGCCGACCGCCGCCGACGCCTGGATCGCCGGCACGGCCACACCGGCCGCGGCCGCGGTGACCACCGCGGCAAGTGCCGCCTGGAGTCGCAACGCGACTGCTCGTCTCATCCTTGTCTCACCTTCGTGTTCGAACACCTGCTCAGGGGGTGGTCGCCGACCGCCATGTGGCCGGCGTAGACGTGCGCGTACCTGGACCGAACGCGGAAGTGGCGAGCGCGCGAAGGGTTCAGGGCCATCCATGTCGGCCCTCTCTTGGTCCAAGTGAAGGCACACGAATCCATACAAGGTGGCACGGAAAGCGCTTTCCTGCCTCTTGGACCATAACGTCGGCCGTCAAAAGGCGTCAATGGCGAGGACGGAAGCTGCAACAAAGCTGCACACGCGCATGTGAGCTCAGCGCGGCGTTCCGCTCCCCGCCGACGGGTCACACGCCTGGGCGCAGACTCAGGCGTCGCCCCCGAGCCGGTCACGCTGGATCCGGCAGGCGAGGGCGCGGCGCACGGAGGCCGGCGCGGTGGTGGCGGTGACCTTCGAGGGGACGTCGAGACCACGGCTGATCTCGTTGTAGGCGTCCCGGTAGTCGCCGGGCATCTCCGCCCGGTGCAGCCTCAGGTCCTCTTCGACGAGGCGTCTCAGCTCGTCGACATGCTGGGGGTCGAAGCGCTTCCTTCCCCGGGCGATGGCGTTGACGTGGCGCGTGCAGCGGGCGGTGCCGTCGAAGGTCTCGGAGATCTCCTCGGCGAGACCCCACAGGCGTCCTTCGAGCCAGGGGACGTCGCGCTGGTCGAGGGAGAGATCCACCGAGGGGAACGGGTCGTCCGCCCTGCACTTCGTCACCTGCTTGGAGACGGCGGGCTGGCTCATGTCGGTGAGCCGGGCGATCTTGTCCTGGGTCCAGCCGTAGCCGACGAAGATCTTGATCATTTCGGCGCGCAGCCTCCGCATCTCCTCCCCCGCGCGGATGACGTCGTTCACGTCGGCGAGCATCCTCCTGGCCTGCTCCTCGGTCAGCGTCACGGAACTCCGGTGGGCGTCCTCTTCACCTGCCATAGCTCGGTTATACACCCCGGCCCCGCAGCTATAACCCGGTTGTATAACCAGGTTATAAGTGACACGATTCGCGTCATGCCCACCTTCTCCGCACCTGACGGAACCCTGCTCGCCTACCGCGTCGCCGGAGACGGAGGCGGCGACCCGGTCGTCTGCCTCCCCGGAGGTCCCACGGACTCCGCCTATCTCGGCGATCTCGGCGGCCTGTCCGCGCACCGCCGGCTGATCCTCCTGGACCCGCGCGGCACCGGCCGGTCCGCGATCCCCGAGGACATCGCCTCCTACCGCTGCGACCGTCTGACCGACGACGTCGAGGCGCTTCGCGACCACCTCGGGCTCGCCCGGATGGACCTGCTCGGCCACTCCGCCGGCACGAACATCGCGACGCAGTACGCGGCCCGCCACCCGCACCGCGTCGGCAGGCTCGCCCTGATCGGCCCCGGCACCCGGGCCGTCGGGATAGCGATCACCGGGGAGACGCGACGCGAGATCGCCCGGCTTCGCGAGGACGAGCCGTGGTTCCCGGCGGCGTTCGCCGCCCTGGAGGCGATCACCGAGGGCACCGGCGACGACTGGGAGGCCGTCGCCCCCTTCTTCCACGGCCGGTGGGACGCGGCGGCCCAGAAGCACCATGCCTCCAGCCGGCCGGGCAACGAAGAGGCTGTCGCCCTCTTCGCGGCCGAGGGCGCCTTCCACCCGGAGAGCACCCGTGCGGCCCTCGCCGCCTGCGAGGCTCCCGTACTGCTGCTCACCGGGGAGTTCGACGTGAACAGTCCCCCTCGGTCGGCGTCCGAGTTCGCCGGGCTGTTCCCCGACGCCACGCTCGTGGTGCAGTCGGGGGCGGGCCACCGCCCCTGGCTCGACGACGCCGGTCGGTTCGTGGCGACCACCGCGGCGTTCCTCGGCTGAGGACCTCCTCACCCCCGGATCCGGAACGACACCGATCCGGTTCGACGTTCCGTTCCTCCTGGCCCCATGCCTTCTCCGCGCCCGGAGCGGCCCATCACGCTCGCTGTCTCCCGAGTCCCGCGAACCGTCGTTCCGGGCAGCCACGACCGGCCGGCCATGCCGGATGCCTCGACCACCGCGATGTACGGAGAACAGGGCTAGGTCGTGGACACGAACGCGTTGACGCCGGTGAGGCCGGCCGACAGCGCCCACAGGCGCGCGGCCTGGTCGGGGTCGGTCGCATGGCCGCGCACCCCACCGCCCTGGCCGTCGTCGCCGGCCGGCTCCGCGATGTCGCAGTCCTCGCAGTACACGCCACCCATACCCGCCAACCGCGGGAAGGTCGCCGCCCACACCTGCGTCGCCGCGCCCTGCTCGGGCGTCTTGAAGGTGGGATCGGCCAGGTCGCCGTTCTCGTCGATCCACCCCGCGGCGACCATCTCCTCCTTCGGGAGATGGCGCTGCAACGGGGTGAGGATACTGCCGGGATGTACCGAGAACGCCCTCACCCCGACGTCACGGCCGAGCGCGTCGAGCCGGGCCGCGAACAACACGTTCGCCGTCTTCGCCTGCCCGTAAGCCTGCCACCTGTCGTATCCATGCTCGAACTGCACGTCGTCCCAGCGGATGCCCGTGATCGCGTGGGCGCCGGAGGACACGGCCACCACCCGCGCCCCGCCACCGCGTGCGATCGCCGGCCAGAGCCGGTTGACGAGCGCGTAGTGGCCGAGGTGGTTGACGGCGAACTGCGCCTCCCACCCCGGGCCCACCCGCGTCTCGGGGCAGGCCATGACCCCGGCGTTGTTGATCACGATGTCGATGTCCCGGCCCGATGCCAGGAAGCGCTCGGCGAATCCGCGGACACTGCCGAGGTCGGCCAGATCAAGGTCGTCGACCTCCACACCGTCGATTCCCTCGACCGCCTCCTGAGCGGCCGTCCGTCGCCGGGCGGGGACGACGACGCGCGCTCCGGCACGTGCCAGCGCGCGGGTCGTCTCCAGGCCGAGTCCCGAGTAGCCGCCGGTGACGACAGCGATTTTCCCGGACAGGTCGATCCCGTGCAGGACATCGTCCGCGGTGCTGCGGGCACCGAAGCCGGAACCGATTCCGCGTTGAGGCGTTGTCATGGACAGAAAGCTAGATCCTGGACCACGGTCCAGGTCAAAGACATACGCGCCGCGCCATGACCGGCTCCGCCCCCGCCCGCTCCCATGGCGGCGAGCTCGTCGCCACCGTCGGCGCATCCGGTCCGGAGCGCCGGGGATGCCGCAGGTGCACGACCTTCGAGCCCTCCGGCGACGGCGGTCACGCGCTCGATCAGCGACCGACGGGGGAAGGGTGACCAGCAGCCGTGGGGGACGCGCTCTCGGCCCGCCACCAGTCGTCGAGCGGGCTGACCGGAACGGCCCGCTTGTGCCGGGTCGCGAGGTAGAGCGACTCCACCTTCGCCGCCACGTCCGGCGCGACGTCGACGCCTTCCAGATAGTCGTCGATCTGGGTGTACGTCAGGCCGAGTGCCACCTCGTCGGGCAGTGCGGGCCGGTCGTCCTCGAGGTCGGCGGTCGGCACCTTCTCCCAGGTGCTCGGTGGCGCGCCGAGCTCCTGCAGCAGGGCGGCTCCCTGACGCTTGGTCAGTCCGGTCAGCGGGGTGATGTCGACACCGCCGTCGCCGTACTTGGTGAAGAAGCCGGTCACCGCCTCGGCCGCGTGGTCGGTGCCCACGACGAGCAGGCTCAGCTGCCCGGCGATCGCGAACTGGATCACCATGCGTTCGCGGGCCTTGAGGTTGCCGCGCACGAAGTCCCGCAGCTCGGGCTCACCCGGCAGCCCGCGCAGGCCGAGCGCCGTCTCGGCGGCGACGGCGTCCGCGCCCGGCTTGACGTTCACCGCGATCGACCGGTCGGGCCGGATGAACTCCAGCGCGATCTGCGCGTCGTGCTCGTCGGCCTGCACGCCGTAGGGCAGCCGCATCGCGACGAAGGTGGCCCCGTGCCCCTCGGCACGCAGTTCCTCGGCGGCGAGCTGGCACAACCTGCCGGTCAGCGTGCTGTCCTGGCCGCCGCTGATCCCGAGCACGTACCCCTTGGCCGGGGTCGCCCGCAGGTAGTCCTTGAGAAAGCCGACCCGCTGCCGGATCTCAACCTTGGGAACGATGGTCGCCTTGACGCCGAGTTCGGCGAGAATCTGCTCTCGTAGGTTCGCCATCCACGTACTGTACTGGCCGGAATCAAACCGTAGAAAACCTATGGCCAGGCCGTCGGCTGGAACCAGACGGACTCGCCGCGGGGGGGGTGAGGGTCCAGCCCCAGTTGCGGGAGGGGGCCTGGACGATGGCGAGACCGTGCCTGAGACGGGCCGGAGATCTCCAGGTCGCCGGCCCGTCCCAGGCGCGGGACCGCGATGCACGTGTCGTGGACGTCCACGATCAGCAGCTCCCTCTCCCGGCCCGCCCTGACGCGGACGGGACTCGCGGCGGGAACGTCCGGCGAGCCGTTGGGCAGCGCGAAGCCGTCCGGGAGCCGGAGGTCCCCCTTTTTCCCAGGCCGAAAGATTCGCACTTCCCGGGAAGTCCCGAGCAATGGATATGAGCCCGGAATCGAAACGCGGATCCCCTGCCATATCCGGCCTCACGACTGGAAAGGCTCCGGCGCGCCGTTCCGAAGTTCGAACCTGACGTAAACCTTGTTTTCGTTCGAGGAAGAACCGGCGACGTTCGGACCGGCTTCGGCCCGCGAACTTCCACCGGGAAGGATTTCGTTCCGGAAAGGAGGGTCCCTGACCCTCTCCCTCTCGACTTCAGCCATTCGGCGGCAGGGTCGCGGCGAAAGAAGGCTCTCCGGTCAGGGCGCCGGACTTCCTCTTTACCGTGATTCCGCTCCCGGGTCAACCCATCCCATACAGGTTTCCCGCGGCCCGCACCATCAGGTTGGCAGAGCCCAGACAAAGCCGCTTCGTTCCGATTACCGGCGAGCCGACAACGCTTTTATACCCGATGATAAATCCCCGGCCCGTCGGCCCGAATTTTATGTGCAACAAAAAGTGTCAAAAATATTGAAAGTACGGTCGCGGCGGCACACACTCGGCGTTGAGAAGGCCCGCCCCCCAGATTTTGGAGCCACAATGGACCGAGCCGTAACCGGAATTCACGGGCGTAGAAAAACGATGTTCCGGCGCCTCGCATCCGCCGTCGTTGCGATACTCGCCGTGGCATTCCTCTGTGTGCCGCCCGCCAGCGCCCTCGCGCTGCCGACGCCGAAGGATCTGACCGCCTTCCTCGACCTCGAATGCTTCAAGACGAGCCCGTACCAGCCGCCCGCCACCACGCTCACGCTGCGGCACATCAACCCCGTGCTCGGCTCCCTGCCGATCGAGACCGTCACCCTCGGCCAGCGTGAGCAGCTGTGCGTCCCGGTCGCCAAGAACAACCAGACGCCGCCGTCACCCGCGCTCAACTTCATCAGGTACATCGACCTGGCCTGCTATAAGATCTCCGGCACCACGGTGACCACGGGCCTCGTGCTCAGCCACCTCAACCCGCTGTTCCAAAGCCTGCCGCGCACGCAGATCTCCCTCAACACCCCGCAGCAGCTGTGCGTGCCGGTCATCAAGAACAACGTGCTCCCACCCGCCGAGGTGCTGTCACTCGTCCGCCACATCGACCTCAAGTGCTACGGCATCACCCCCAACACCTCGCTGAACCAGCAGTTGTCCCTGCGCCAGCTCAACCCCGTCCTGACCCCGATCATCCCCACGCACGGCGCGCAGGTCCTCAACGCCCGCCAGCTGTGCGTCCCGGTGCAGAAGGCCGGCGACAACATCCCGGACGAGGTGCTCAAAATCGTCCGGTGGATCGACCTGGAGAAGTTCGACATCGTCACGCCGGCCCTGCCCGCGGTCTCGCTGACCCTGCGGCACATCAACCCCGTCCTCGCCGGTCTCCCGATCGAGCCGGCCGTCCTCAGCGGTGCCAGCCAGCTGGCCCTGCCCGTCGCCAAGAACGGCAACTTCCCTCCGGGCTGACCCCCTGACGCAGGGCCCCTGACAGGAGCCCCTTCACCCGCGCCGGTGGAGGGGCTCCGCCGTAGCCCTGCCGCGAGCGGGACGCCTTCGCCGACGGCGTGAAGTCCTGCGGATCCGACACCGGCCAAGAGCGCCTTCGCAGCTCGGGCTCACCCGGCAGCCCGCGCAGGCCGAGCGCCGTCTCGGCGGTGGTGACGGGTGTCAGCCGAGGAGTTCGGTGCGGGCTTCACCTCGACGGGCCGGGAACACCTTCACCCTGAGGTACGGCACCCGCCGCCTGCGGTGGCACGGCCGTGGCAGCCGCTCGCCTGCCCGGCATGCCGAGTGCGACGAGCATGCCGACGAACGCGTACATGGCGACCGCGGCCATCGCCGCGGTGAAGCCCGCACTGAACTCCTCGGCTGACGCGTAGCCCCCGGCACCCGCGAAGACGGCGACCGTGACCGCGACACCGAACACCCCTCCCAGGATTCGTAGCATCATGAACGCGCCGGACGCCTGGCCGATCTCCTGTGGTCGCACCGCTCCGACCACCGACTTCTGCGCCGCGGGCATGGCCATGGTCAGTCCGACCCCGCCAATGATCAGCGCAGGCAGCAGTTCGAGATAGCCCGTGTCGGTATCGGCGACCATGGCGATCCAGCTCATGCCGACGGTCTGGAGCAGCAGCCCGCCGACCACGAAATTCCGCTCGCCGACCCTGTCTGCCAATCTGCCGGCGATCGGTGCGCACACCATCAGCGTCGCGGTCCACGGCATCAGCCGCAAACCGGCACCGAGCGGCCCTTCACCGAGTGCGGTCTGGAAGTACTGCGCGAGAAAGAACAGCGTGCCGTACAGCGAGGCGAACACGAGGAAGTTCGCCGGATTGGCCGTGGCGAACGCCCTCAGCCGGAAGAACCGCATCGGCAGCATCGGCGCCTTCGTGCGGTGTTCCCAGAGCACGAAGGCGACCACCAGCGCGACGCCCAGTACCAGCGCGCTCAATACTTCCGCGCTGCCCCAGCCCGCCACGTTCCCGCGGACCAGACCCCAGACGACGCCGAACGCGCCCAAGGTCACGAGCACGACCCCTCCCAGGTCGAACCGGTTGTTCGGGCCGACGCTCTCGTCGACGCACCGCGCCGCAAGCATGATCGTGATCACCCCGACGGGCAGGTTCAGCCAGAAGATCCACTGCCAGGCCAGTCCTTCGGCGACGACGCCACCGATGAACGGGCCGCCGAACGTCGCCAGGCCGGTGATGCCCAGGTACAGCCCCATCGCCTTACCTCGCTGGTGCGGCGGAAACATCGCGCTGATCAGGGTGAGCGACAGTGGCAGCACCATCGCGGCACCGGCCCCCTGCACCGCCCTGGACATGATCAGAGTGCCGATGTCCGGGGACAGCGCGCAGGCCACCGACGCGATGGTGAACACCGCCAGCCCGACGACGAACATCCGGCGCCGGCCGAACCGGTCACCCAGTGCCGCTCCGGTCAGCAGCAGCACCGCGAACGTCAGGTTGTACGCGTTGACGGTCCACTCAAGTGATTCGACCGATGCCGTCAGTTCCTGCCGGATCGTGCTCAGTGCCGTCGTCACGATCAGGCTGTCCAGGGCCATCATGAACGACGCCAGTGAGGCAAGCCCCAACACCCATGCCTGCTCGGACGTCATCCGTCCCCCGTCGGTACTCACCGTTTCTCCTTCTGCTCGGATTTTCTACGGATGCGCGGGCGGATACAGTGCGCTGGAAGTCCTGAAGATCTGCCGCCTCTTTCCACGCATTATTTTTCGCATATGGTCTTTTACTCATGGCATTTTTCATGCATGGCTTTTCACGCATGGTTTTTGCACGCGCCGCCGGACACCTGCGTCGGACCTCCGGTCCGTACGCGGCCGATCAGGCGCGCAGCGACCGTGGGAGTCCGAATACCGTCAGAAGCGAGTTGTCCACGAATCGTGTCAGCGCGGCGATCCGGTCGCCGGTCAGGGTCAGCACGAACACTCCGTGTGCGTGCAGGATCGGTGTCCGCGGGTCACGCAGGTAACAGCCGAACGCCGGCTGGCCGTTCGCCCGCGTCGGAATCAGCACGTATCGGCGCCCGTCGCGCAGCGCGACCGTGGCCAGGAAGTGCCGGACGGCCTCTGGGCCCTGGTATTCCAGTGGCAGTGGCGGCATGGTCAGCCACGCTTCGTTCGTCAGCATGGCCACGACCGCATCGACGTCTCCGGCCTCGAAGGCACGGGTGAAACCGTCCACGATCCGGCGTTCCTGTGGCGAGTTCGGTAGCGGAGCGCTCTCCCGATCGGGATCCGGTAGCTCGTTCGCCAGCGTGCCCCGTGCTCGTCTCAGCGCGCTGGTCACCGCGTTCTCGGTCGTGTCGAGGATGCTCGCCACCTCGGCGGCCCGGAGTCCCAGTACGTCCCGCAGCACCAACACGGCACGTTGTCTCGGCGGCAATTGCTGCAGCGCCGCCAGGAACGCCAGCGACACCGACTCCCTGACCTCGTACCGCGCCTCCGGCCCGGGCATGTGGTCGGCGATCTCGTCGAGCAGCGCGTCGGGGTAGGGCTCCAGCCAGCTCGGTTCCGCTCGGCGGTGCGACGGCTCGGGTAACGGGACCTCCGATCGGTAGGCCGCGTATTCGCGCGGACGGCGGGCACCGGCCCGCAGTGCGTTGAGGCAGCGGTTGGTCGCGATCCGGTAGAGCCACGTCCGTACCGACGCGCGTTCCTCGTAGCCGCCGATCCCGCGCCATGCCGCCAGCAACGTCTCCTGCAGCAGGTCTTCGGCGTCCTGCACCGAGCCGAGGATGCGGTAGCAGTGCACCTGGAGCTCACGTCGGTACGGCTCGACGAGCCCGCGGAACGCCTCACCGTCTCCTCTCCGCGCCAGCGCCAGCAGATCCTCGGCCGAGCGCCGGTCACGGGCCGGGGCATCGGTTTCCCCGACCGGCGGGATCCCTCGCATGTTGGCTCCTTCTCTCCGATGGTCCTCTCGGATGGATGGACACCGCCGGTGTCGGAAAATGGTCGGCTCGTGTTCAGTTTCCGCCATCTCCGTGCCGGCTGCTCGGCCGGTTCGCCCTTCGTTTCATGGCCAGGCCGTCAGCTGGAACCAGACGGACTTGCCGCGGGGGGTGAGGGTCTCCAGCCCCAGTTGCGGGAGAGGTCCTGGACGATGGCGAGACCATGCCTGAGACGGGCCGGAGATCTCCAGGCCGCCGGCCCGTCCCAGGCGCGGGACCGCGATGCACGTGTCGTGAACGTCCACGGTCAGCGACTCCCTCTCCCTGCCGACCGTGACGCGGACGGGGCTCACGGCGGGAACGTCCGGCGAGCCGTACGCCAGCACGTTGGTGACGAGTTCCGAGGCCAGGAGTTCGGCGATTTCCGGGGTGTCCCCCGACGCCTTCCAGTCGGTGGCGACGTCGCGCACGAACCGGCGGGCGGACGCGACGCTTCTCGGTTCGCGCGGTATCCACTTCTCCCCCAGCGGGGAAAGTCCGGGATTCATCGTGCAGCGATATTCGGTCAGCACCGCGCTCGCCTTGAGTGCCTCTTCCATGTTTTCTCTCTCCGCCTCGGATTTCGTATGTTCAGCGTGCCCAGGCATCACCACTCTTGGTAGCGGAACGGTTACGAAAACTGTGGGCTGGAGTTCGCGGACCTTTTGTTGACTCCGACAAGGAGGGCATCATCTCCAATCTCTATACGCCTCAGGCGATCTGGGGCAGGGAGCTGCGCTACTACCGGAAGGCGGCGGGCCTCACCCAGGGCCAGCTGGCCGAGCGGATCCACTTCAGCGAGTCCCTGATCAGCGGAGTGGAGACGGGGCAACTCCCGGCCAGCCCGGAGTTCGTAATCGCGACGCTGGACGGAGGAGGCGACGTACTGTATGCGGAGACGACCGTGCGCGGTCTCATCACAAGCGATCAGGAAGACGTCACGGCGGCCGTGGAGCGTTTTGAGGCCATCCGGACCGAAGCGCTGCCGCTAAGCATGTCCATCGAGCTCATCCAAAGGGCGGTAGAGGAAAAGTGGACCTGAATAACGTCACGTGGATCAAATCAAGCTTCTCCGGAGACAACGGCGGCGACTGCGTCGAGGTCGCGAAGCTCAAAGACGCCACCGGCCACCCCGACCTGATCGCCGTACGCGACTCCAAGGACCCCGACGGCCCCAAACTCCTCCTCACCCCCACCGCATGGACCACTTTCCTCAACCACGTGAAGGCCGGCGAGTTCGGCGTCGGCTGAGGCCGCGCGTCAGGAACCGTCCAGGGACGGGGAGCGGCCGACGAGTCTGACCACGACGCTCTTGGACGTGGGCGTGTTGGAGGTCTCCGCGACCGAGTCCAGCGGCACCAGCACGTTGGTCTCCGGGAAGTACGCGGCGCAGCAGCCGCGCGCGGTGGGATAGGCGACCGCGCGGAAGGACTCCGCCCTGCGTTCGCCGTCGGGCCACTCGCTGACCAGGTCCACCATGTCGCCGTCGGCCAGACCCTGCTCGGCCAGGTCGTCGGCGTGCACGAAGACCACCCGGCGGCCGTTGCGGATGCCCCGGTAGCGGTCGTCCATGCCGTAGATCGTGGTGTTGTACTGGTCGTGGCTGCGGACCGTCTGGAGCAGCAGCCGCCCCGGCGGGACCCGCAGCACCTCCAGGGGGTTGACGGTGAAGTTGGCCTTCCCCGTCGCGGTCGGGAAGCGGCGCTCGTCGCGGGGCGCGTTGGGCAGCGTGAAACCGCCCGAGAGGCGGGCGCGCAGGTTGAAGTCCTCGAACCCGGGGACCACCCGGGAGATGCGGTGGCGGATCACGTCGTAGTCGGCGAACTGCTCCCAGGGCACGTGCGGGTCGGCGCCGAACAGCTCCGTCGCCAGGCGGCGGACGATGTCCACCTCGGAGAGCAGGTCGCCGGAGGCGGGCGGCAGGTTGCCCCGCGAGGCGTGGACCATGCCCATGGAGTCCTCGACCGTGACGAAGCGGCCCGCGCGGGCGCCGGGCGCGACATCGCGCTCGGTGCGTCCCAGAGTGGGGAGGATGAGCGCCTCCCGCCCGCACACGGCGTGGGAGCGGTTGAGCTTGGTCGACACCTGCACTGTCAGCCGGGCCCGGCGCATCGCCTCCTCGGTCACCGCCGTGTCGGGGGTCGCGGCCACGAAGTTGCCGCCCATCGCGACGAAGACCTTCGCCCGCTCCGACCGCAGCGCGCGGATCGCCTCCACGGTGTCGAGGCCGTGGTCGCGGGGCGGTTCGAAGCCGAACTCGTCGCGCAGGGCGTCGAGGAACCACGCCGGGGGCCTCTCGTTGATGCCCATGGTGCGGTCGCCCTGGACGTTGGAGTGGCCGCGCACCGGGCACACGCCCGCCCCCGGGCGGCCCACGTTGCCGCGCAGCAGCAGGAAGTTGACGACCTCTCTGATGGTGGCGACGGAGTTCTTGTGCTGGGTGAGCCCCATCGCCCAGCACACGATGACCGACTTCGCGCCGAGCACCTCCCGTACGGCGTCCTCGACGGCCGGGCGGTCCAGGCCGGTCGCCTCCTCGACCTCCGCCCAGTCCAGGGAGCGCAGGTCCTCGGCCCACTTGTCGAAGCCGTGGGTGTGGGTCTCGACGAAGGCGCGGTCGACCACGGTGCCGGGGGCGGCGTCCTCGGCTTCGAGCAGGAGCAGCGACATGGCCTGGAAGAGCGCGAGGTCGCCGTTGAGGCGGATCTGCAGGAACCGGTCGGCCAGCGTGGTGCCCCTGCCCACCAGGCCGGAGGCCTTCTGCGGGTTCTTGAAGCGGAGCAGCCCGGCCTCGGGCAGCGGGTTGACCGCGATGATCCGGGCGCCGCCGCGCTTGGCCCGCTCCAGCGCCGACAGCATGCGCGGGTGGTTGGTGCCGGGGTTCTGGCCGACCACGAAGACGAGGTCGGCCTGGTAAAGATCCTCCAGCGAGACCGTGCCCTTGCCGATGCCGAGCGTCTCGTTGAGCGCCGAGCCGCTGGACTCGTGGCACATGTTGGAGCAGTCGGGCAGGTTGTTGGTGCCGAATCTGCGCACCAGGAGCTGGTACGCGAACGCGGCCTCGTTGGAGGTGCGCCCTGAGGTGTAGAACAGCGCCTCGTCGGGGCTGTCGAGGGCGCGCAGCTCACGGGCGACGATGGCGAACGCGTCGTCCCAGCTCACCGGCACGTAGTGGTCGGAGCCCTCGGGCCGGTGCATCGGCTCGGTGAGGCGTCCCTGCTGGCCGAGCCAGTAGTCGGTGTGCCGGGCCAGGTCGTCCACGGTGTGCCGGGCGAAGAAGTCGCGGGTGACCCTGCGGACGGTGGCCTCCTCGGCCACCGCCTTGGCGCCGTTCTCGCAGAACTCGGCCGGGCTGCGGTGCCCGCCCTCGGGCCAGGCGCAGCCGGGGCAGTCGAAGCCCTCCTTCTGGTTGACCACGGCCAGGGTGCGCAGGGTGCGGCCGACGCCCATCTGGGCGTTCGCGGCCACCAGCGACCGGGTCACCCCCGGGATGCCGGCGGCCCACTCCTTGGGCGGGCCGACCTCGAGGCCGTCCTCGTTGACGTCGTCGCGCGGGGCCTTCCTGGCCATCCTCGCGCCTCCTTCCGGCCGGTCACCTTCGAGAGCGCACAATACAGGCGCTCAGCCGGGCCCGGTTCCCAGCTTGTCGAGCACCCAGTCGTGGAAGGCCCCGATGTGGTGCTCGCTGGGCACCAGGACCCCACCTTGAGCGTACGCCCGGGAGTTCATCGCGGGCTGGCACCGCTCGCAGGCCTCGAAGTCCTGCACGTTGACGCGGTGGAAGAGCTCGACGGACGGGCCGAGGTCCCTGCCCGAGTCCACGACGTCGCCGAGGAAGAGCCAGTCGCACTCCACGATCGTCCGGTCGGCCGCCAGCGGGAACATCCGGTGCAGGATCACGTGGTCGGGCACGAGGTTGACGAAGACCTGCGGCTTGATGGTGATCGCGTAGTAGCGGCGGTCCTGGTCCTCGCCCACCCCGGGGATGCGGTCCACCCCCTCGGAGCCGTCGACGGTGAACCCCCGGATCTCCTCGCCGAACTCCGCGCCGTGCCCGACGAAGGACTGCGCCGCGTACCCGTCGGCGAACTCCGGCAGCACCTCGGTGAGCTCGGGGTGGATGGTGGCGCAGTGGTAGCACTCCATGAAGTTCTCGACGATGAGCTTCCAGTTCGCCTTCACGTCGTAGACGATCCTGCGGCCCACCCGGAGGTTGGCGATGTCGTAGTTCTCGATGGACCTCTCGTCGCCCAGCCGGTGCGTCGCCTCGGCGATCACGTCCGCCTCGAACGACGGCGGCTCGTCGGCGAGGCACACCCACACGTACCCGATCCACTCGCGCACGTGCACGTTGATCAGCCCGTACTCCACCCGGTCGATGTCGGGCATCTTGGTGAGGTTCGGCGCGGCGATCAGCTTGCCCTCGAGGTCGTAGGTCCACGCGTGGTACGGGCACTGGAAGGACCGCTTGACCTCGCCGGACTCCTCGGTCCGTATCCGGGCGCCCCGGTGGCGGCACACGTTGAGGAAGGCCCGGATCGAGCCGTCCCTGGCCCGGTTGACGAGGACGCTCTCGCGGCCCACCTGGACGGTCCGGAAGGCCCCCGGCTTGCCGAGGTCGGACGCGCGGGCGACGCAGAACCACATCGTCTCGAAGACGCGGGCCTGCTCCAGGGCGAAGATGATCTCGTCGGTGTAGTAGCCGCCTGGCAGGGTGGCGATCACGCTGGGGGGCAGGCTTCTCGCGGTCACGATCGCTCCTCTTCACGCGGTGCTCGAATCCTCACGCGGTGCTCGCGCGGACGCCGGGCGGCAGGTTCGGGGGCTCCTCCGCGGGGATGACGTAGACGGTGCCGTCCTCGACCACCACCCGGTGGGTGCGCAGCGGCAGCTTGGCGGGAGGAGAGCTCGGCCGTCCCGTCCGCAGGTCGAAGCTCGACGCGTGCAGCGGGCACTCGATCTCGCAGCCCTCCAGCCACCCGTCGGAAAGAGAGGCGTCCTGGTGGGTGCAGGTGTCGTCCACGGCGTAGATCTCGCCGTCCTCGGTGTGGAAGACGGCGATGGGCGGGTCGACGTCGAGCCGGTGGGCCTCACCTGGCGGTAGGGCCGCGAGGGGACAGGCAGGGATCATCGCGATAAACCCCAGTTTCGGAAGGCGGAACAGTCGGCGCTATACGCAACAGCGTGACCCCAGGGAATCTCGATGTCAAGGGTCGGCACCGGGGTCTCCCCCATGGTCACGCGGGGTTTCGCGGACGGGGCCGGGAGGCCCTGCGGTTCCGGGGAGAGCCGGAAAACGCTCCTTGGCCGGGTGTACGGCACCATGTCCTTTGTGGATCTTTCCAGGCGTCATGGGCCGCGCGTCGCGATCGCGGCCGTCACCCTGTTGTTCGTCCTTGGCGGCTTCGACCAGCTGAAGACGCCCGCGCTGCCGATGCCCGCGAACGCGGCGACCTCCGTGGAGGAGATCGCCGAGCGGCTGCGGGGCCGCCTGAGGGACGACGTCTTCGAGAGCCCTCTGGCGGACCTCACCTTCGCCCCCTTCGCCACGAACCTGGGCACCCCCCTCCTGCACTGGTGCTGGCCGAAGCGGGAGCGGGGCATCGAGGCACGGCTGCCACCCGAGGGCGTGCCCGCCTACACCGCCCAGTTGCGCGCTCCGGAGGTGCCCGAGCCGCTGGTGGTTCGGTTCTGGATCACCTCGCCCGATCAGGCGAGCCGCCTGATCTCGGCGACCCGGCGAGGCGCCGGGAAGTGCGACCGTCGCGACTACGCGATCAGTGACGTGGGCGACTTCGACCGCGGGGGATGGCGCGGGCTGCGGGCCCTGGTCACCACGGAGTACTTCACGGAAGAAGGCGACTCGGGCGCCAGTGCGACGATCGTGGCCACACATGGCGCGCTGCTGGCCGAGGTGTCGTGGGCCTGGCCGTTCGAGGCGGGCGGCAGACCGGACCCGCGACCGCTGCACGAGGGCACCGCGGCGGCGGCGTCCGTGCTGGCCGCCGTGGGGGGCGCCCCCGCCGCACCCGCACCGACCGGCGCCGGCTCGCGGGCGGCCTCGGCCGCGATGGCCGCGGCCCTGCCCCCGCCCTCCGTCTACGGCAAGGACATGAAGCCGTGGCCCGACCCCGTCGGTCTCACTCATGACCTGGTCTGCGCGGCGGCTTTCGACGAGAACGTGCACGGCGGCGCTCCGGCCGTCACGCGCCGCCTGATCGGTGCGATCTCCGTCCGCGAGGACGTGCTGTTCCTGGCCGACGAGCGAAGCGCCGAGGAGGCCCGCGTCCGGCCGCTCATCTGGCGCGGATCGGGCTTCCCAACCGATAGCGAGGAGAAGCCCTGCGACTCCGAGGACCCGAGGTCCTACAGTGTCGGTCCCCATCTCGTCCCCTTCGCCAGGGGGCCCTGGACGGGCGAGATCGAGACTTTCGCCGTACGGCGCCCCGACCTGCCGCCCCGGCCCACTTATCGCGACTCCGTGGCGCACGTCGCCGTGGCGGTGCGCCACGGCTCCACCATGGTCTATCTCCGCTGGCAGGGACCGGCCGGGACCGACCCGGCCGCCGCCCTGCGCGCCGGCCGCGCCGCCCTCACCCGCACGCTCGACCTCCTGCCCACGGGCGGCTGAAGGTCCTCGGCACCTGCGTGGAAAGGCTTGTCGACTGGTGCGAGTCCCCTCGGGCGGCTCACATGTAGGCGTCGGCGCCGAGTTTGATCGCGACGAGCAGCCCGCAGGCGGCGGCGCCGAACCGGAGCGCGCGGCCGGGCAGGCGGCGGGCGATCGGCGGCCCGAGCAGGCCTCCGAGGAAGAATCCCAGCGCGAGCGGCGCCACCGCCGACCACTGCACCGGGCCGAAGAGGGCGAAGGCGACCGTGGACGCCGCGTTCGCCAGCGAGGACACGACAGACTTGATCGCGTTGACCCTGACCGGCGCCTGGTCGAGCACGGCGGAGAGCACCGCGAACATGAGGATCCCGCCCGCGGCCCCGAAGTAGCCGATGTAGACGGCGACGCCGAACAGCGCGGCGCGCGCCGCCCACCCGTCCTCGCCGCCGAACCCTCCCCCGACCCTGGGCGGGCGGATCAGCAGCAGCGCGGCGATGGCGATCAGCCACGGCGCCATCGCCTCGAACGTGTCGGAAGGGGTCATCAGCAGCAGCGCCGATCCCACCGCCCCGCCGATCAGCGTCGTCACGCCGAGCCGCATGACCCTGCCGCCCTGCCCGGCGAGCTCGGGCCGCGACCCGAGCGTCGCGCCCACCCCGTGGAACGTCAGCGCCACCGTGTTCGTGACGTTCGCGGCCAGCGGGGGCAGGCCGAACGCGAGCAGTGCCGGGTAGGAGACGATCGACGCCAGGCTCACCACCGTGCCGACCACCCCGGCCAGAGTCCCGGCCCCGAGCAGTCCCAGCATCTCAGCGACGTCCACGGGGCCATAGCCAATCACACGCTCCCGCACGGCGTGCCCCGGCCCCCAGCCCATCCCTTCGTCGGCCGGTTGAGGCTTCATCGCCTTTCAGAGTGATCGTCCGATCTCGCGAGGTGCCGGACGCGGGTCGGCGCACCGGTACGGGGTCACGGCTCCGGCCCGGGACCGGAGCGGGCTCCCGACCGGCCGGGCACGCCTCGGCCCTCCAGGTGGGGTCCGCCGCCTGAGTCCTCCGGCCGCGTGGCCGGGTGGCCCACGGGCTCCGGGAGGTACGGGAACCGCGCCGCCCCGGCAGGGTCCGCGGGGAGCCGGACGGTGAACACCGCCCCGGCTCCCGGGCGCCCGTCCGCGGTGACGGTCCCGCCGTGGCCGTCGACCACCTCGCGGACGAGGGCGAGACCGAGGCCCAGGCCCCCGCTTCGGGATCCGCCGACGAACCGGGTGAAGAGACGTTCGGCGTCGCGGGGGTCGAGGCCCACGCCGTCGTCGCGGACGTCGAGCCGGACCGTCTCCGGGCCGCTGGAGAGGACCACCCAGATGTGGCCGCCCGCGCGGGTGTGGGTGAGCGCGTTGTCGAGGAGCGCGGAGATCACCCTGCGCAGCGCGGACTGCGCCCCGCACACGACGTGGCCGCCCGGCCCCTGGCGCCGTACCTCGATCGTCACGCCGTGCGCCTCGGCGCGGGCCGCCTCGGCCAGCGCGAGTTCCTCGGCCAGGGCGGCGAGGTCGACCGGGGCGAACGGCCGCCGCAGCTGGCCGAACTGGGCCGTCAGCAGCAGGTCCTCGACCACGTCGCCCAGCTGCCGGGTGCCGTTCACCAGCTGGTCGACCTCGGCCGCGGCGAGAAGCGGGTCGGTCTCCCGCCGCAACCCGCGGGCGACGATCTGGGCGCGGATGTGCAGGCGGGTCAGCGGGGTGCGCAGCTCGTGGCTGACGTCCGCGGCGAACCGGCGCTGGCGGGCCAGGGCCTCGCCCAGGGGCGCGATCGCCCCCCGGGCGACGATCTGGCCGATCATCAGCGCGGCCAGCAGGCCGGTGAGCTCCGCGGCGGCGAGCGTGCGCAGCAGCCGGTGCCGCTCCGCGGCCTGGTAGCGCAGGTCCATCGCCGCCTGGACCGCCACGCCGCCGCGCCGCTGGGTGTGGACGAGATAGGACTGCCCGGCGATCTCGATCCGGCCGACCCGGGGCTCGCGTCCGGCGGCGGCCTGATGCAGCGCGGCACGCACCGGCAGCACCGCCGGCGCGCCGGGAGACCTCAGCACGGTGCCGCCGTGCAGTTCGAACAGCCAGACGCAGGGCGGGGGCCGCGAGAGGTACGCGTGCTGGGCCGCGACGGCCAGGTCGCGCCGCGCCGAGGTGTCCTGGTCGCTGGTGATGACGCAGTACACCATCATCCCGCCGAGCGCGAGCATCACGGAGATCGCGCCCGCCACCTGCATGGTGACCCGGCGACGGGCCCGGAGCAGCAGGTACCGCTCCGGCTCGTGGGGCGGACGCCTCCTCACAGCCCGCCCAGGCGGTATCCCACACCCCGCACGGTGCGTACGACGTCCGCCCCCAGTTTGTTGCGCAGATAGTAGACGTAGGTGTCCACGATCGACTCCGTCCGGGCGCCGTCGAAGACGCGCTGGCGCAGCGAGGCGCGCGTGTGCACCTGCCGCGGACGGGTCGCCAGCGCGCTCAGCAGCCGGCACTCCTGCCCCGAGAGCGTCACCTGCTCGCCGGTCGGCAGCCCCACGGTGTGGGAATCGGAGTCCAGCCAGCCCGCGCCGAGCGGCAGCAGCCTGGCGTGGTCGAGGTTTCTGCGGTGCAGCGCCCGCACCCTGGCCAGCAGCTCCTCGATCTCGAACGGCTTGACCAGATAGTCCTCGGCGCCCGCGTCGAGCCCGGTGACCCGGTCGGCGACCGTGCCGAAGGCGGTCAGCACGAGCACCGGCACGGTGACGGCCCGGCGGCGCAGCCGTGTCAGCAACTCGATGCCGTCGACCACCGGGAGACCCCGGTCGACGATCATCACGTCGTACGGGCGGCTCAGGCCCAGGTGAAGACCGCGCTGTCCCTCCGGGGCCAGGTCGACCATGTATCCCTGCTCGGTGAACAACCCGACAAGCATGTGCCCGAGCTCGGGGTCGTCCTCGACGAGGAGCAGCCGGCGAGCGAGCGTGCCGGATGTCCCCGATGTCACAGCCACGGAACAACCGTGGCATTCCTCCCGCCGAATTACCAGGGTTACCAGAATAATTGAAAGTTACACGGCAATGCTCACACCGTGTTCGGCTGATCACAAAACGATATCTGTACTGCGTTCAGGCGTTCAACGTATTCGAGCGGTCACGAGGAATGGGATTTCTCGGCCTGTTCCTCCAGGGAGCGTGTGTCCGGGCCGGCGGGCCCGGATTCGTGGGCACGTTCGTAACGCTCCGGCAGCGCCAGTTTGTACAGCGGCAAGGCTCCCGCGGTGGTGATGATGGCCACGAGCACGAGAATGGCGAAGAGCTCCTGCGTGATCATGCCCTGCGCCAGGCCGATGTTGATGAAGATGAGGATCATCAGCCCCCGCGCGTTCATGAGCGCCCCCACCGCGTAGGACTCGCGCCAGCCGAATCCCAGGGCCCTCATCGACAGCGAGCAGCCGAAGTACTTCCCGCAGAAACCCGCGGCCAGGATCGCGGCGAACGCCAGGAGCATGGGACCGCCGGTGATGCCGTCGAGATGGGTGTTCAGCCCGGAGAAGGTGAAGAAGACCGGCAGCAGCAGCGTCGAGACGACGTCCATCATGCGGCCGTGCAGCGCCCGGCGGAACGCCGCGTCGCGGGGCATCGCCAGCCCGGCGAGGAAGCCGCCGAAGACCGCGTAGACCCCGATCCAGTCGGTGAGCCAGCCCGCCGTGAGGGGGACGAGGACGACGACGTACATGGCGCCGGGGCCGATCCGGCCGGTCCGCGCGACGCCCTCGCCCAGGGGCCGCAGCAGCGGCGCGACCACCTTCAGCATCACCACCGCGAACAGCACCGTCAGGGCGATGGTGCGCACCGCGTCGCCGGGACCCGCGTCGAGGTGCATCGCCGACAGCACGGCGAGGATGCACCAGGCGAGGGCGTCGTCGATGGCGGCCGCCACCAGGGTCAGCTTTCCGAGAGGGGAGTTCTCCAGCCCCCGCTCGTACAGGATCCTGGCCAGCATGGGGAACGCGGTCAGCGACAGCGCTCCCCCGACGAACAGGGCGAACTCCCACCGGCTGACGTCGGGGCGCGAGAGCATGTCCCACAGGAGCAGACCGACGCAGGAGCCGAGGAGCAGGGAGGGGACGATACCGGAGAACGCCAGCGTCGCCGCCCGGCGGCCCTGGCCGGGCGGCGACGCGCCGTGGTCCAGCCCGGCACCGACCAGGAACATGTACAGCGTCAGCCCGATGGTGCTCAGCACGTACAGGACCGGCCTGACCTCGGCGGGGAACACGGCCGCCTGGGCCTCGGGGAACAACTGGCCGAACAGCGTCGGGCCGAGGAGGACGCCGGCGACCATCTCGCCGAGGACCCGCGGTTGCATCATCATGAGCGCCAGCCGGCCGCATATCGCCGCGGCCAGCAGGATGACGACCAGGGCGGGCAGGACTTTGAGGATCAGTTCGAGGTTCGGGTCACCGGCGGTGACCTGCGCCAGGGTGGGCATACCGTTTTCTCCGCTCGTGGTCCGGACGATCATCTGCTCTTCGCGGCGGCCGAACGGTCGGCCTCCGCGAAGTGGCGCTCACACAGCCGCTGCCTGCGCGCGTCCCAGACCATGTAGGTGCCGAGGACGAGCTGTACGAGGCTGCGCCAGACGTCCTCCCAGCGGTCGCGGAACCGCATGAACACCAGCGCCGCCCGATGGGCCGCCCCCTTGGGGACACCCCGCGGAACGAGCAGGCACGGTCCCCGGTTGGGCATCGACCGGGTGTGGGAGGCGGAGGAGTCGAGGGCGTACGCGCGCAGGACCTCCCGCGCCGCGACCCGCATGGTGATCGGCGCCAGCCTCCAGGCGGGGCAGGGGCGGTTGGCGGCGACGCCGAACGGGATGTGGTTGAGCTCCCGGACCGCGGGCCGGCCCGGGCGGGGACGGCCGGAGGCGGGGCAGCCGGGGGCCGGGCGATCAGAAGCGGGACCGTCCCGGCCTGAGCGGTCCGGCTCCGGACGGACCTGGCCCGAACGGTCCAGATGCGAGTAGTCCGCGTGCGAGCGGTCCGTGCCGAAACGGCCGGGATCGAAACGGTCGGGGTCGGGGAAGCCCTCGCGGTGGAAGGCGGGATAGTCGAAGCACAGCACCGAGCCGGCCGGGATCGTCGTGCGCTCGTCGAGGGGGATGTCGCCGGTGGTGATGCGGTGGGCGACACCGAAGAGCGGGTAGAGCCGCAGCGTCTCGGAGATGACGCGGTCGAGGTGGCGCTCGTCGCCCGCGAGCACCCCGGCCTGGGCGTCCGGGTGCTGGGCGAGGACCATCAGCAGGTGGGCCATGGCCTCCGACATCTGGACGACCGCGGTGTTGAAGAAGGCTCCCTGCAGATAGAGGGCCTGCTCCCGGGCCGACAACCCCGCCGGGAGCCGGTCCCGCACCCTGGGCAGCAGGCCGGAGAGGTGCCGGGTCAGCCGGTCGCGCCGGTCCATGTGCCGCAGCCCGCAGCACTTGAGCGCGGTGACGACGTCGTCCGCGTTGCCCACGATCAGGTCACGCGCCGCCGGCGGGCACGGCTCGCCGAAGACGAGCTCGTAGTAGAACTCCGCCCAGACCGGCATCATCAGGTCGCGCAGCCGGACCAGTCCCCCCGCGTCCCGCAGCGTCCGGGCGACGCAGCGGCGGGTGAGCTCCTCGGCCTCCACGCGCGGCACGGACAGGAAGCCGCGCGTGGCGCGGGCGACCGCGTCGTACCGCTCTCCCGCCTCGATGTGTTCCTGGTGCATCTCGGCACCGGGCGACAGCCAGTACCAGAACAGGTCCGACAGCGCGGCTCCCCTGCTCCGGCCGCCGGCCGCCGGGTGGGAGTAGATCTCCCTGAACCTCTCGACGCCGACCAGGTCTCCGGGGACGGTGATCCCCTCCTCCCCGTTGATCCGGGCGAAGACCCGCGTCCGCAACGCCACGATCCTGGCGGGGAGCCATCGGGGCAGGCTCAGCACAGTGGCGGCGGCGACCGCCACCGCCACCGCCCTGACCGGCGCGGTCACCGGCATGACCGTCGCACCATGCCCGGATCGAGATCGTGGACCGACGCGCAGCCGCACAGGGTGAGCGCGTGCTCGACCTCCGAGCGGAGCAGGTCGAGGACACGGGTCACGCCGCGCTCGCCGTCCGCGGCCAGCCCCCAGATCACCGGGCGGCCGACCGCGACCGCGGCGGCGCCCAGCGCCATCGCCTTCAGCACGTCGGTGCCGCGCCGGACGCCGCCGTCCATCAGCACCGGGACGGCCCCGCCGACGGCGGCCACGATCTCCGGCAGCAGGTCGACGGCGGCCGGGACCGTGTCGAGCTGGCGGCCTCCGTGGTTGGACACCAGCAACCCCGAGACGCCGTGGTCGAGCGCCAGGCGCGCGTCGGCGGGATGCGCGACGCCCTTGAGGACGATCGGGAGCGCCGTCATCTCCCGGAGCAGGTCGATGTGCTCCCAGGAGATCTCCGGCGACATGACGATCGGCCGCACCCGCCCGCCGTCGCGCAGGTTCTCGCAGGCCATGCCCTCGGGCAGGTCCTGGAGGCCGTGGTGCCGCTCCCGGTCCCGCAGGCCGTGGGCCGGTGAGTCCACCGTGACGATCAGCGCCCGGCACCCGGCCGCCTCGGCGCGCCGCACGAGCGTCTCGGTGAAGGCCATGTCCGGCTGGACGTAGAACTGGAACCACAGGGTGGCCCCGGGCGCCGCCGCGGCCACGTCCCCGACGGCGACGGTGGAGGCCATGCTCACGATCATGATCGTCCCGGCGGTGGCCGCCGCCCGCGCGGTGGCCCGCTCGCCCTCGGGGTCGGCGAGCCGGTGGAACGCGGTCGGCGCCACCAGCACGGGCATGGCCGCCCGGCCGCCGGGCAGGGTGACGTCGGTCCGGGGTCTCCCTGCGCCGCGCAGCACCCGCGGCAGCAGGGAGAGCCTTCCGAACGCGGCCTCGTTGGCCCGTACGGTGACCTCGTCCCCGGCCCCGCCGGCGAAGTAGTCGTAGTACTCCGGGGCGAGGCGCGCGCGGGCCGCGGCCTCGAACTCGCGGAGGGTACGCGGGGCCGCCGGGGCCGCCCGTGTCCTCGCGTCCGCCACATGCGGGGGGCGCTCACCCGCCCCCTGCGCCGTTCTCGCGTCCGCCACGTGCGGGGGGCGCTCACCCGCCACGCACGGCGTTCTCGCGTCCGTCACGCCGGGACCGAGGCGACCTGGCGGGCGAAGAACGCGCGGAGCGGTTCCACGTGGGTCTCCCGGGAGGTCCATTCGTTCTCCAGGTTCTCGGTGACGTGGTGGACGGCCGTCGGCGCGCCGGCCCGGTGGTACCGCACCACCGGGTGCAGGTAGTGGCCCTCGGCGGCGCGCTCGGCGTCGTTCTGCCGGATCCGGCCCACCCCGATGTCGAACGGGTCGACCTGGTCGTGCTCCGGCCCGTACTCCAGCGTGATCGTGAAGTGGCCGCCGTCGCCGATCGGCGGTCCCTCCAGGTCGACCGGCAGCTCCTCCAGATAGCGCGCCCCGCCGTGGCCGTCGAGGACGACGACGTCGCCCAGCAACCCGAACTGCTGCCACAGCGCCGAGCTGCGGTTGACCCGTTCGAGCACCGCCGCCGCGAGCGCCTCCGGATCGGCCGGGAGCTCGTGACCGGGCCACCCGGCCCCGTGGTACCTGTTCTCCAGGATGCGGTGCAGCGCCCGGGTGCCGTACCGGAAGCCGTGGATGAACCCGCTGGTGCCGCGCTTGAAGTCGCGGGACTGCGTCACGGTCCCGGCGAAGTAGAGATCGGGCACGTTCACCGACTCGTAGGCGGGGGTGAGCGCGGGGAACCTGTCGTTGATCGTCAGCTCCGGGCGGCACTCGTCGGAGAAGATCGAGGCGTCGATCCGGAAGCCCGCGCAGACGATGACCCTGTCGTACGGGATGTCCTTGGTGACCTCGTCGGCGCGGACGAAGCTCACCGTCACCAGGTACGAGCCGTCGGCCTGGCGCTCGATCCGCTTGACGTCGCCGTCCAGCACCGCGTTCTGGGACTTGAGCTGGTAGGTGTCGAGGAAGTTGTTGTTGACCGCGCGCAGGTGCCCGACGAAGTGGGTGCGCCACGCCAGCCGGATGGAGTTCGGCCCGGCGACGTGGATCACCGCGGCCGTCGCGACCAGGCTGTCGGCCGTCTCGAACGCCGAGTTGCCCTTGCCGATGACGAGCACCCGCTGGTTCACGTAGTCGGACGGGTCGGTGGAGACGGTGCCGTAGGGTTCGGCCGTCTCGATGCCCGGTATGGACGGGATGTTGGGCCGGCTGACCCCGGTCGCGACGACCAGCCGCCTGGCCTCGTGGGTCCGGCCTCGCTCGTCGGTCACCAGGAAGTGGCCCGTGCCGGAGGCGCGGGTGACCTGGGAGACGCGGGCGTCGTAGGTGACGCGCAGGTCGCAGGCCGCGGCGAAGTCGGCGAGGTAGCGGACCATGTCGTCGGCTTCGGGGAAGTAGCGGTCGCTGTAGCGGGTGAACAGCAGGCCGGGATCGTCCGACAGCAGCGAGTTCCAGTCCATCCGGAGGTTGAGCTCCGGGTCGTCCGACCCGGTGTACCTCTTGTTGATCGAGATGAGCTGTCGGTGGCGCGGGAAGGTCCGGAAGAAGGTGCCCGGCGCGGGGCCCGCCTCCAGGATCAGGTAGCTCCGTCCCGCCTTGCCGAGGAAGTACCCCAGCTGCAGCCCCGCGGGGCCGGCACCGATCACCACGTAGTCCAGCGCATTGTCCGGCACGTACACCTCCGTCACAGCGATCCGGTCGAACGGACGTCCCCAGTGTTGGCGGGGAATTCTCAGAGAACGATCAGAGAGCCCGCGGGTCGAGCAGTTCCAGCAGCGCGCGCTTGTCGGGCTTGCCGCTCGCGGCGACCGGGACGGAGGGCAGCACCGTGATCGTCCAGGGGACGCTGCCCTCACCGAGTTCGTCGCCCACCAGCGCGGCCAGGGCATCGCAGTCCGGAACCGCGCCCTCGGCCGGTACGACGAACGCGTGGACGGCCTCTCCCGTCAGCTCGTCCGGGGCCCCGGCCACGTACGCCTCGGCGACGTCGGGATGGCCGCTCAGCACCCGCTCGACGGCTCCCGCGTACACCACTATCGCGTTGACGATGATCACGTCGCGGGTCCGGCCGGCGAGGTGCAGGAAACCCTCCTTGTCCAGGTGGCCGAGGTCCCGGGTGCGCAGCCGGCCGTCCCGCAGGGTGGCGCGGGTCTCCTCCGGATCCCCCCAGTAACCCGACATCAGGTACGGGCTGCGCACGTGGATCTCACCGGTGTCCCCCACGGCCACCTCGCGGTCCTCCTCGTCGCGCACGCTGATCTCGACGCCCGAGTTCGGCCGCCCGACCGAAGCCAGGGCCTGGTCCGGGAACGCGGCGATGTCCCCGGGGGTGAGCAACGAGATCAGGCCCACCTCGGTCTGCCCGTACCCCTGGTAGACCACGGGACCGAGCCTGTTCACAGCCTCCGCCAGACGCCCCGGACCGAGCGGCGACCCGGAGACCATCAGCGCGCGCAGGCAGCCGACGTCGACCGGCTCCTTCCTGAGCAGGTCGAGCATCTGGCACAACCGCGGCACGGTCACGATGGAGCCGGTGATCCGGTGACGCTCGATCGCGTACGGGAACAGGGGCCGCCCGTCGTCCTCGGGGATCACCGCGGTGCCGCCGCCCAGCAGGCACAGCCCCAGGAACTCTATGACCACCATGCTGGCCAGGGTGCCGAACAGCATGTAGCGCCCGAAGGCCGAGGCGAGCTCGTCCGTGACCGGGGACCACAGGCGGGGTTGCCACGACCAGTGCTCGCCGAGCGCGCGATAGGTGATCGCGCAGCCTTTGGGGCGGCCGGTGCTGCCGCTGGTGAAGGTCAGGGCGGCCACGTCGTCCGGACGGGCCGCGACGACGAGGGGCCGCCCCTCGCCGGTGCCGGTGTCGGCGAGCAGGTCGATCGCCGACGCCGGCAGCGGCGGGGGACACGGCCCGAGCGACAGCAGCGTGACGGGGCCGGCGGCCCGGAGCAGTTCCGGCGTCACGGTGGACCGGTCGACGAGGAGGGCGTCGACCTCCATCCCGAGCACGTGGGCGAGATGCCCCTCCGGGTAGCCGGGCCGGACGCCCACGACCCGGCAGCCCAGCGCGTGGGCGGCCATGTGGGCGGCGAACGCCTCGGGGGAGACGGCCGTGCGGACGGCGACGGCCCGGCCGGGGCCCAGCCCGGCGTCGAGCATCGCCCCCGCCAGCCGCCGGATCGTCTCCAGCAGCTCACCTCGCGAGACGATCCTGTCTCCCTGCTCGAAGGCCGGGTCGTCGGGCGAGCTCCGCAGCGCTTCGAGAAGGGAGTGCGGGAACGGCGGCTCGGCGGGACCACTCATGGTTCGGCTCCTCTGGTTTCACGCGGGTCGGCGCGGCGTCTTCGCGGTTCCGGATCTCTTCGGGGTCTTTCCCTGGTCTCTTCCGAGGCGTTTCCGGGTCCCTGCGGCGGGCTTCTGGACTCGTCTGAAGCGGTGTGCCGTCGTATAACCGGTATGTCGCTCACCACGAAGCTAGACAGCGCAGATCAGAGAATCATCAGAGCTCCCGCCCGGGATGGGGACCGACCGCGGGAAGGCCATCCGGGCTCCGGAGAGCGACCATGGACGTACCACCGGAACACCGAGGGGAGCACGACGTGAAGGTGATCGGTGCGGGCTTCGGCCGGACGGGCCCTTTCCCCGGGTCAACGAACGCGCGGCGTTCCGGCGCGGAAGATTCGGCAGGCGGCTGCGCCTGATACTCCTCGGGCGCTGAGCCTGCGGCTCCCCCACCGGACCGGGAGGAGTAGGCCTCGTCGGCGGCCACCGCGGCAGGGCGGGTGCGCGGGCGGCTGACCGGCGGCCGGACCTTGACACGAGCCGGGACGGCGCGAAGTACAGGCCCTAAGACGGGTTCGGAGACATGGGGCCCGCCTGAAGGTAGGCGAGGACGGCCATGACGCGGCGGTTGTGGTCGTCAGAGGGCGGGAGGCCGAGCTTGGCGAAGATGTTGTTGGTGTGCTTGCCGATCGTCTTGTCCGTGACCCCGAAGCGGGTCGCCATCGCCAGGTTGGACAGGCCCTCCGCCATCAGGGCGAGGACCTCGTGCTCCCTGGTGGTCAGCTCCGCCAGGGGTTCGTCCCTCGAGCGGCGGGTCAGGAGCTGGGAGATCACCTCCGAGTCCATGGCGGTGCCGCCGCCGGCGACCCGGCGGACCGCCTCGACGAACTCCGCCACGTCGCCGATGCGGTCCTTCAGGAGGTACCCGATGCCGCCCGACCGGTCGGAGAGGAGTTCGCGGGCATAGAGCTGCTCGACGTACTGCGACAGGATCAGCACAGGAAGCCCTGGCCGGCGCTGCCGGGCCTCCAGGGCGGCGCGCAGGCCCTCATCGGTGAAGGTGGGCGGGAGCCGTACGTCGATGACGGCCACGTCGGGGCTCTGCTCCACCAGGGCGGCCAGGAGCATGGGGCCGTTGTCCACCGCCTCGACGACCTCGAAGCCGTGCGCCGACAGCAGCCGGATCAGGCCGTCGCGCAGCAGGACAAGATCCTCGGCGATCACAACCCGCACGGCAGCTCCATGGTGAGGACGGTAGGGCCACCCGGCGGGCTCCACACGGCCAGCGTGCCGTCGAAGGCGGACAGGCGCTGCGCGATCCCACGCAGTCCGGTGCCCGCCGCCGGATCCGCGCCGCCGTGCCCGTCGTCGCCGACGACCAGGCGGAGGCCGTCGCGGGTGTGGCTCAGCCGTACCCAGGCACGGGTGGCGTGGCTGTGCTTGGTGACGTTGGACATGGCCTCGGCGGTGGCGAAGTAGAGCGCGGACTCGACCGGCGGCTCGGGGCGGCCGGTCAGGGCGAGGTCCGTCGCGACCGGGACGGGGCAGAGCAGGACGGCCGCTTCGATCGCGCCCGTCAGGCCGCGGTCGGCGAGCACGGGCGGGTGGATGCCGCGCACCAGGTCGCGCAGGTCGGCAAGCGCCTGACCGGCCGACTCCCATGCCTCCTCGATGAGCTCGCGGGCCTGCTCGGGGTCGCCGGCGTTCCTGGCCAGGCCGAGGCTCATCCGTACGGAGATGAGCCTGGCCTGCGCGCCGTCGTGCAGGTCGCGCTCGATCCGGCGTAGCTCGGCCGCCCGCGCGTCGACGGCGGCGGCCCTGGAGACGGTCAGCTCTCGCACCCGCTGCGCCAGCGGGCCGCCGTCGCCGAGGAGTAGTTCGGCGAGCCGGGCCTCGGCCAGTCCCATGAGAGCGGCGATGATCAAGGCGAGTGCCGAGAGGGTGAGCAGCGCCAGGCTGAGCGTGAAGGTCACGCTGGGACCGTTGACGGCGGGCCGCAGGGAGAAGATGACGCCCACCGTGTTCACCACGGCGGCCACCGCCATCAGCAGGGCCGGGCCGACGACGGTGTTGATCGCCAGCCAGGCCAGGACACGCGGCCCGGACCCACCCGCGGGGACGGCCCGGCCCAGCGCCGCTCCCGCCCACGCTCGTTGCAGTGAGATGAGAGCCCTGCGGATGTCCGGCACCCAGGCAAGAACCACCGCCACGCCCATGATCGCGTTCAGCGGCACCCCGGCCGCTGCGATCAACCCCCTCCTGACTCCGCTCACCCCGCCAGTCTGCCCTCTGATCATCCGCCACACGGTAGGCCCAGCCCCACCTTCCAGGGTGGGAAATCCCGCCTCACGTGGTGGGCGTGGGCCGATGGAGGACGCGGGCACACCGCGGCGAGGCTGGATCCGTGATCGAAGCCAACGACCTCACCGTCAGGTACGGCGACGCCATCGCGGTGGACGGGCTCACCTTCGCCGCGAAACCGAGCCGGGTGACCGGCTTTCTCGGCCCCAACGGCGCCGGGAAGTCCACCACGATGCGAGCCATCCTCGGCCTGGAGGCCCCCCAGGCCGGCACCGCCCTGGTCGCCGGGCGGCCCTACGCCTCGCTCAAGCGCCCCCTGCTGACACTGGGGGCGCTGCTGGATGCGGGAGCCGTACACGGTGGCCGCACCGCACGGGCGCACGTGGCGTGCGTGGCGCGCAGCAACGGCATCGGCCTGGCCCGCGTGGACGAAGTGCTCGACCGGGCGGGGCTGACGTCCGTGGCGGGCAAGCGGATCGCGAAGTTCTCTCTGGGGATGAAGCAGCGGCTCGGGATCGCGGTGGCGCTGCTGGGCGACCCGGAGGCGCTGATGTTCGACGAACCGGTCAACGGGCTGGACCCGGAGGGCGTGCGGTGGATCCGCGAGCTGATGCGCGCGCTGGCCGCGGAGGGCCGGGCGGTGCTCGTCTCCAGCCACCTGATGGCGGAGATGGCCATGACCGCCGACCACGTCGTGGTGGTGGGGCGCGGCCGGTTGATCGCCGACACGGCCATGGCGGCGCTCGCCGAGCGGTACCGCCGCGACGTGCTCGTCCGCGCCGCCGACCCGGCGGCGCTGGCGCTGGTCCTGCGGGCCAACGGGGGCGTCGTGCGGGCCGAGAACGGGCTGGCGGTGACCGGACTGGAGGCCAGGCGCATCGGTGAGCTGGCCTTCGCCCACGGCATCACGCTGTACGAGCTCACACCGCGCGAGGCCTCCCTGGAGGAGGCGTTCATGGAGCTGACCGGCGACAGCAGGGAGTACGTGGCACGATGACGGACGCGATCGCGGCGGAGTTCCTGAAGTTCAGGACGCTACGCACCAACCTCTACCTGCTGGTCTCCTCGCTGGCCGCGGTAGGCCTCAGCGCGGGCGTGGCCTTTCTGGTCACGCGCGGCTTCGACAACCAGCAGGGGGCGGACCTGCGGCGCTTTGACGGCTTGGGCGACGGGCTGGACACCGGGCTGCCCTTCGCCTACCTCGTGATCGGCGCGCTCGGCGCGCTGTCCGTCACCACCGAGTACGGCACGGGCCACATCAGCACCAGTCTGACAGCCGTCCCGGCCCGCCACACCTTCCTCCTCGCGAAGATCCCGGTCCTGGTGGCCGTGAGCCTGGTCGCGGGGCAGGTGCTGGTCTTCGGCATGCACGCCGCCACCATGGCCGTCCTCGGCACCAGGGCGGACACGGTCCTGCTGGGCGGGGAGACGCTTGGCGCCTCCCTGTCCGAGCCCGGCGTCCTGGCGGGGCTGCTGATCACCGGTGCCTCGATGCCGCTGGTCGCGCTCATCGGGCTCGGACTGGGCACGGCGATCCGTTCCACGGCGGGCACCCTGGTCACGCTGACGGCCTTACTGGTGATCCTGCCCGTCGCCGCGCAGACCCTGCCGCGTCCGCTCGGCCACCGGATCGGCGCGCACCTCATCGGGGCGCTGCCCGCCCAGATCGCGGCCGAGGGCCTGCTCACCCCGACCTCCGCGGGCGCGTTGCTGGCCGCCTACACCGTGGCCGCCCTGGCCGCCGCGACGGTCGCCGTCGCGCCGCGCGGACGCCGCGTCCGGCCGCTGCTGGCCGGTTCGTTCGCCACCGTCGTCCTGGTGGGTGCCACGTCCGTGTCCGCCGCCGTCCCTCCCGCTTCCACCTTGGCGTGGAAGCCCTGCGGCAAGATGCTCTGCGGTGAGATCCGCGTTCCGGTCGACTGGGCCGAACCCCAGGGCCGTACGATCACGCTCCCCCTCGCGATGCTGCCGCACACCGGCAGGCGCCACCGCGTCGGCGTGCTGTTCTCCATCCCCGGCGGGCCCGGCGGGTCGGGAGTGCAGGACCTCGAGCGGCACGCGGGCAGCTTCGCCCAGATCCGGGACAGCTTCGACGTCGTCAGCCTCCTTCCGCGCAACGGCATCGAGTTGGGCGTCCTCGACCAGGACTGCCTCACCACCGGACCGTGGATCACCAGACCGGACAGCGAGCGCGACTGGGGCGCGCTGGCCCGCTCGAACCGGGCGGCCGCCGAAGCCTGCCGAGCCGCCGACCCTGAGCTGTTCGCTCACCTCGACTCCGCCTCGTTCGCGCGCGACATCGACGCGATCCGCGCGGCGATGGGCGAGCGACGATTCACCTTCATGGCCACCTCCTACGGCGGCGTCCCCGGAATCGCCTACGCCCGGCTCTTCCCCAGCCGGGTACGAGCGATGTACCTGGACGGAAGCGTCAACACGCTCCGGGACAAGATCGAGCAGGATCGAGCACGGTACACCCTCATGGAGGCACAGTTCGCCCGCTTCTCCCAGTGGTGCGCGAACGACTCCGCCTGCGCACTGCATGGACGCGACGTCGGCACCGCCTGGGATCACCTCATCTCCGCGGCCGACCGCTCTCCTGTGTCCGCCGAGAAGGGAGTCGCCTACAGCGGCTTCGACATCACCGTGGCCGCCATGCCCGACCTCGTCACGCCCGGTGAGGACAACGCCCGGTGGAAGGAACTGGCCCAGGCGATCAGGCGGGCGGGAAAGGGAGACGCCACCGGATTTTCCGACTACGTCAAGGCGGGAACGCTGGGCAGCTTGAAGCCGCCCTCGCCCGTCGGGATGAACATGACCCATTGCCTGGACGGAATCCGCTATCGCGACTACGCCGAATACCGCCGCTTGCGGGCCCTGGGCGACCGGATCGCGCCGCATCTGTCCGGTTCCGAGCTGTGGCACCCCCTGGGCTGCGTGGGCTGGCCGGAACCGGTCCGCAACCCCGCCGCTCCTCTCCCCGTGGACCGGTTGCCGCCGTTCGTCGGCGCGGGAACGTGGACCGACTACGCGGACACCGCCGACCTCGCCCTCCGGGTACCGGGGTCGGGCACGATCCGCTTCGAAGGGCCTGGGCACGGGCTGTACCACACGGGTGACCCGTGCACGATCGCATACGCCAACCGGTACTTCATCGACCTCCGCGTGCCGCCCAGGGACACCGCCTGTCGCGCGGAGAGTTGATCCGTCGTACGGCCTGCTGTTCCGCTCCGGGCCGCTCCGGGCCGCTCCGGGCCGCTCCGGCCCGCGTCGGCGAGGGGAGCGTTCGCGGCGTCGGCGCTGGTGACCTCGACCGGTCCGGCCACCGGACGGCACCTGCGGCTGTACGTACGCCTGCCTGCTTCCGACCGGTACGGACAGGCCGCCGCCGCCAGGGTCGCCGAGTGGGCCACAGGCCTGCGCGGGCAAGGCCTGGTGCCGGACATCGAGCTCGACACCTACCACCCGGAAACCGGCCGCTACGGTCACGGTGCGGCGATGGTAAACGTCATCCGATTTCCCCGGCGGGCACGCCGACCTTGGCATCGCCCACGGCATCAGCGGGCCTTTCGCCCTGCTCATCCAAGCCCTGCGCCGAGACGTCGCCGTGGACGGGCACCGAAGAAATGAGTAACGTGACGGCCGTGCCCCGAACCTCTCTTCTGGCCGCCGCCGTCACGGTGTCGGTCTGCCTTGCGAATGCCTCAGTGGCAAGCGCAGCTTCATCGTCGCCGACCCAGACGTCGATGGGTGCTACTCACGCGTCGATATCAGCCAAACCGGGCCTGCTACAGGGGCCGCAAACCCTGATCACGTCCAAGCAGACGGCCATCAATAAGACCAAAACCCTGCTGACGACATTCTTCACCGATCAGCAGCTGTCCAAAATCCTGGACGCGATGGCGGAAGACATCTACGCCAACAAACCTTTTAAAGAGTCCTTCGGCACTCTCATCGCCCCGAACACTCTCACCCCAAGTCAAATGGTGATCATATCGACCTCCGGGGTTCCGCTGACAAAGGCCCTCACAGTCCTTCAGCGCAGGTTCGAACCATATTACAATAATATGAGCAAGAAGATTATCGCAATGAAAAGTAGTCGGAAGACGAAAGCCGACTGCTTCAATCAGGTTTACGTGATGACGGCCGAATATCTCATCAAAGCCAATATCGCCCCGGTTCTGACCGAGATCAGAAGCAGTCTGACGTCAAAAGAGTGGCAGTCCATGAGAACTCATGGCGCAGCACTATTTCTTTGGAGTAAGTACGGGTTGTAGGGCCGCCTGGTCTGCGCCGGCCGAAGTGGCGATCATCCAGGCGCGCCGGAGGAGTCGGCGAGGCGGTTCGGTGCTCCATGGAGCGGCCGAGCCGCTCAAGCGACCTCGTCGCTGATCCACACCTACGGCGTTCCTGGACCCGCATACCCCCCACCCACCGCGCCAGGGCGCTCCGCGGGCCGTCAACGCCGGAGACCTCGTGGCCACGCCCTGGTCGTTACTGGCCGCCCTGGGCATCCTGCGCGCCCTGGGCGCCCTGGGCGCCCTGGCCGTCCTGGCGGGTGATCGAGCCGTTGCCCGGGCGGGTGACGACCTTCCCGGTGAGCCCGCGCAGGACGACGTCGCCGTTGCGGCTGTGGACGGTGACGTCGATGCCCGCCGGGACGACGAAGGCGTAGTCGGTACGGTCCCGCGGGGTGTCTCGGATCGTCGTGCAGACGAACCCCTCGTCGCACAGGAGACCGACGGCGAGGGACCCGCCTCCCGACGACTCGCCGCGCGGGGCGTCCCCGTGGTGGCGTCGCGTCACGCGGACGTCGGTGACGTCGGCGCCGACGATCTCCACGTTCCCGTGGTCGGTGTCCACGGAGAGGCTGCGGATCCCGGGATAGACGGTCTGCTCGGGCGCGTTCGCGGCGTTCCCCACGGAGAACGCCACCATCAGTACCAGCGCCAGCGCGATCGGGGCCGCGGCGAGGACCCACGCCCACGAGCCGAAACCGCGCACCGCACCCACCGCACCCGCCGCCCCCTGCCCGAAGCCGTGGAGCGTCTCGTGGTCGTTCCACTCGGAGGTCGTGGAGCGTGTCGTGCGCATGCTGGGTCGTCCTTTCAACCGGGCGCAGGAGGCGGATCGAGGTGGTGAGAGGTTTGTACAGCACCGGGCATGCACGGCCCTTGCAGGGTGATTACACGTCACGATGTGCGGACGCCTGGGACGAGACCGGGACAGCCTGTCGGGGCGAAGGCGGGGAAACCCTGCCGACATGAGGACCGGGGAGCACCGTCCACACCGCACTCGCACTCGCGTTCGCACTCGCGTTCGCACTCGCACTCGCACTCGCACTCGCACTCGCACTCGCACTCGCACTCGCACTCGCCGGAGATCGTCACCTCGAAGTGAAAGATCGTGACCTCAAAGTGAATCTGACCGCATCCGGCCGATCGAATGACCGTCCATGGGGCACAGTCACCAGATGAGCAGCGGACGGCCCGTGCGCGGGGCGGTGCGGGAGCCGCCTTCGCCGGTGAGACCGCGAGCGCGCGTGGCGAGCGTGCTCGGCGCGGCGCTGCTGGCCGCGATGGTCGTCGCGCAGGTCGCCTCGGGACTGCAGCCCCGGCCGATCGTGCTGACCAGCGTGGTCGTCCTGCTGCTGGCGGCGAGCGCGCTGGCCTTCGCCTGCGCGACCCACTCCCCCGCCAGGGCCGTCTCGGCGTTCGCGGCCGTGGTCGCGACCGGGTACGCCGCCGAGTGGGTCGGGATCAGGACGGGCCTGCCGTTCGGCGACTACCACTACACCGGCGTGCTGTGGCCCGCGCCCGGCGGGGTGCCGGTGATCGTGGCGCTGGCGTGGGGCGGCATGGGGCTGGCGGCCCACGCGGCGGCCGCCGCCGTCGCGCCGGGGTCCAGGGCGGCGCGGATCGTCACGGGGGCGCTGGCCCTCACCGCCTGGGACCTGTTCCTGGACCCGCAGATGATCCGGCTGGGCCTGTGGGTCTGGCACGAGCCCGGCCCCTACCGGGACGTTCCCCTCAGCAACTTCGCGGGCTGGCTCGTCGTCTCCCTGCTGGTGATGACCCTGCTGGAACGCGTACTGGCCGGGCCCGCCGCGTGGAGCGCCGGGCTGGTGTCGATCTACACGGTGATGGCGGTCATGGAGACCATCGGCTTCGCGGCCGTCTTCGTCCCGCGGGACCCGCTGGTGGCCACGGCCGGAGGGCTCTCGATGGGACTGTTCACCCTGCTCGCCTGGCGGCGTGGACGCCGGAGACGGCCGCTGCCCGGGGCGGGCCCGGCGTGATGTCGACGGCCGCACCCATCGGAAGGAAACGCGGATGCCCGAGGTAACGGTGATAGGCGGCGGCGTCGGGGGCATGGTCTCCGCGCTGTTGCTGGCCCGGCAGGGGCACCGGGTGCGCCTGTACGAGCGGCTCCCCCGGCTGGGCGGCAAGCTCGCCGAGCACACCAGGGACGGTTTCACCTTCTCCGTCGGCCCCTCCCTGCTGACCCTGCCCGCCGTCTTCACCGGCCTCGGGCTGGAACTCGACCTGGTGGAACTCGACGAGCTGTGCCGCTACCGCTTCGCGGACGGCTCGACACTGGCGGCGTACCGCGACCCGGCGCGGACGGCCGCCGAGGTCGACCGGCTCGCCCCCGGCGAGGGCCGCGCCTGGCTGGCCTTCCTCGACTGGGCGCGGAACTGTTTCGACGCGTCGCGCCGCACCTTCTTCACCGGCCCGCTCACCCGGCCGCCCGCCGAGGCCCGCCTGTCGGACCTGCTGGCGGTGGCGCCGGGCCGGACCCTCGACGGGCTGGCCCGCCGCTTCTTCACCGACCCGCGCCTGCGCCAGTACGTCGGCCGCTACGCCACCTACGCGGGCTCCAGCCCGTACCGCGCCCCGGCCGCGCTGGGGTGCGTCCCGGCGATCGAGCACGGCGAGGGCGGCTGGTACGTCCCCGGAGGGTTGCCCCGCATCGCCGACGCCCTGGCCCTGATGCTGGAGAAGGCGGGGGTGGAGGTCGTCCTTGGCGCGGAGGTGACCCAGGTGCTCGCCGACACCGAGCGGGTCAACGGGGTGCGGCTCGCCTCGGGGGAACGCGACCGCGCCGACGTCGTGGTCGCCAACACCGACGCGGCGGCGCTGTACGGGCGGCTGCTGCCCGACCGGCGGCGGCTGCGGCGCATCGCCGGGCTCGGCACCTCCTCCTCGGCGTTCCTGCTGCTGGCCGGGGTGGAGGGCAGGACCGAGGGGCTGGGCCACCACTCGATCGTCTTCTCCGGCGACTACGAGCGGGAGTTCGACGACATCTTCCGGCGGCGCAGGCCTCCGGAGGACCCGACCGTCTACATCGGCTGCTCGGTCGTGGACGACCCGTCGCAGGCCCCGCCGGGCACGGAGAACTGGGTCATGCTGGTCAACGTCCCGTCCCGCGACCCCGGCCGGTGGCCGATGTCCCCGGAGGCGTACCGCGACCTGGTGCTCGACCGCCTGGCCTCCAGAGGGCACGACCTGTCGGGGCGGCTGCGCTTCGTGGACCTGTTCACCCCCGCCGACCTGCGCGACCGGTACGGCGCGTGGGGCGGCTCGATCTACGGCGGCGCCTACTCGGGCAGGCTCGCGCCCTTCCGCCGCCCCGGCAACCGGGGTCCCCGGCACGGCCTGTACCTGGTGGGCGGTTCCGCGCATCCCGGCGGCGGGCTGCCGCTGGTCGCGATGGGCGCCCGCATCGTCGCCTCGCTCGTACGGGAGGACTTCCCCGCCGGCTCCCCCCGCGCGGCCGGCGGCCGGGGCCGCGGGACCGGAGCCGTCCCGGCCGGAGAGGCATGAAGATGAGGCTCCTGACCGCGCTGCAGGCCGCCGCCGCGCTGGCCGTGGCGGTGAGGCTGGCCCGGGGGCGGCGTCGCCGGCCCGCGCTGGCCCCCGTACGGACGGCGTCGCCGCGCGTGTCCGTGGTGATCCCCGCCCGCGACGAGGAGGCCCGCCTCGGCCCGTGCCTGTCGGCGGTGCTCGCCGATCCGGACGTCGCGGAGGTCATCGTCGTCGACGACGAGTCGCGCGACGGCACGGCACGGCTGGCGGCCGGGCTCGGCGCGAAGGTCGTCACGGGGGCGCCGCTCCCCGACGGCTGGGTGGGCAAGCAGTGGGCGCTGCGGCAGGGCGTCGAGGCGGCGGAGGGTGACGTCGTGGTGACCCTGGACGCGGACGCCCGGCCCGCGCCGGGACTGTTCGGCGCGCTCGCGGCGGCCCTGGGGGAATACGACCTGGTGAGCGCGGGACCCCGGTTCGTGTGCGACGGGTCGGTCGAGCAGGCGCTGCACGCCTCGTTCCTGGCGACGCTGGTCTACCGCTTCGGCCCGATCGGGCCGGCCACTCCCCCGGCCCCGCACCGGGCGATGGCCAACGGCCAGTGCACGGCCTTCCGCCGCACGGCGATGCTGGACGCCCGCGGGTTCGCGCGGGTACGCGGGAACATGGCCGACGACGTGGCGCTGGCCAGGGTCCTGGCGGCGGACGGCTGGGCTGTGGGGTTCCTGGACGCCGGGGGCCTGCTGGAGGTCGACATGCACGACTCGGCCGCCGGGGTGTGGCGGGAGTGGGGGCGGTCGCTGTCGCTGCGCGACGCCACCGCGCCGGGCTGGCAGGCCGCCGACCTGGCCGTGGTCTGGCTGGCCGCCGCGCTGCCCGTGCTGCGGCTGGTGGCCGGCCGTCCCACCCGGCTCGACCTGGGCCTGCTGGCCGTGCGGCTGCTGCTGGCCGGCGCGCTGCGCGGCAGCTACACGCGGCCGGGGCCGGGCGTGCTGCTCTCCCCGCTGCTGGACCCGCTGGCGGCCCTGCGGCTGACGCAGGCCACCCTCCGCCCGGTGCGCAACTGGCGGGGCCGCGTCTATCCCGCCGCCACGATGGTCTCCCACCCCGGCTCCGGCATGACGGGCGCGCGGTCAGGCCGGGGCACGACGGGCATCCGCTCCGGCGGGGCCGCGACGGACGACCGGCCGGGATCCGGCACCCTGCCTGGACCGGACGCGCGGCCGGGACCGGAGACGGCACCGGTCACGACGGGCGGCTGGTCCGCGCCGCCTGACCGAAGCGCAGCCCGATGAGGCACATGAGCAGGCCGGTCCCGGCCACGTACACGACCGGCGCGAAGAGCAGCTGGAACAGCGGGATGCCGAAGACGCCGACGCGCGCCCCGATCGCGAAGGACCGCGTCACCACGGCGACCGCGACCAGGGCTGCCACCCCGAGCAGGAAACCCGGTGGGCAGATGACGGCGAAGCCGCCGACGAAGGCGAGGACCGACCGGCCGCCCGCGAACCCGGCGAAGACCGGCCAGGCGTGCCCGGCCATGGCGGCGGCCACCGCGAGATACACCGGCAGCACGCTGTCACCGCTCACCCCGCCGGGCCAGGTGAGGTGCGCGCCGCCGGCCCACAGGCCGAGCAGCCCCGCGAGCGTGCCCTTGAGCGTGTCGCCCGCGAAGACCGGCACGGCGGCCCGCCAGCCGAGCCGCCGCCGGACATTCCAGAAGCCGGGGTTGCGGTCGCCGACCTCGCGGGGGTCGAACCCGTGCGCGCGGGCGACCAGCACGGCGACCGGCACGGATCCGAGAAGGTAGCCGCCGATGACCGAGACGAGCAGGGGAACCATCGCTTCCTTCCATCTCACGAAATATGTGGATATGAGGGCTATGCGGTATATGGCGTTCGACCGGCCGGTGCTGGGGAGCACGCCGGGACTGAGGTTCTGGCGGCTGCTCGGCTCCGGCCGCGGGGCCTCGATGAGCGTGGGCGCGGACCTGCGCCGCTGGGCCCTGCTGGCGGTGTGGCGCGACGAGCGGGACCTGGACCGCTTCCTGGGCGACTCCCCGGTGGCGGAGCGCTGGCGAAGTGAGGCTCGGGAGTCCTGGCAGGTACGGCTGGCTCCCCTCGCCTCGCGTGGCCGCTGGAACGGGGTGGACCCGTTCGGCCCTCTCCCCACGAGCCCGTCCGGCCTTCTTCCCGGGAGCGCGCGGGGACCCGATCCCGGCGATCCCGGCGGCCCAGGCGGCCCCGTCGCCGTGCTGACCCGCGCGTCGATCCGACCCTCCCGCCTGGTGGCGTTCTACCGCTCGGTCCCCGGGGTGGACCGCCTCCTGGCGGAACAGGACGGCTGCCTGGCCTCGGTCGGCGTCGGCGAGTGGCCGCTGGCCAGGCAGGGCACGTTCTCGCTGTGGCGCGACGCCGCCGCGGTGCGGGACTTCGCGCACCGGGGACGGGAGCACCGGCGGGTGATCGGCAGGACGCGCGCGGAGGACTGGTACTCCGAGGAGCTGTTCGCCCGGTTCTCCCCGTACGCCAGCGAGGGCACCTGGGACGGCGCCGACCCGCTGGCCTGACCCGGCCCGCTCCGCCCGGCCGCCCGTTCCCGCTCAACAGGCGGGTTCCGCGGCGAGGTGCTCCCCGAAGCGGGTGACGACCCCGCCCTCGGCGAGGTCGTGCGCCACCGCGCAGGCGCGGGCGATCGTCGCCGCCCGCGAGGAGCCGTGCGCGACCACGACGGTGCCGCTCAGCCCGAGCAGCGCCGCCCCGCCGTGGGTCTCGGGGTCGTAGCGGCGGGCCACCTCCCGCAGCTCCTCGGCCCCGGCGACACCGGACCGCGCCACCAGCGTCAGCGCGGCCCGCACGGAGCCCTCGACGTTCTTGAGCACCACGTTGCCGGTGAAGCCGTCGGTGACGATCACGTCCACGGTGCCCGCGAGCACGTCGTGGCCCTCCACGTTGCCGTGGAAGCGGAACGGCAGGCCGGGAAGCAGCTCGCCGGCCCTGCGCGTCAGCCGGTTGCCCTTGCCCGGTTCCGAGCCGATCGACAGCAGGCCCACCGACGGGTCGGCGACGCCGAGCACGAGCTGGGCGTAGGAGACGCCGAGCAGCGCGAACTGGGCGATCATCTCCGGGGTGGGGTCGGAGGTCGCCCCCGCGTCGATCAGCACGGTGGCGCCGCCGGTGACCGAGGGCAGCGCGATGGCCAGGGCCGGCCGCAGGACATCCGTGGCGCGGCCGATGCCGCGGATGGCGCACGAGACGACCGCGCCGGTGGATCCGGCCGACACGAACGCCGACGCCGCTCCGCGCCGTACGAGATCGCAGCCGACCGTCAGGCTGGTCGTGGCGGAGGAGACCGCCCCCGCGCCCCGCTCGGCCATCGGGACGACGTCCTCGGCGTGCACCACATCGATCTCGGAGACGGCGCCGTGGCGGTCGAGCTCGGCACGGATGTCCGCCGCCCTGCCGACCAGCAGCACGGGGATCCCCAGCTCGCGCCGGGCCGCCACCGCTCCGGCGACCGTCTCGACCGGTCCGTGGTCTCCGCCCATCGCGTCGACGACCACAGGTTCCGACATCACGCCCTCCTGACGACGGTGTTGGAGGCCCCCGCGACCGCTCCAGCAGGCCTGTTCACGGGATCTCGGCGATCAGGCGGCGCTCGGCGCGGTCGGCCGCGGACGCCGCGAGCAGGTGCCGCGCGAAGATCGCCAGTCTTCGCCGCCGGGGCACGACGACCCTCGCGCCGAGGACGTCGTGGCCGGCGGTTTCGATCCGGTCGAGGATGCCGCCGTACAGCTGGAAGGCCGCGCGGATGCACGGCCGGGAGGAGGGGGTCAGCATGTCGAACCCCTCCTCGGCCCGCGCGTAGTGGTCCCTGGCCCGCCGGGTCTGGAAGGCCAGCAGCTCGCGCAGGGCCGGGGTGGGGACGCCGCGCCCCAGGTCGGCCACCGTCACCCCGAACCTGTCCAGGTCCTCCATCGGAAGGTAGACCCGGCCGCGTTCCAGGTCCTCGGCGACGTCGCGCAGGAAGTTGGTCAGCTGGAAGGCCAGCCCCAGCTGGCGGGCCGGTTCTCGGGCCTTGTCCTCCATGCCGGGCAGCGGTTCGAGGACGGGCAGCATCATGGTGCCGATCACCGCGGCCGAGCCCTCCATGTAGACGAGCAGGTCGTCGTAGGTCGCGTAGCGGGTGACGGTCAGGTCGGTCCGCATCGAGTACAGGAACGCGTCGATGTCGCCGTGGTCGACGCCGAAGGAACGCACGGTCTGCGCGAACGCGGGGAGCACCGGGTCGTCGGTGCTCCCGCCCGCCAGGACGACGGCCAGCCGGGAGGACAGGCCGTCGAGCGCCCGCGCCCTGTCGCCGGTCATCGTGAAGGAGTCCACGATCTCGTCGGCGTAGCGCGCGAAGCCGTACAGGGCGTGCACGTGCGGGCGCTTCCAGGCGGGCAGCAGCAGGGTCGCCAGGTAGTAGGAACGGCCGTGGCGGGCGTTGAGCCTGCGGCACAGTTCGTAACTCGCGGTGAGGGTCATCGGGGGGTCTCCAGTACGCGTTCCGCGGCGAGCCGGCCGGAGATCAGCACCGGGGGCACCCCCACTCCCGGCGCGGTGTACATTCCGGCGAAGTGCAGCCCCGGGACTCGCCTGGCCGCGCCCGCGGGCCGGAACCAGGCCGTCTGGGTGAAGCGGTGGTCCAGGGCGAACGGGGTGCCCGCCGAGTGGCCGAGCCGCGCCCAGGCGGGCGGGTCGAGGGTGAGCCTCGGCGCGGAGGACAGGTCGCCGTAACCGAGGTCGGCCAGCCTGCCGAGCAGGCGGTCCTCCAGCCGCGGGGTGAGCCGGTCCCAGTCGGCGCCGCCGCGCAGGTTGGCCGTGGGCTCCAGCACGGTGAGGGTGGCGTGACCACGCGGCGCGGCGCCGGTGTCGGACTCGGGGTAGGTGACCAGCAGGTTCGGGTCGGGCTGCGGCCGCCCGGCCCGCAGCGCGGCGAAGGTGGCGTCCCACTCCCTGCCGAAGTGCAGGGTGTGGTGCGCCTGCCCGGCCAGGCGACGGTCGAGGCCGAAGTGCAGGACCAGGCAGGAGGGCGAGTAGCGGGGGCGGCGGAGCCGCCAGTCGCCCGCGCCCTTGGGCAGCAGCCCGGTGTGGGCGCGGGACAGGTCGCAGGCGACCACGACGTTCCCCGCGGCCAGGCGCTCCCCGGTGTCGAGCCTGACCCCGGAGACGCCGGAGGACCCGGCCTCCACCTTGACGGCGCGCACGCCGTACCGGATGCGCGCGCCCGCCTTCTCGGCCAGCGCGGCCAGGGCGCGCGGGATGGCGTGCATCCCGCCCTCGCGCGGGAAGAAGACGCCCCCGACGGTGTCCATGTGGGCGATGACCGCGTAGATGCCGAGCGCCTGCCGGGGCGGCAGGCCCACGTACAGGGCCTGGAAGGTGTGCGCCTTGACCAGCCGGTGGTCGGTGAGGTGGCTCTTGACGAGGGAGTCCAGGCTGCGGAAGCCGCCCAGCGCCGCGATACGGGCCAGGACGCGCGGCCGGGCGAGGTCACGCAGCCGTGTCATGTCACGGTCGATGAAGGCGGGCCACTCCGCGTCGAACAGCTCGCCGAGCCTGGCGCGGAAACGCCGGTACCTCTCGGCCTCCGCGGCACCGCTCAGCGCGCGCACCTGTTCGGCCATGGCGTCCTCGCCGGCCACCACGTCCAGGTGGGAGCCGTCGTGGTAGCGCAGCCGGTAGTACGGGTCCAGCCGCCGCAGCGGGAGCATGCTCTGCATGTCCTCCCCCGCGGCGGCGAAGACGTCGGCCAGGACCTCCGGCATGGTCAGCACCGAGGGGCCGGTGTCGAAGCGGTAGTCGCCGAGGGTGGCCGTGCCGCAGCAGCCGCCCGGCACGTCGTTCGCCTCCACGATCGTGACGTCCCGCCCGGCGGCGGCCAGCCGGACCGCGGCGGCCAGCCCGCCGAGACCGGCGCCGATCACCACCGCCTGGCTCACGCGCTCCTCCTCGTCGCCGAGTCTCCGCGACCGGCCGGCGAGGTCGCCTCCCGCCCGGCAGGGGGGTCGATCCGCTCACCGGGCCGATCGGTCTCACACGTGACGGCGGCCATGGGCATCACTCCTTAACGTCCACGAAGGACTTCGCAAGCGAGACCGCGTTCGGATGCGTCTGGCCGGCGGCAGGCGTACGGCCATGACCCGATGGCGACCGATGGCGTCTGACGACCCATCCCCGGACCGGGCTTCGGGTAAATCAACCCATCGCGCAAGAAGGCGTAAAAACGGCGAGGCCCGGCGCCCGCCGTGAGGCGGACGCCGGGCACCGGGTTCGGATCAGCGGACCGCCCTGAGGGCGTCGACGATCCCGTAGCCGTAGAAACCGTTGCTCAGGGCGCCTCGCTCGCAGGTGTGCGTCGAGGTCGCCGTGGTGCCGTCCGGCAGGTGCCTGGTGTAGGTGTAGGCGGGCGGGGTGGGACAGGCCGTCCTGGTCGCGGTGCCCTTGAGGACCGTCTCCACGACGGCCGGGTGGAGCTTCTTGCCTCCGTGCGCCCGGTCGCGCTGGCCGTACTTGCTCACGATCAGCGCGGCGACCCCGGCGGCGCGCGGGGAGGCCATCGAGGTGCCCTGGAGGTACACGTAGTAGGCGCAGACGTCGCTCTTGCAGCTGCGGACCACGTTGGTGACGTTGGGCGTGCCGTCGGGGTTGAGCTGGCCGCGCGCCTCGGCCACGGACCGGGGATAGGCCGCCAGCGTCGCCCTGGTGACGTCGCGGTGGTTGTCGGCGGTGTCGTAGACGTCGCCGCCCGGGGCGGAGACGTCGACGTAGCCGTTGCCGTAGTCGGAGTAGTACGACTTGCGCTTGCTGATGCCGGTCGAGGAGACCGAGATCACGTGCTTGCCCTCGCTCGGCATGGAGACGCAGCTCGGGGGGATCGTGCGTGAGTAGGGCAACTCGCCGGGGACGCTGGCGAAGTCGGGGCTGGAGGCGTCGACGATCGTCTTGGTGTAGTCGGAGGCGCCGTTGCCCGCCGCGGACACCAGGGTCACCCCCCTGTCGTGCGCGTAGGTGAGCGCCCGCTGCATGGCCTTGATGATCGTGGCCTGTTCCTGCCGGTCGGCCGGGGAGTCCGCCGGGTTGTCGACGCAGTTGAACAGCCACGGGTCGACGTAGTAACTCATGTTGACCACGTCGATGCCGACGTCACCGGCGTGGGTCAGCGCGTCGATGCTGGGCTGCAGGAAGAAGTATCCGGAGTCCTGGCCGGCCCGCAGGTTCACGATCGAGACCTTGGGCGCCACGCCCGAGGTGCCGAGCCCGTTGACGGGCGAGGCGATCGACGACGCCACGTGCGTGCCGTGCTCGTTCTCGTCGACGTCCGCCGGGTCGTTGCACGAGCGGTCGGGCTCGGCCTCGCACGGGCCGTCGATCTCGTCGCCGTTGGCGTCGACGGGGATGTCGACGGTGAAGTTGCGGCTCAGCTCGCGGTTGAAGTTCGGCGCGATGTCGGGGTGGGAGCCGTCGACGCCGGTGTCGATGACACCGACCAGCACGCCCGGGTCGCCCTGCTGGTGACGGTAGGAGCCGTCCACGGTCGCGTGGATCTGCTTCATGTCCCACTGGAGCTCCGACAGCGGCTCCGCGGCGGGTGCGGGCCTGCCGAAGGTGGAGGTGGCGGGCGCGCCGTCACCGGCCTTCTCCACCGCCCTCGACTGCACGGCGAGGCCGGCGGCTCCCCGCCTGGCGGTGGGCACGCTGCCGATGGACCGGTTGTGGGCGATGTCGTCGATCGAGGCGGCGTCGCGCACCGCCTCGGCGAAGCGGGCGTTCGTCGTGGTGACGGTGGCGACGCCGACCGCGGCGTTCTCCTTGAGGATGCTTCCGCCCGCCGCCCTGATGGCCCGCTGGGCGTCCGCGGAACGCGCGCCCTCCGTGTAGAGGACGACGTACTCGGCTTCCGCGCCCGGTTCGGCGATCACCTGCCGGGCCTGCGCCGGGGGCACCAGCGCGGCTGCCGTGAGGGCGGCGACAGCTGCGGTGATGATGACGCGTTTCACATATACCTCCGTATATCCGAAGAGCTCCCCGCAAATGTGATTTCACGCGCACCAACAATCCAGTCGTGCCCACATTTGCCGCCAAGGTGTAATAAAGCCAGCAGGCGCCGGGGAATCCCGCCACCCCTGTGACCTGCACACATCGGCGGATCGTGTCATCGGGGAACCGTTACATGGAAATTCTCGCGCCAAAACCGGTGACGGCGCGGAGTTTCGCATGGTCAGGCCCGCTTTTAGGCGAGCAAGGAGGTGCACAAAAGGGTTAAAGCGGACAGAAGGGGTGAAACGGAGCTCAGCCGGGCGGGCCGATCCGTTCCTGCCGCTCCGGCAGCGAGGTCACGTACGAGATGAGCGCGCGGAGCGGGCCGGGAAGGTCGCCCTCGCGGGCACGCGTCGTGAGCACGCGGCCGCCGTCCTCGACGGTCAGCTCGTAGTCGAAGCGGTCGGGCCCGGTCGCCCGGCCCTCCGGGGGCCCCGGCCGCTCCGGCGGGCCGGACAGCCCGGCCAGCTCCACCCTGGCGCGCAACCCGGTGGCGGCCTCCGGCGCCAGCGACGCGGAGTCGACCGTGATGACCGTGACGAGACCGGCGATGCCGCCACCCCGGACGATCGAGACCTTCATGAGAGTGATCCTAGACCGGCCCGCGCGACCCGGGCGTCGGCCGGCCGCCAGCAGTTCACCCCTCTATAGATATGACCAGTTAACGTACGGTTCAGATGCTTTTGCGAGGGTCCATGCGTAGCCGGAGCAAGATCTCTCCGGCGGGAATGGAAAGGCACGACATGGGCCACGGGCACGATCACCCTCACGATCACACTCATGCTCACCCGCACGACCACTCTCACGGTGCCGAGCACGCCCTCGACCAGGGTGACATGGCTCCGGTCGTGGACTTCTCGGTTCCCGACGCCGAGCTCTCCCCCGGGCAGCTGTCGCGGCGCCAGATGTTCCGGCGCGCGGGACTGCTGGGCGCCGGCCTGAGCGCGGCCGGCGTTCTCGGCACGCAGGGCCAGGCCGCGGCCGCCACCCCCGCGCGGGTCACGCGCGGGCCCGAGCCGCGCGACGGCTACCTCTGGCTCGCGGGCGACCACCACATCCACACCCAGTACAGCTCCGACGGGATCTACAAGGTCAGCGACCAGGTCCAGCACGGAAACGCGTACGGGCTGGACTGGATGGTCATCACCGACCACGGAGGCACCACCCACGCCAAGATCGGTGTGGACAAGGTCAACCCCGACATCGTCGCCGCGCGGCAGGCGGTCAAGGACGCCCTGGTCTTCCAGGGGCTGGAGTGGAACATCCCGGGCGCCGAGCACGGCACCGTGTTCGTGGCCCCCGGCCGCAACGAGGTGGCCACCCTCAAGGAGTTCGAGAACTCCTTCGACGGCGGGGTGAAGAACGCCGGGGCCTCCACCCCGCAGAACGAGGCCCTCGCCATCGCCGGGCTGAACTTCCTGGCGGACGCCGTCAGGCGGCGCCGCGTCGAGGCCGCGCTGTTCTTCGCCAACCACCCCTCGCGCAAGGGGCTCGACTCCCCGCACGAGATCCGGGCCTGGCGCGACGCCCAGCCGGGCATCGCCGTCGGTATGGAGGGCGCGCCGGGCCACCAGGCGGCGGGGATCCCCAAGCCGCACGGGCCGGGCGGCGGGCGCGGCTTCTACGACAGCAACCCGGGCGCTGACTCGTTCCCCGCGTACCCCGCCGAGAGCTACAAGACCTTCGGCGGCTTCGACTGGATGACCTCGACCGTCGGAGGGCTGTGGGACAGCCTGCTCGCCGAGGGCAAGAGCTGTTGGATCACCGCCAACTCCGACTCGCACTCGGTCTACGCCGACATGAGCGACCGCGGGCCGGGCAGCGACTTCAACGCCAACGGCAAATACGACGACCCCGTCTACCGGGGCTCTCAGAACCTGGCGGCCGGCGACTTCTGGCCGGGCTTCTACAGCCGGACCCACGTCGGGGCCAAGGACTTCTCCTACACCGCGGTCATGGACGGTCTCCGAGAGGGCCGCGTGTGGGTGGACCACGGCGGTCTGATCAGCGCCCTGGTCGTGCGCGCCCGGCAGGCCGGCAGGGGGCAGCGCGGGGTCTCGCTCGGCGACACCCTGCATGTCCGCAAGGGCGCCAAGGTCGAGCTCGTCATCGAGATCACGCTGGCGAACCAGCCGAACTGGGCGCAGTACGTCCCGACCTTGGCCCGCGTGGACGTCATCCAGGGCGACGTCACCGGCCCCGCGGCCGACAAGGACGTCTTCACGACCTCGGCCACCAAGGTCGTGAAGTCCTTCGAGGTCGGCAGGAACACCGGGACGGTGACGTTCACCTACCAGCTCGGCGCCGTCGACCGGCCGGTCTACGTGCGGCTGCGCGGCACCGACGGCAACCGCAGCGCGCCCGGGCTGCTCGGCGCGGCGATCGACCCGGCCGGGCCCCAGATCGACGTCTTCGGCGACGGCGACCCCTGGAAGGACCTGTGGTTCTACAGCAACCCGATCTGGGTCGTGCCGCGCGGATGATCCTCGGCCTCGACGGAGGCTCGCGGACGGTCGCGGAGGCCGAGCACCTTCTTCATGACGTGGAGAAGGCGCTCGGCCTCCCGGCCGGGACCGTGGGCTGCACGCATTTCGTCCGCACCGCAGGCGGACCGCCGCACGTCGCCTGCTCCCTCGCCGTCCGGGAGGCCGTCGACCTGGCCGCGCTCCCCGCCGGGGTGGGCGCCACGTTCGGTGACAGCCGTACCGGCCCGGAGGATCTGGCGGAGGGGGCCGCGCTCGCCGCGGCCGAGCACGCCGCCGGGTCCGGTGGGCGCCTGGTCGTGTTCCCCGGCCGGGCCGAACTCACCGGCACGCTCAGCGTGGCCGAGGTGCTGGCCCGCTCGGCGATCGACCGCGTCGTCGTGCTGGCGCAGGCGGAGGAGCCGGCGCCGGACACGCTCGTCACGACCAACGACCACGTACGGCCGCAGTTGCGCGGCGGGCACGTGGTCCTGCTGACCATGCCGGCCTCGGGCGGGCGCCTCATGCCCGCCGAGGTGCCGAACCCGACGCCCTGCTGCGCCGACCACGACTGACGGGGCGCGCCCGGACCCGTCCGCGGTTCCCCGCCACGGGAGACCCTTCCTAGAGGACCCCGACCTGCTGCCACGCGGCGCGCACCTTCCTCTGCTCGTCCCCGTCCGCGCCGAACAGCTCCCCGGCCACCTCCACGGTCGCCTCCGCGGCCTCCCGGAAGTCCGAGCGCGGCCGGAGCCGCTCGGTGAGCGTGACGTACCAGACGCGTCCGGCGCGCTCCCAGGCGTTGCCGCCGATGGCGGTGGCGGCGAGGTAGAAGGCGTGGTTGGGGATGCCCGAGTTGATGTGGACGCCTCCGTGGTCGTTGGAGGGGTTGCCGTCGTCGGGCAGGTCCACGTAGTCGCGCATGTGCCCCGGCTGGCGGTCGCGTCCCCCGGAGGGGGTCGACCAGGCGGTTCCCGGCGCCTTCATCGACCGCAGGGCCGTCCCCCGCAGGGCGCTGCCCAGGATGCCGTCGCCGATGAGCCAGTCGGCCCGCTCGGCGGTCTGCCCGCGGCTGTACTGCTTGGCGAGCGACCCGAGGACGTCGGAGAACGACTCGTTGAGGGCGCCGGACTGCTTGCTGTAGACCAGGTTCGCGGTGAACTGGGTGATGCCGTGGGTCAGCTCGTGCGCCACGATGTCGACGGCCCTGGTGAGGGAGCCCTTGGTGAAGATCTGCCCGCTGCCGTCACCGTAGATCATCTGGAAGCCGATCCAGGCGGCGTTGTCGTAGTCGGTCCCGTAGTGGACCGAGGAGACGATCTCCAGTCCCCGCCCGTCGATGCTGTCCCGCTCGAAGACCTTCCGGTAGAAGTCGTAGGTGATGCCCGCCCCGTCGTAGGCGTCGTCGACCGCCGCGTCACCGGACGGCCCGTCGCCCTCCCCGCGCCTCTTGCGGCCGGGCAGGTCGAAGTCCCCGCCGTTCTCGACGTCGTAGACCGCGCGCACCATGCCGGGGGCGGGCGCCACGTCGGCGACGGTGAGGTTGAGCTGGCGCAGCGCGCCGGCGAACGACGCGCGCTGCGCACGGGCGTTCTCCGAGGTGGCCAGGGTCCTGAGCGCGGCCTCCCGCTCCTCGGGGGTTCCCTGGCCGGCGACCGCCTCGAGCAGGTCGGGGGGTGCGATGCAGCACTGGGGCATGCTGTCGAATGTCGTCATACGTCAAGAATCGCCGCCGCCTCCCCCGGCCGCATGAGTATCGCCGTACTCGGTGCCTTCGCGGCGGGGTGGGGTGTGCCGCCGGGAGCGGTCGTGAGAGGGTTCTTTTGCTCGGCGATCACGAGTTCGTGACCGCGCCCGGGAAGCGGGCGAGACGGAGGCGGCGGTGCTTGGGAACGTGGAAACGAACGAGGGGACGGCGGGGGCCCTCACGCCGCCGGCGCGCGGCGTCCGGCCCGCTCGGGCCACCGGTTCTCCGGGGACGGGCCGCGCATGACGTCACTGCTGGCCATCAGCGACCTGCACATCGGCTACCAGGAGAACCGGAGCATCGTCGAGGAGCTGCGGCCCACCTCCGCCTCCGACTGGCTGCTGGTCGCCGGGGACGTCTCCGAGAAGGTCTCCGACGTCGAATGGGCCCTGGGACTGCTCGCCGGACGGTTCGAGAAGGTGGTGTGGGCGCCCGGCAACCACGAGCTGTGGACCCATCCCAGCGACCCCGTCCAGCTGCGTGGCGAGGAGCGCTACCGGCACCTGGTCGAGGTGTGCCGGAACCTGGGGGTGGCGACGCCGGAGGACCCCTACCTCACCTGGACCGGCCCCGGCGGCCCGGTCACCGTCGCCCCGCTGTTCGTGCTGTACGACTACACCTTCCGCATGCCCGGCGTCGCGACGAAGGAGGAGGCGCTCGCCATCGCGTACGACAAGGGTGTGGTCTGCACCGACGAGATGCTGCTCCACCCCGACCCGTACCCGACCAGGGACGCCTGGTGCGACGCCAGGATCGCCGAGACCGAACGGCGCCTGGAGGCCAGGCCGCCCGGGGTTCCGACGGTGCTGGTCAACCACTATCCTCTGGTACGCGAGCCCACCCTGGTCCTGTACCACCCGGAGTTCGCGATCTGGTGCGGCACCGAGCGCACCGCCGACTGGCACCTGCGCTTCGACGCCGCCACGGTCGTCTACGGCCACCTGCACATCCCCCGGACCACCTGGCACGACGGTGTCCGCTTCGAGGAGGTTTCCTTGGGTTATCCCCGCGAGTGGCGTCCCAGGCCCACCGCGCCCGGCCAGCTGCGGCGCATCCTGCCCGCCCCTCGGCCCGTCGCATGATCGAGAAGATCCTGCCGTCGTGGGTGGCGAGCTCGGAGTGCTTCGAGGACCCGCCCGACGTCGTGCTGTTCCCCGAGGAGGAGGCGGCCGTCGCCCGCGCGGTGGACAAGCGGCGCCGCGAGTTCGGCACCGCGCGCCACTGCGCCCGCCGGGCCCTGGCCGATCTGGGACTGCCCCCGGTGCCGATCCTGCCCGGCGAGCGCGGCGCCCCCGGGTGGCCTGCGGGGGTGGTGGGCGCCATCACCCACTGCGCCGGATACCGCGCGGCGGCCGTCTCCCTCGAGGCGCTGGCCGTCGGCATCGACGCGGAGCCCCACGAGCCGCTCCCCGACGGCGTCCTGCCCGCGGTCTCGCTGCCCGAGGAGCGGGCCGCCATCGCGGAGCTCGACGACGGCGTGCACTGGGGCCGGCTTCTGTTCAGCGCCAAGGAGAGCGTCTACAAGGCGTGGTTCCCGCTGGCCAGGCGCTGGCTCGGCTTCGAGGAGGCCCACCTCACCTTCTCCTCCTCCGGTACGTTCACCGCCCGCCTCCTCGTCCCGGGCCCCCGGGTGGAGGGCCGGGAGCTTACCGGCTTCACGGGCCGCTGGCTGGTGTCCGACGGCCTGGTCGTGACCGCCATCGCCGTGCCGGGGAAATCCGTGTCCTGACACGTGCGCCGATCCGGCCGCCCGCCCGTGCCCGCGTACGGACCACGGAGGCGGCCTCGCGGGGACGTCCTAGGCTGAGCTCATGCCCCACGATCCGACGGTCCTGCCCGCCGGCCTGCCGGTACCCGTGGACGACGGCGCCTGCGCCCACCTGCCCGGCGCCGCGGTGCCGGCGCTCTCCCTCCCCTCGACGGACGGGGAGCCGTTCCGCGTGGATCTGGTGCCCGGCGGCGCCGAGCGGCTGGTGCTGTACGCGTACCCGCGCACCGGCCGCCCGGGAGAGGACCCGCCGGTTCCCGGCTGGGACCTCATCCCCGGCGCGCGCGGGTGCACGCCCGAGTCGTGCGCCTTCCGTGACCACGCCGGGGAGCTGCACGCGGCCGGCGCCGCCGTCGCCGGCCTCTCCACCCAGGACACCGCCTACCAGCGGGAGGCCGCCGAGCGGCTGCACCTGCCGTTCCCGCTGCTCAGTGACGCGTCACTGGAGCTCACCGGCGCTCTCGGCCTGCCCACGACATGGGTGGCGGGCATGACGCTGCTGCGGCGTCTCACCCTGGTGATCCGCGACGGGGTGGTCGAGCACTGCTTCTACCCGGTCTTCCCGCCCGACGGGCACGCCGCGCAGGTGCTGGCCTGGCTGCGTGACCACCGCTGAGGCCGCGACGGGAGGTCAGGACTCCAGGTAGCGCAGCACGGCGAGCACCCGGCGGTGGTCGCTCTGCGACGGCGGCAGGCCGAGCTTGGTGAAGATGTGCGTGACGTGCTTCTCCACCGACCCGTACGACAGGAACAGGGCCTCGGCGATCGCGCCGTTGGACCGTCCGTCGGCCATCATGACGAGCACCTCGCGCTCCCGGGGGGTGAGGGTGTCGAGGGTGTCGGCGCGCCTGCCGGTCGCCATCATCCGGGTGACGACCTCCGGGTCCAGCACGGTCTCGCCCGCGGCGATCCGGGAGAGCGCGGCCAGGAAGTCGCCGACGTCGGCGACCCGCTCCTTCAGCAGGTAGCCCACCCCTCGCGAGTCCTCGGCGAGGAGCAGGGTCGCCGAGCGCGTCTCCACGTACTGGGAGAAGACCAGCACCCCGATGCCGGGGTGGTCGCGGCGGATGTCGATCGCGGCGCGCAGGCCCTCGTCGGTGTGGGTCGGCGGCATGCGCACGTCCACCACGGCGACGTCCGGCCGGTGCTCGTCCACCGCGGCGCGCAGCGCGACCCCGTCGCCCACGGCCGCGGGGACCTCGTGCCCCCTCGTGGTGAGCAGCAGGGTGAGCCCGGCTCTGAGCACCGCGGAGTCCTCGGCGACGACGACGCGCATGCGATCTCCGTTCAGGTGGGGAGCGGCACCTCCACGGTGACCACCGTAGGCCCTCCGGGAGGGCTGTCGATCTCCAGCCGCCCGTCCACGACGCCCACCCGGGCCACCAGCCCCGGCAGTCCCGTCCCGGCGCCCATCGAGGCGCCGCCCGTCCCGTCGTCGCCGACGTGCAGCCGCAGCAGGCCGCCGTGTCCCCCCACCTCGACGATCGCCCGCCGCGCGCCGCTGTGCTTGACCACGTTGGCGAGCAGCTCGGCGGTGCAGAAGTAGACGATCGTCTCCACCGCGGCGGGGGGACGGCGGGGCAGGTCGACGCGGAGGTCGACGGGCAGCGCGAAGCGCGTGGCGAGCATGGCGAGCGCGACCTCCAGTCCCTGGTCCAGGACGGGCGGGTAGATGCCGTGGATCAGCAGGCGCAGGTCGGCGATGATCTCCTTGGTGTCGCGGTGGGCGGCGTCCACCAGGTCGCGCGCCTGCCGGAGCCGGTCCTCCCCCGGTGAGGCGGCGAGCTCCTCCTTCGCCATGCCCAGGCTCATCGCCAGCGCCACGAGGCGGGCCTGCGGTCCGTCGTGCAGGTCGCGCTCGATCCGGCGCAGGGTCGCCGTCGCGTCCTCGGCCATGCGGGCCCTCGTCTCCTCCAGGTGGCCGATCCTGGCCGAGACCCTGGTCGGGCCGAGCAGGGTGCGCGCGAGGAGCCGCTCGGGGAGCAGCGCGGCCCGCAGCGCCAGGGGGGCCGGCGCGAGCAACGCCAGACCGGCCACGCCCAGCAGCAGGACGCCCGGCCAGGTGCCGGCGTGCGGACCCCAGACACCGGCGGGTCCCGGCGACCAGCGGACGGGATAGGAGAGCAGCCACAGGCCGCCACCCCAGAATCCGGCGGCGGCTCCGAGGGCGAGCAACGCGGTCAGGGGCTTGACCAGCAGGTAGACCGCCGCCCGCCACCCCACCCCGTCGCCGAGCGCCGACACGAACCAGCCGATCGGCCCGGAACCCGGCCTGAAGGGGGCGGGGGCGGGCGTCCTGACGTCCAGCAGCAGGCGGGCCAGACCGAGGTGGACCGCCCCCAGGTACCGGGCTCCGCGGACCGCGACGGCCAGCATCGGGAGGCCGACGATCGCCGTCGACCACAACGCGGCAAGCAGCATGGCGAGCAGGAGGACCAGGCCGGCGACGGCCAGCGGCATCCCCGCCAGCGCGTAGCCCAGCTCGCGCCAGACCCGCCCCGATCCCGGTCCCGGCATCGGTCCCGGTCCCGGCATCGGTGAAGCCGGAACCGCTGCCGGGGACGCCGGGGGCGGGGGCGAGGACGACGCGGCCGGAGGCGGAGGGCCGGAGGGAGGACGGCTCATTTCTCCAGCGTGCCGCACCCCGCTCCCGCCCGACATCCGGTGGGCCCGTGGGGGATATCCCGAGGTTTCCCGGTGGACGTCCCCGTGGTCTCCGGCGGACGGGTTCGCGACGCTGGAGGGGAGCCGGTGTCCGGGAACCGGCGCACGACGACCGTACGGCGTACCGACCGCCGTCCGGACAGAACAGAGGAGCCACGGATGTACGGGAAGATCGGACCGTTGTTCACGGGACTGGTGGCGGCGTCTGCGCTGCTCGTCCCCGCCGGAACGCCCTCGCCCACGCCGTCACTCACGACAGGACCGGCGCCCGCGGCCTCACCCACCACGGAGTCGGCGCGGGCTCCGGCACCCGCGTCGGGAACGGCCTCACGGCTGGAGTGGAAGGCGTGCGCGGGCGAGAACCTCCCGGAGGGGATCCGGTGCGCCACCGTCACGGTGCCGGTGGACTGGAGGAAGCCGCGCGGGCGGAAGCTCACCCTGGATCTGGCGCGGCTTCCCGCCACCGACCCGGCGAACCGGATCGGTGGCGTGCTGCAGATACCGGGAGGCCCCGGGGCCGAGGGAGTGGAGGACCTGAAGGATTCGGCGCCCGGCCTCACCGAGCTGCGCCGCCGCTTCGACCTCGTCGGCTACAACCCGCGCAACACCGGGCTCGGGGAGAGGCTGCCGGCGGTGTGCTGGAAGATGGGGCCGCAGCTGCTGGAGCCCCGTGACCGCGAGGAGTACCGGGCCCAGGTGGCGAGGGTGGAGGCGGCGGCGCGCGAGTGCCGGGACGCCGATTCCAGCGGCCTGTTCGACAACCTCGACTCCCTGTCGGTGGCACGGGACATGGAGGCGGTCCGCGAGGCCCTGGGCGAGCGGCGGCTGAGCTTCATGGCCAACTCCTACGGAGGGGTGCCCGCCGCCGCGTACGCGCGCCTGTTCCCCGGGCGCGTCCGGGCGATGTACCTCGACGGGGCGGCCGACCAGGTCAACGGATGGGCCAAGCTGCACCTGGACCACGTCTCCGTCAACGAGCGGATGTTCGGGCGGTTCGTCGCCTGGTGCGCGGCCGACAGCGCCTGCGCGCTGCACGAGGAGGACGCGGGCGCGGTCTGGCGCGCCCTCGTCGAGAAGCTGGACCGCTCCCCGATCCCGATCTCGTCCCCGGAGCTCGGCGAGGGGAAGCTGACCGGGTGGCACCTGAGGCTGCTGGGCTTCCAGGCGAACCCGGGCCCGGACAACGCCTGGTGGTCGGCCTTCGCCGCGTCGGTGGACAGGCTCAGGAAGGGTGACGCCTCCGGTTTCGCGGATGCCGTCAACGGCAACTCCCGGATCTGGGCGGTACCGGCCGCGCGGGCGATGACCTGCCCCGACGACCGCGGCTATGCCGGCTACGCCCGGTTCCGCGACGCCTCCCGCCGGATGCGGGAGGCCTCCCCCCACCTGGGCGCCGCGCCGCTCGACATGCTGGGCTGCTCCGGCTGGCCGCGGCCCGTCGCCAACCCGTCCCGCCCGCTGCCCGTCCGCGGCCTGCCGCCGTTCCTGGGAGCCGGGTCCTGGACCGACCACGCCATGACCGCGAGCCTGGCCGGGACGGTGCCCGGTTCGGTCACCGTCCGGTACGACGGTCCCGGGCACGTGCTGTACATGCCGGGCGACAACGGGCCCGCCAGCCGGTGCGTGATCGGCCACGCCACCCGCTACCTCGTCGACCTGACGCTCCCCGCCCCCGGCACCGTCTGCCGCCCCGGCGAGTGACGCGTCCCGTTCCCGGCCGGTCCGCAGCGGGGGCGCGGGCCGGCCCGGCGGGCGTCACACGACGCCCGCCTTGTGCGCGAACACGGCCATCTGCAGGCGGTCGCGGAGGTCGAGCTTGCTGAGGAGGTTGGACACGTGGAACTCGACGGTCGCCTGGCTGACGTACAGCTTGCTCGCGATCTCGGTGTTGTTCAGCCCGTCGGCGACCAGGGCCAGCACCTCGTGCTCGCGTTCGGTGAGCGACTTGACGGCCTCGGGCGGGCGGTACGGGAGCCCGTTCTCGAAGCGGCTCAGGAAGCTGCTGGCGACCTGCGGCGCGAAGAACGCCTCCCCCGCGCGATCGCCCTGATCGCCCCGACCAGCTCGTCCTGGGCGCTGGAGCGCAGCAGGAAGCCGCGGGCCCCGGCGCGCACGGCGTCGAACATGGCCTCCGGGTGCTCGGTCAGGATGACGCTGCGCACCGAGCCCGCCAGCGGGTCGGCGCGGAGCCGCTCGGTGACCTGGACGCCGTCGAGGCCGGTGAGCCGCTCGGTGACCTGGACGCCGTCGAGGCCGGTGAGCCGCTCGTCGACGAGGGCCACGTCCGGCCGCAGGCCCCTGGCCTGGGAGACCGCCTCGAACCCGTCGCCGGCGTCCCCCACGACGCGCAGCCCCGGTTCGGCGGCGAGGATCGAGCACAGTGCCGTGCGCAGCAGTCTCTCCGAGTAGCAGATCAGGACCCTGATCTCTGTTTCAACCCCGTTCATGGGGTCTCATCTCAGACACGCGAGGGCGATGTGCCGTGACGGGAGGAGTCCGGCGAGCGGTTCCCTGCCGGTGACGACGACGCCGGTGAAGCCGAGGGCCGGCAGCGGCGGCACCCGGCCCTGCGCGAGCCCGTCGGCGCGCGGATCGTGGTCGCGCTGTCGCGGATCGCCCTGCCGTGCGTCGTCAAACCCGTCGACGACACCGGCTCGCTGAGCGTGGTGCTCTGCTCCACGCCCGGGGAGGTAACCGCCCACTGCCGGCGGATCATCTCGGCCGGCGTCAACGTGCGGGGGCAGGCCACCGCGAGGACCCGCGGCGGCAAGGCGATCGTCGGCCACGAATCCGACCTGTACGTCTACGAGGCCGGGGACGCGTCGATGTGCGGCGGCATCGTCTACGAGCCGCTCGCCAACCTGCCGGACGGGACGATCAGCCTGGAGGACATCGCCGAGGCGTGCACGGTCGACCGCGCCGACCCGCAGATCACGCCTCCGGCGCTGGTCAGCCTGGAGACGCCGCAGAACCGGTGCGGCGGCCCGCCGCTCCAGCTGGACTACCTCGCCGAGGTGGCCCAGCTGACGCGCTCGCACGGGGTGGCGCTGCACCTGGACGGGGCGCGCATCTTCAACGCCTCGGTCGCGCTGGGCGTCACCCCCGCGGAGATCGCCTTCTACGCCGACACGGTGCAGATCTGCCTGTCGAAGGGCCTGTGCGCGCCGATCGGGTCGGTCCTGGTGGGCGATCGGGCGATCATCGCCCAGGCCAGGCGGATGCGGAAGATGCTCGGCGGCGGCATGCGCCACCTGTGGGGCACCGCGCCCTGCGCGGCCTGGCCGCGTACTCCGGCGTGCTCAACCTGGCCTACGGCGCGTACTTCGCCGTCTTCGTGCTGTGGGTGGTCGGCGGCGGCTCCCGCGTGGGGCTCAGGCTCACCCCGGGCCAGTACGGCTTCCTGGCGGCCACGCCGGCGGCGGGGGCGGTGGCCGGCTCGGTGCTCGCCGGGCGGCTCACCCGGCCGGCCGGTGAGAACGGCGCCCTGGTGGGCGTCACGCTGCTCAAAGGGCTCCTGCTGCTGGTGCCGCTGCTCGTGCCCTCCCCGCTCGCGGTCTTCCCCGCCGCCGCGGGCATCGGCGCGGCCAACGCCGTCACCAACGTCGTCTCCGTCTCGCTGCGCCGGCGGCTCATCCCCGACGGCCTGCTCGGGCGGGTGAACGCCACCTGCCGCCTGATCGGCATGGGCGCCATGCCGCTGGGCGCCGCGGCCGGCGGCCTGGTCGCCTCCCTCGCGGGCCTGCCCGCGGTCTTCTGGGCCGCCTGCGCGCTCTCCCTGCTCGGCGCCGCCCTGGTCCCGCGCGGCGGGGAGGCCGGGAGTCCGGTGCGGGAACGCCTCGGGGCCGCGAACGGCGGATGATGAGGACACTGAACCGGCCCGCCACCGGGAGGTGGCGGGCCGGCGCGTGCGTGCCCGGGGGGAGGGGGTCAGGTCGCCGTGCAGGTGAGGGTGGGGGTGCCGCCGGTGCCGGAGCCGGTGAATCCGAAGCTGGCGGAGGCGCCGGCGCCCAGTGAACCGTTGTAGGCGACGTTGCGGGCGCTGACCGCGGACCCGCTGGTGGTCACGGTCGCGCTCCACGCCGAGTTGACCCTCTCACCGTTGGCGAAGGTCCAGTTCACCGTCCAGCCGGTGATCGCCCTGGAGCCGGCGGTCACGCTCACGTCGGCCTGGAAGCCGCCGGACCACTGGGAGGTGACGCGGTAGGTGGCCGAGCAGCCGCCCGGGCCCGGGGTCGGGGTGGGCGTGGGGGTCGGGGTGGGAGTCGGGGTCGGGGTCGGGGTCGGCGTGGGGGTCGGGTCGGGGTCCGTGCCGCCGGTGAAGTTGACGTCGCTGCAGAAGTAGTACGACTGGTCGAGGTGGCTGGCCTGCCAGACGGTGTAGACGATGTGGTGGCCGCTACGGCCGGGCGCGTTCACCGGGATGGCCGTGCTGGTGCCGGTGGGCCTGCTGCCCAGCTGGTTGACGAGTTCCAGGTCACTCCACTTCAGCTGCTGGGTCTTGGGGTTGAAGCCCTGCTTGGTGACGTAGACGCGGATGTAGTCCGCGCCGTGCGAGGCCTGGTCCAGCAGGTTCATCGTGAACGAGGCGGGACGGTCCACGGTCTTCCACGCGCCCACCGTGTCCATGGAGTTGTAGCGGCCGCCTTCGGTCCGGCCGCCGCTGCACAGCTGCCCGTCGGGGATCGCGGCCTGGTGGTTGCCGCCGACGCCCTCGCGGAACAGCCCGTTCCAGTTCCACATCGCGTTGGGGTTGCTCTGCCAGGCCTGCCAGCACATGGGGTCCTGCTGGGCCATCGCCGGGTTCTGGAAGTCACCCCCCCAGCGCTCCCAGCAGCCGTAGTTACGCGAGGGCGGGTCGCTGATCGAGCCGTGCGCCGCGGCGGGGCCCGCCGTCACGGTGGTGAGCGCGAGCGCGGTCGCGACCGCGACCAGCGCCGCGACGACCATCCGCCAGACCGGGATCCGGTGGAGGGATGCGACGTCGGACACGTGTGCCTGGTCGCGCAGGAGTCGGAGCGTACGTGACCTCATCGGGTACAGGTCTCCTTTTCGAGTGCCGGGGGACGGGTCCTGGCGCGCCGAGTGAGGGCGGAGTTCTCACGCCAGAGGGTCCCCACCGTCGCCCAATCCGCATTGGGGGGCAACAGTGATCTACGGCTCTCGAAGGGAGACCGGCCTGGAGCTGGCCATACGCCACAAAACGTATGAAAGGTTCATTTCCGAATGATTTTCCCTGGGGCAGCCTACGGCGGAACTGATGTGCGACCTGCCGCATGGCCGTCCTCCCGGGGGCGTCACATCGCCCGGATCGGGCCTGACCGGAGACGTGCGGTCTCGCGTGGAACGTAACGAGATCTAGCTGAACGACACCGACTGCAGGTTGCAGTTGGTGAGCCATGGCCCGGGGGAGACCGGTGCCGCGGAGCAGGCCCAGCTCGCGGTGATGCCGGTCGTTCCGGCGGGAATGCCGGTGAGGCCGGCCGACCCGCTGAAGTCGCCGTACGGGTAGTGGCCGCTGCTGCACTGGGCCGTGACCCCCATGGACGTGGCCCCGTCGGGCAGCGTCTGGGTGAACTGGAACGCGTGCGTGGCGGGGACCGCGACCAGGCCGGGGGTCGCCGAGGGCGGTGAGGTGTGGAGCCGCACGTTCGAGGGATACCAGTCGCGGATGTCTCCGAAGTGGTTGGAGCTGACGCAGTCCACCGTGGCATGCAGTACGGCGGTGGTCGCGGCGGCGGGCTGCGCAAGGCCTACGATGCCCAACGTGCCGGTGACGACCAGCGCGGATCCGAGCGCCAGCCCTCGACGAACCAGTTTCGCAGCGAACATCGCCGTTCCTCCTCAATGCTTCTGACATCGGCCACCGCGAATTCAGCATCCTTCGCACGACACGGTCAACGGCCGAGCGATTTCAACAGAGCCACAACCGTCACGGCGGCGAGATCCCGAAGACCGAATCCACCGCCGGTCAATTCGGTGTTCTTCAGGGGAACGACCGCCGGGTAGAACGTGCAACCAGCGGCGTTGACGCGATTCCTACGGACGCCGGACCGGAAGGCGTATGCCTGATGTTTCGGTCTGCCGGTCGCGCGCCGCATCAGGCACCTTTGAAAGATTCATCGGGCCGGCATCCCGAGCACCGCGCCACGAACGATCCCCCTCCCCCAGGGCAACGGCCTCGTCGTCGCCACCGGACCCAACGGTTTGGGTAAGTCCGATTTCGTCGAAACCTCCGAAATAACGTCGACCGGACAGAACTCACGCCGGAACACCGGATCGCAGATCTGGACGAGCGGTTTTCGGAGTCAGACCCACACCTCCGCGGTGTGGGCGTGCCCGCGGCTGCCGCCCACTTCCACCGTGAGCGCGGTCCTGGCCCTGCGCACGCTGCGGTCGCTCTTCCTGACCGATCTCACCGGCCAGGGCAACGTGATCCTCACCTCGTCGACGGTCCTGGACGGGTCGGAGACCGCGAGCCGTACCCGCTTGCCGGCGCGGTGGACCAGCAGCGTGCAGGGACCGTCGACGGCGAGCGGCCCATCCGGGGTCTCGACCCTCCCCGCACGCCAGAAGACGGCGGCGGTCACACCGTCGCGCGAGATGGCCTGCACCGCCGCGGAGTTGGCGAGGATCTCGATCCGCCCGTCGTAGGCCTCCATCTGCGTGATGGAGGCGTCGGGCAGTACGGCGTAGGCGTAGCGCGCCTTGCGGGGATCGACGCCGTGGTCGATGAGGATCGTCGTGTAGTGCCTGGTGACAGCGGAGGTGTCGCCACCGGTGGTGGCGCCCTTGTCGATGTCGCGCCAGCGGCCGGTGCGCTTTGTGCGGATCACCTTCGCCTCGGCGCCGTCGAGCAGCGCGTAGCCGGCCACCCCGGGCAGGTGGATCCAGCCGTCGCCCCGGGTCAGCGGTGGATGCCGGTCGTGGGTGTTGCGGTTCTCCACGATGGTCTCGACACGGCGGCCGTCGGAGGCGGTGATGCCGGCGCCGAGGGCGATCACCGCGTCGTCGAGCAGGAACCACGCCTTCTTGGCCCGCAGTGAGGAGCCACCGGCGATCAGCCTCATGGCCGCCACGCCGTACTCGCCGTCGAGTGCCACGCCGCCCGCCCACGGGGTGGCGGGCAGGCGACGGTGGTCGTGCGGAAGATCGGCGCGTCTGCGGGTGTCGACCGTCGTGCCCGGCAGCCGGTACGGGTCGATCGTGGGCCACAGGTCGTCGTTCCAGTGGGTCAGATCGCCGGTGTAGAGGTAGGTCATGCCGTCGCCGGTGTACCAGCCGTGCAGATTCTCCCGGTTGATGGCCTCGGCGGCGCCGATGCGCTGCGAGCTCATCGCGATCGCGTACGCCCAGGTGGGACGGCGGTGCACGACCCGGTCCATGTCGGCGAAGACGTACGTGCCCGTCGTGCGCGGGCCGACCGGCACCGACGGGTCCTCCAGCAGGGCCGTGGCCCTCGCGATGCTCGCCGGCGGTGCCAGCGTGCCGTAGGGGATGACCTGGTTGCGGGTGAGCCAGCCTTTGACCAGCGGCCGCCACCGCCGGGCATGGCGCTCGGGCGCCGTCTCCAGCAGGGTGAGGACGGCCTCGACCGCCTTGTGTCCCGAGTGGTGGTCGCGGTGGCCCTGCACCGAGATCTGCCGGCCGCGTACGCAGTCCATCATCAGCCCGTCGAAGACGAACGGCACGAACGAGCGATCCACGAGGTCGTAGACGTTGCCGGTTCCGGTGATCTCCCACGGGGAGCTGGAGAGCATGGCGATCAGCTTGGCCACGCTCTCCAGGTAGTCCACGCCGTAGCTGCCGGTGTAGGGGTACACGTCGTGCTGGATGAACGATCCGTCACGGTAGAAGCCGTCGCCCGGGCCCCTGGTCGGCCGCAGCAGGTCGGAGACCGCGTTTCCGGCCCGCCTGACGAGGCGGGCGTCGTGGGTGAGCACTCCGCGCATCGCCACCGCCATGGCCTTGCCCGCGCGGTTGGCGCCGGTCTCGACGACGCCGGGGTGGCTGACGCGGCGCTCCGGGTCGGGGCACCAGCGGCGCACGGGGCGCAGCCACCGCTCGAGGCGGCCTGAGGGCAGGCCGTCGTACAGCAGGGCGCAGGTGTCGGTCAGCGCGCGCGGGACGCCGATCTCCCACCAGAACCAGTTGCTGCCTCGCCGGTCGAGCCCTTCGTGGTAGGCGTGCTCGTACAGGAAGTCCAGCGCCCCGACAGCGCTCTGGGCGACCTGTCTGTCTCGGTGCATGGCGGTGCCCGGCGTGGCCCAGGCCAGCGCCAGCGTGCGCATGCGGTTGTAGGAGCGGTTGAAGTTGCCCGTCCGGGGGTCCGACAGCGGCAGGTCGGGCCACAGGCTCGGGCGACCGGCGGCGGGCTTCAGCTTGCGCAGCACCGCGTTGGCCGAGCCTTCGAGCGCCCGCGTCCTGTCGGTATAGGTCCTGTCGGTATGAGCGGAGTCGTACGACCCGCCGGCCAGCAGGCTCACCCACCGCTCACGCGCGGCGTCGAACGCCGCGGCGCCGGCCGCCTCGGCCGGTCTGTCCCACAGGGCGAGACCGGCCACTGTCGCGGCGCTCAGCAGGGCGGACCGCCGACTGAGGGGGTGGGTCATGAAGGCTCTTCCGGCGGTAGGGCAAATTTCAGATGAAAAGATCATAGGTGGACAGGTGAGTGGGCTGTTCGACTCCGGTGACGGTGAGCGGGCGCACGAACGTCGCCGGGAACACGCGGTACCCGGCTCAGGCGAAGACGAGAGCCCGGTCAACGTGCTGCGCGAAGACATCGACGAGACCGCCGGCAAGCCCAAGGGCGGACAACCGCAGACCGGAGGCCACACCCGGATTTTCGCACCTCACAACATCTTCGATCCTGCGGCGATCGCCGAGGTGCTGACCGCAGATCCGTCGTGTATCCGCGTCTCTCCGGAATTGTTTCCGCGTGTCTTCGCCGTCTCGCGGGGGCTTGCTCGTCATGTCGAGCGGCGGGGGTATCGGCTCGGGATGTCGACGAAGAATCCCAAGGCCGCCTTCCATATCCTGATAGGCACCCGGCAGTGGGGGGTCGAACTCGCCGAGGAGCGGGAATTGACAGATCCGCCACCACCGCGTCCGCTGTTTCGACCGCATGGCGGGCCGCCTCGGCGGAAGCTTCGTCCGCCTGTAAATTACATGATTCGCCACGAAGAAACACATGATGGGCCGGATTCTGGTGACCGAGTGGTCAATACCGTCTTTACCTCGGCCCGTTTGAAAATTATCCTCGGTCGATCAAAAGATCCGTCCCCGTAGGAGAAACATGCAAAAAGGTACTTGGCTCCGCCGGCTCGGCCTCGTCTCAGCGGTAGTGGCGGCCGGCCTGGCGACCACACCCGTGGCCGCACACGCCGACGGCTATGACACCCCCCGCAGCGCCACTGCCGTGGGGGCGGGCAACACCTACGCGGCCGGGTTGGCGGCGGCCGAACAGCGGGCCCGGGCGGCCGTCCTCGCGGTCGGCCACGACTGCACCCCTGGGACCTACAACACCATGACGACCTATGTCTCCCCGGGCGGCGGCACCTGGGTCTTCCAGTCCACTCACCAGGCGATGTGCGTCGACTGATCAAGCTCGGCCTCTGCCGGGCAGCGGGGCAGGGTGGCCCCGCTGTCCGCGGCGGAGCGACGCCCAGCCTGCTCCCCAGAAGTGATCAGTACGGCTCAAGTCGACCACAGCAGCGCGGCCGACCTCACGCCAGCCGCCGCCGGTCATCGGGATGAGGAACCTTCCCGCCGGTCGGGCCACCACCGGGAGGCGGCCCCGTACCGGCGAAGGATCAGCTGGGATCGTAGGCGAGGTTGGGGCGCAGCCAGCGCTCGACCTCGGCGAGGTCGAGGCCCCGGCGCAGGGCGTAGTCCTCGACCTGGTCCCTGCCGAGGCGTCCCACGGTGAAGTACCTCGACGACTCATGGGCGAAGATCAGCCCGCTCACGCTGGCGGCCGGGGTCATCGCGAAGGACTCGGTCAGGCCCATGCCGAGCTTGTCGGCGCCGAGCAGCTCGAACAGCTCCCGCTTCTCGCTGTGGTCCGGGCTCGCGGGGTAGCCGAGCGCGGGACGGATGCCGCGGAAGCGCTCGGCGTGCAGGTCCTCGATCCGAGGGTCGGCGTCCGGCTCGAACCAGCCCCGCCGCGCCTCCAGGTGGATGTGCTCGGCGAACGCCTCGGCCAGGCGGTCGGCCAGGGCCTTCACCATGATCGACCGGTAATCGTCGTTCTGGGCCTCGTAGCGGGCCGCGAGCTCCTCGGCGCCGTGCACGGCCACGGCGAACCCGCCCAGGTGGTCCCCGGCCGGGGCGATGTAGTCCGCCAGGCATCGGTTGGGCCGGCCGTCGGGTTTGGCCGTCTGCTGGCGCAGCATCGGCAGCCGGAGACTCTCGCCGGGACCGTCGATCACGATGTCGTCGCCCTCGGAGTGGGCGGGCCAGTACGCGTAGGCGCCCCTGGCCTGGAAGCTCCCCTCGGCGATGATCTGGTCGAGCATGGTGTTGGCGTCGTCGAAGAGCTCGCGGGCCACCGGCTGGTCGAGGATCGCCGGATACTTGCCCTTCAGCTCCCAGGCCAGGAAGAGGAACTGCCAGTCGATCATCGCCCGGAGGGTCTCCAGGTCCGGCTCCACGAGGCGGACGCCGGTGAAGGCGGGGACCGGCAGGTCCTCGAAGGAGACCCGCTCGGGGTTCGCGCGGGCCTGGTCGACGGTGAGCAGCGGGGTGCGCTGCTTGTTGGCGTACTGCTCGCGCAGGCGCTCCTGGTCGGCGCGGTTGCTCTGCTCCAGCACCTGGGCCCGGTCGTCGTCCATCAGGTCGGAGACCACGCCGACGACGCGTGAGGCGTCGAGCACGTGGACCGTGGGGTTGTCGTAGGCGGGGGCGATGCGGACCGCGGTGTGCTGGCGCGAGGTGGTGGCGCCGCCGACCAGCAGGGGCAGCTTCAGCCCGCGGCGCTGCATCTCCGCGGCGACGGTGACCATCTCGTCCAGCGACGGGGTGATCAGCCCGGAGAGCCCGATGACGTCGGCGCCCTCGGCGACCGCGGTGTCCAGGATGACCGAGGCGGGGACCATCACCCCCAGGTCGACGACCTCGTAGTTGTTGCAGCCGAGGACGACGCCCACGATGTTCTTGCCGATGTCGTGCACGTCGCCCTTGACGGTGGCGAGCACCACCTTGCCCTGGCCGCGGCCGGTGTCGATGCGCCCCTCCAGCCGCGCCTGCTCCTTCTCGGCCTCCATGTAGGGCTCCAGGTAGGCGACCGAGCGCTTCATCACCCGCGCGCTCTTGACCACCTGCGGCAGGAACATCTTCCCCGACCCGAACAGGTCGCCCACGATCTTCATCCCGTCCATGAGCGGCCCCTCGATCACCTCCAGGGGGCGTGCCCGCTGCTGCCGGGCCTCCTCGGTGTCGGCCTCGATGAAGTCGACGATGCCGTGCACGAGGGCGTACGACAGGCGCTCCTCCACCGGGGCGTCGCGCCAGGCCAGGTCAACGACGCGGCGCGTGCCGGAGCCGCTCACCGTCTCGGCGAAGGTGACGAGCCGGTCGGTGGCGTCGTCACGCCGGTCGAAGATGACGTCCTCGACGAGTTCGAGCAGGTCGGCGGGGATGTCCTGGTAGACCGCGAGCTGCCCGGCGTTGACGATGCCCATGTCCAGCCCGGCGCGCACCGCGTGCAGCAGGAACGCCGAGTGCATCGCCTCGCGCACGACGTCGTTGCCGCGGAAGGAGAACGACAGGTTGGAGATGCCGCCGCTGGTCAGCGCCCCCGGGCAGCGCTCCTTGATCTTCGGCAGCGCCTCGATGAACGCCTTGGCGTACCCGTTGTGCTCGCTGATGCCGGTGGCGACCGCGAGCACGTTGGGGTCGAACACGATGTCCTCGGGGGCGAACCCGGCCCGCTGGGTCAGCAGGTCGTAGGCGCGGGCGCAGATCGACACCTTGCGCTCGGCGGTGTCGGCCTGCCCCTGCTCGTCGAAGGCCATCACCACGACGCCCGCGCCGTAGTCACGGATGATCCGGGCCTGCTCCAGGAAGGCCTCCTCGCCCTCCTTGAGGCTGATCGAGTTGACGACGCCCTTGCCCTGCACGCACTTGAGCCCGGCCTCCAGCACGCTCCACCGCGAGCTGTCGATCATGACCGGGATGCGGGCGACCTCGGGCTCGGTCGCGATCAGGTTCAGGAAGGTGGTCATGGCCTGCACGCTGTCGAGCAGGTCGGCGTCCATGTTGACGTCGAGCAGGTTGGCCCCGCCGCGTACCTGCTCCAGCGCGACGTCGACGGCCGCCTGGTGGTCGCCGCCCTCGATCAGGCGGCGGAAGCGCGCCGAGCCGGTGACGTTGGTGCGCTCGCCGATCATGACGAACCCGGTGTCCGGGCCGATCTCGAAGGGCTCCAGGCCGCTGAAGCGGGTGCGGGCGGCCGGTGCCGGGATCTGGCGGGGCGGGAGGCCTGACACGGCGGCCGCGATCCGCTCGATGTGCGCCGGCGAGGTCCCGCAGCACCCGCCGACGACGTTGACCATGCCCGTCCTGGCGAACTCGTCGAGCAGCGCCGCCGTCTCCTCGGGGGTCTCGTCGTAGCCGCCGAACGCGTTGGGCAGGCCCGCGTTGGGGTGGCAGGCGACGTAGGTGCCGGCGAGGCGTGCCAGCTCGGCGACGTGCGGGCGCATCTGCTCGGCGCCCAGCGAGCAGTTCACGCCGACCACGAGCGGTTCGGCGTGCCGGATCGCGCTCCAGAACGCCTCGACGGTCTGTCCCGACAGCGTGCGCCCGCTCAGGTCGACGATCGTCACCGAGATCCACAGGGGCAGGTGCGGGGCGACCTCGCGCGCGGCGGCGATCGCGGCCTTCGCGTTGAGCGTGTCGAAGATCGTCTCGATCAGCAGCAGGTCGACGCCGCCCTCGGCCAGCGCGCTGATCTGCTCGGCGTACGCGGCACGGACCTCGTCGAACGACACCGCCCGGTAGGCGGGGTCCTCGACGCGCGGGGACAGCGACAGCGTGACGTTCAGTGGGCCGATCGAACCGGCCACGAAGCGCCCGCCCGCCTCGTCGGCGGCCTGGCGGGCCAGCTGCGCGGCCCGCACGTTCATCTCCCGCACCAGCGACTCCAGCCCGTAGTCGGCCTGGCCGATGCTCGTGGCGGTGAAGGTGTTGGTGGTGGTGATGTCCGCGCCGGCCGCGAGGTACTGCCGGTGGATGTCCAGGATGACGTCGGGACGCGTCAGGTTCAGCAGGTCGGGGTCGCCGGTCACGTCGCGCGGGTGGTCGAGGAACCGGTCGCCGCGGTAGTCGGCCGGGGTGAGCGAGGCTCCCTGCAGCATCGTGCCCCAGGCTCCGTCGAGCACCAGGATTCGCTGCCCCAGCAGCTCTCGCAGGGCCCGCGCGCGGTCCTCGGCTCCCGGCGCGCCACCGGGTACGAGGTCGTGCCCGTGCTCGTCGTGCTTCGAAGATCCGTTCACCGGTCAGCCTCCCGTCGTGGGAGGCGCCCTTACCGGAAGATCCAGGCCGAGCGTGGCGGGCCTGAGCCCGTTGCAGCGCCTCTCGGCCTTGAGATCGAGAATACCGAGGGTTGGGACGAGACGCCAAACAGCGGTCCACAATCCGGAAAGATCCTGTCCATATACCGTCACGGGATCCCCATCCCGCGAAGGCCACCGCCTACCCCCCGTTTCGGACCGTCTCCGCCTCCTGGACCGTCTCATAATCCGTGGGTCGTGGGTTCATCATCGATGCGGGCCCAGGCCCAGGCATACCCGCGGGGTCCCTTGGCTCCCTGGCCGGCGCGGTAGCGATGCCAGTGCCGCTCGGCCACCCTTGCTGCGACCTCGGCCGCACTCACCTGAACGCCCTCGAGTATGACCCGCCGGTTGCCCGCGATCGCCAGTACGTATCCCATCCGGTGCTCCTCCAGGGTGGCGCGCAGGCGCGGGTCTTGCCCATAGACCTCATCCCCACTCACCCAGGCCGATCTGGCAGTTCTCGATTGATGTCGGCCAACAGCCCGCGCACGTACGCTGCGGCAGCGCGACGGGGCTCGATGCGGCCGAACCGACGGGCGATCCGGGCCATCAGCTCGTTGAAGATGACCATCCAACCGTCAGGGTCCACGCTGTGGCTCGCGGCCACCGCGTGATCTTTCGTTGTCCTCACAAACCCCGAATGATCACGCGGTGGCCGTTGTCATGTGACACCAACGCCTCAAGATCGCGAAGTGTCACTGGAGTATTAGTTCACCGCCGCCGGTGGGCGGAGGTTTTTCCGATCGCCCCGGCGACAATCCTGCGCCGGCATCGCCACCTCGTAGCACGCAAGTGGACCTTCACCGACCGGGGGCACCCGGGACGGCCATGCACCCGCCGGCCGGTCAAGGCACTGATTATTCGGATGGCAAGGGAGAACCCGACATGGGGTCATCGGAGAATTAACGGCGAATTTGCCCGGCTGGGCTACCCGATCGCGGCCTCCACGGTGTGGGAAATCCTGCACATGTCGGGTATCGATCCGGCGCCCGCCGGTCCGGGCCGACCTGGCGGCAGTTCCTGACCGCCATCTGCGAGCGCGTCATCGGCACCCTGCGCCGCGAACTCCTGGACCGAATCCTGATCCTCAATGAAAGCCACCTGGCCCGCATGCTTCAGGAGTATCTGATCCACTACAACGAGCACCGGCCGCACCAATCCCGACACCAACGACCCCCGAACACCGGAACGCAGCCCACCCGGGACACGACCGATCTCCTCGGCCTTCGCTCCATCCGCCGAAAACTCGTCGTCGCAAGCACGATCAGCGAACACCACCACGTCGCTCAACCGCAGCTCAGGGCACGTAACTCAATATTCGAGCGGCACACCCTCCGGCCCAGACCGGCGATCCGCCGGTAACCCCGGTCCGGATTCTCGGCGGCCAGGCGCAGCACCAGGTCTCGGAGGGTGGGTCGGATCGGTGGTCGTCCCGGCCCGTGCTTGGGGTAGGTCCAGCGTCGCTTCACCAGGTCGGCATGCCAACGCAGCAGCGTCCGCGGTGTGACGAACAGGTGACATCGACGGCATCGAGGAAGAAGCCGCGCAAGCCCGGAGAGGATCGCCCGCGGTCCACCAATGACAGCCTGGGAGCCGCGACCTGGCGGCGGAGAACAGCCAACTGATGCCGCAGTACCAGGATCTCTGCGTCCTTGGACGCCTGCGATCGGACGAGTAGCGCGATCCAGCCGAAGGTTGGTAAGACGATCAAGTACAGCAGCCGCAGAGCCATTCTGCGATCCGGCCGGAGCCGGGCCATCGAGCACAGCAAAATCCCAGATCAAACCCGGTGACACGATATTCGGCACCCACAGGTTTCACGAACGGCCCGCACGCGTTTCCGCGGAACCTCGCAGACCCCCGCGCCGACGCACCACCTTTCCGGCCGGTGTCCGACGCCTCGCAACTTCGGAGGCGACACGGCGACCAGGAATTTGCGACCATCGCCGTGTGCCCGGCCATTCGTGTCCCAATATTGGCGAGCACCAACCGGAAAAGAAGGTATTGGAGCACGGCCATGGAACGCAGGGAACCCAATGTCATCCTGCGCGGAGGTCCCGCGCGGATCCCGGAGACCGAACGAATTCGTCATCACGCCGATCCGGATTCCGTAATCAAGTTGCTGTGGGGCAACCGTTACGAGCATTTCAATCCGACCGATGAGACGGCGAGCGCGGGGCTGCGCGTCATGGAATGGACGGGCTTCACCTGCGTGGCCGAATGACCGCCACCCGACCCGGAACCCGTGACCTGCCGGCCGGACTCCTTCACCTGCGGTAAGGGAGGCCGGCCGGCGTTTCGTCGTTTTCCCCGCCCATGAAAGGCAGTCACCATGAGATCCCATGCGTACCGCTATGTCTCCCCGTCCAGATGGACGCCCGCGGCGATGCCCGACCAGAGCGGGCGGCTGGCCCTGGTGACAGGCGCCACCCACGGCATTGGCCTGGCCATCGCCACCGAGCTGGCCAGGCACGGCGCTCACGTGGTGCTCGCCTCACGGGACCCGGGCCGCGGCAAGGAGGCGGCCGACCGCGTACGCGAGGAGGCGCCGGACGCCGAGGTGGAGGTCCGGGCGCTGGACCTGTCCAGCCTCGCCGCCATCCGCGCCTTCCGCGAGGACTGGGACCACAACCGTCTCGACCTGCTGGTGAACAACGCGGGGATCGCGATGGTGCCGTTCAGCAGGACCGAAGACGGCTTCGAGTCGCAGTTCGGCGTCAACCACCTCGGTCCCTTCGCGTTGACCGGGCTCCTCATGCCCTGGTTGCTGGCCTCGTCCGACCCGAGGGTCGTGACGGTGAGCAGCGAGAGCCAGCGCTGGGTGCCGCTCGACCTGTCCAAGATCGACGACCCTCGTGCCGACCCGGCCATGGCGTACGGCAGGTCGAAGAAGGCCAACGTCTACTTCGCGGTCGAGTTGCAACGCCGGGCGGACGCGGCCGGAGCCCGGCTGCGCAGCATGACGGCGATCCCCGGGCTGACGATGACCAACCTCCTGGAGTACGGCCACATCACCGGCCGCAGCCAGGCCTACCGCGCGGTCATCAAGTGGTTCATCCGCAGGCTGCGCCGACCGCCGGCGGAGGGAGCCCTCACCGCCCTGTATGCGGCCACCACCCCCGGCCTGCCAGGTGGTTCCTACATCGCCCCGGGAGGTCTGCTGGAACTGCGCGGCGATCCGGGACCCCGCGACGGGCACCGGGCGGTGTACGACATCAGCACGGCGCGGCGGCTGTGGGCGCTGTCGGAGGACCGCACCGGCGTTCGCTACCCCTTCTGACGCCCCGCCGCCGGGGGACGCGGGCGCGGACATGAGAACGGGGCCGGTGTGAACACCGGCCCCGTCCAGGATCCATGCTCGCCTTTGGTGTCGTCTCTCCCTGGGGACCCGTCCCCTTCACCCACAGGCCGAGCCGGGTGCTTTCCGTAAGCGCCCGTCAAGCGGCCGTCAGGCGGCTGGCCGTGGTTGGCCGTGGCTGGCCGCCTGACGGTTCGTTCACCCGCGCTTTCAGCAGAGGACCATCACGCTGGCCCGGACGAAAGAGTGCTCGGCGTACGCGTCCATCGCCGAGGCGAAGGCCTCGGCGGCGGTCTTCGGAGCCGGCGCCGGGGCGGAGACGATGAACTCGCGCTCGCTGTCGAGGCTGGCCTTGACCTGCTCACCGGGGCAGTGCACGCCACGGTTCTTGATGAGCACGTCGGTCAGCTGGGTGACCATGTCGCCCAGGCTGTCGCTCTCCCACGTCGCGACGGTGCCCTCGTCGTCGCCGAACGCGAAGCGCTCGAAGACGCGTGCCTCGGCGCGGTCCTCGCCCTCGATCATGAGCATGAACACGCGGCGCTGCACGAGGTCGGCGGGCAGAGCGGCGAGGTTCTCCGCCACGGTCTGCGGGGAGCCAAGGAAATTGTGGGTCTGGCAGTCCCACGCCGCCGCACCGCACGCCTTGGCGCGCGTCCGGGTGGTGGTCTCGGGTGCGGTCATCACGTCCTGGGACACGATGACACCTCCTCCTGTTGTCGTGGTGCCTCCGTCCCGAACGGAGACTCTTCACGAAAATAACCAGCCATCCATCGCACGGTCAGTACGGTATTCACCCGACAGCCGAACACCAGGATGTGCAGATATACCGCTCTCACATATAAGGATGCGAAACCCTTATTTGACCGCGCCACCGCGCCGCCCGCAGCATCGGAACGGGCACCGCCGAGCACGGCTCGTGTCGAAGAGATTCCGAGGAAATGAGGTGTGCTCAATACCATGGGAGCGTTGAACCGCTACCGCGAGGCGCTGCGGGTGCCCGGAATTCCACGCGTCGTGGCCGCCGCGTTCCTGTGCCGCCTGCTGGCCGGCATGGTGAGCCTGGCGCTGCTTCTGGCGGCCGTCGAGGTGAGTGGCAGCTACGCCATCGGAGGGGCGGTGACCGCCGGATACGCTGTCGCGCTCACGATCGCCGCGCCCGTCTGGGGCAGGCGGGCCGACCGGCTCGGCTTCAGCCGTTCGCTGGTCACCGGCACGGTCCTGCAAGTCCTGGCGTTCGCCACCTTCGTACTGACGGCCTTGTTCTTTCCCGAACCGCTGCTGCTGGTGGCCGCCGCGTTCCTCGTCGGATCGGTCAACCCTCCGTCCGGCGCGGTCTCCAGCACCATATTCACCACCTACGTGACCGCCCCGCAAGCCCGCACGACCCTGCTGGCGTTGAACGGGCTGATGACCGAGGGCGTCTTCATCGTGGGTCCCATGCTGGTGGGCGTGCTCGTCGCGGTGATATCCCCGCTCGTGGCCGTGATGGCGACCGCCTTGGTCTCCACCGTGGGGGCACTGTGGCTGGCGGGCGCCCCCGCCGTGCGCGCGACCGACCGCCCGCGTCCGCCGGCACCGGCCGAGCGCCGGTTCGCCTGGCCACCCGGCCAGTTCGGCATTCTGTTCGTCGTCGCGATGGCGGCGGTCGGCATCGGCGCCGTGAACGTGACCGTCGTCGCCCGCTCGACGGACATGGGCGCCAACGCCGGTCTGTTGCTGGGCGTGATGGCCGTCGGCGGGGTGCTCGGCAGCTTCCTGTACGGCGGGCTGAAGCTGCCCGGCAGGCTGCCTTCCCTGCTCATGGCGGTGCTCGCTCTGTACGGCGTCTCCATCCTGCTGCTCGGCCTGGAACTCGGCCTGCTCGCCACCCTCTGCGTGCTGCTCTTCATCGGATTCGCCAACGGGCCCGCGGACGCCATCGAGTCCCAGATCGTGGCCGACCGTGCCGCCGAGGGCACGCGTACCCAGGCCTTCGGCTGGCTGACGTCGGCGAACTGGATCGGCTTCGCCGCGGGCACCTCCCTGACGGGCTTCGCCATCGAGAACGGGAGCGTGGCGTACGGCGCGATCGTCGGCGCGGTCGCCTCCCTGCTTGCCGCCGCGGCGACGATGATCCGGCCGAGAAGGACTGCCGAAGTGGCCGCGGAGATCCCGGCGAAGTGATCGGAAGGCGGCGAGGGGCCGGCCGTCACTCGACGGCGTACTCCGCGGCCACTTCGGCGAACAGCCGCGCGAGAGCAGCCAGGCTGGGCACCTGCCTGGCGCTCTCGGCGGACACCAGGTAGATGCGGCGGCGCAGATCCGCGTCGTGCACCCGGGCGAGCACGATGTCGCCGCGGATGTCACGCTTGGCCAGCGACGGCAGCAGTGTGATCCCGGCGCCTGCGGCGACCAGCCCCTGCTTGCCCGTCCAGTCGTCGCAGTGGAAGCGCACGGTGGGCTCATAGCCGGCGCTCTCCAGGAAGAGCTTGCCGAGCGGGCCCAGGCAGTCGGGGTGGCTGCCCTCGATCCAGCTCTCGTTGCCCAGGTCGGCGAGGGTGAGCCAGGCGCCGGCCAGCGGATGGTCACGGGGCAGTGCGACGAGCATCTCGTCCTCGATGAGGAAGTCCAGTTTCAGGCCCTCGAACTCGCGATCGTCCACATCCCACTGCGTGGCCAGCGCCAGGTGCAGCCGGCCCGCCCGCACGTCGTCCATGTGCTGCTCGCACACGGTGCTCGGCAGCAGCGGGACCTCACGGTCCGGGTTGGCCTGGCGGTACCGGCGGAAGACCTCGGGGACGAGCGAGACATTGGCACTGCTGAACGAGCCGACCGTGAGGGGTCCCGGGTCCTGCGGGCGCAGCGCCGCGAGCTGGCCCTCGGCGACGGCCAGCCGGTCGAACACCGCGCGCGCGTGTCCGACGAGGAGATCTCCGGCCGGGGTGAGCTCCACGCCCGCCGTGGTACGCAGGACGAGCGGCATGCCCGCCTGCCGTTCGAGCATCGCGATGTGCCGGGAGACCGCCGGCTGCGTGCAGGAGAGGGCGGCCGCCGCCAGCGTCATCGTCCCGTGGTCGGCCACCGCGACCAGCACGCGCAACCTGTTGACGTCGATCACGGTCTCAAGCCTATGCGGCGGCTGTGGGGTGTCCACCCGACAGGAGAACGGCGGACTGCCACCGTCCGCCGGCCATGCCTAGGCTGCTCGTGAAGCCCGCGAGTAGAGGTGGTGTTCAGCGTGCGCACCGTCGAGTTCCATGGCGTTCAGGGCACAGAGGACGAGGTGGCCCGGCGGCTGTTCGGGCTCCCGAACGCGCTGGTGTCCGCCCCCTGCTACGTGCTGCTCCTCCAAGGCGCGGGACGGGCGGAGGTGCGGATCTACCGACGCGCCGAAGAGGAGGACCTGGGCTCCGTACGCGTATGGACGGGTGAGGACCTCGGCACGCTGCCCGACCGGCTGACGAGGACGGCCCTGTCCGGGACTCCCCTCTCCATCACCGCCTTCGACGAGGCCCTGCTGGAGTTGGGCGCCTTCGAGGATCTCGGCCTCGTGCCCCGGCCGGTGACCACGCGCGGCGCCTTCGGTCATCCGCTGCGCCACTACACCGGCGAGCTCCAGGCGTACGTGCTGGCGGCCGGCATGCCGCCCGGGCAGGGCGGCGCCTCGCTCACCGCGGCGGCCGGGAACGGCGTGCGTCCCAGGTGGGAGGCGCATGTGGTGGCCGGCCCGCGCCGCCACGTGGCGGCGCGGCTGTTCGCGCTTCCCCGGGAGGTGGTGGCGCGAGAGCGGTATGCGTTGCTGCTCGAAGGCTCGGACGGGGCCGAGATCCACGCGGCGGAGCGGGCCGAGGACGACAAGGTGTCGATGCGGGTGGCCAGGATGGCGCGGCTGGACGCCGCGCTGGCGCGCCTTCCCTATGGGGCGGACGCGGAGGAGCTCTGGTCGTGGTGGCTGGCGACCTTCGCGTTCACCGCCTCCCCTCCCGCCCTGGCGCCCGCCACTCCCCGCGCCGCGTTCGGGCTGCCTCTGGACTCCCTCGACGGCGACGTCGTGCGCGCCGCCGTCCTGTGTCTTCCATGACAGGACGGCGGCGGGCCGTTCAGGAGAGCTCCAGCACCGGAACGCCGGGCGGGGTGAAGCCCAGGCACTGACCGTAGAACGACAGCTCGGCGTTCAGGCAGCGCACGACCGTCTCCTTCTTGCGGAACCCATGCGACTCGCCGGGAAAGGTGAGGAAAGCGTGCGGGATCCCGTTGCGTTTGAGCGCCTCGGCGAACCTGGCCGACTGATTCGGCAGCACGACCGGGTCCTCCAGGCCCTGCAGCAGGAGCACGGGGCAGCCCGTGCGGTCGGCACGGGCCAGCGGCTCGCGGGTGCGCGGATCGGCCGCTCCGATCAGCTGGTTCACGTAGTGCGACTCGAAGTCGTGGGTCTCCTCGCCGAACCCCTCGACCGTGGAGAGGCCGTAGTAGGACGTGGCCGCCGAGAAGATCCGGGAGGAGGTGACCGCCGCGAGCACCGTCCAGCCGCCCGCGCTGCCGCCACGGATGGCCAGCTTGGCGGGGTCGGCCAGGCCCGACCTGATCAGTTCCCCGGCCACGGCGACCACGTCCTCCACGTCCGCGACGCCCCATTGGCCGCGCAGCAGCTCACGGTGGCGTCTGCCGTACCCGCTGGACCCGGCGTAGTTGACGTCCGCCACGCCGATGCCGCGGCTGGTGAAGAAGGCCTTGCTCAGGTCGAGCTCCGTGCCCGAGTGCCCCGTCGGACCTCCGTGCACGTTGAGCACGTACGGCGCGGGTCCTTCGCAGGCCGCGGCGAGGGGGCCGGACGGCGGATAGACGAACGCGGGCACCGAGCGGCCGGACGGCGTGCGCGCCCGGATCTCGCGCGGCCGCGGCAGGAAGGCGGGGTCGGGCAGCTCGGCGAACGGGGTGGCGAGCACCTCGTGCTCCCCCGTGGTGACGTCGACGCCGACCACCGACCACGGCCGGTCGCAGGCGGCCGCCACCCCGGCCACCACACTGCCCGAGACCGCGAGCGCGGGCGCCCAGGTCGCGAAGGGCAGTTCGAGGTCGCGCAGCGTGCCGCGCCCGGGATCCAGGACACCGAGCCGCTGGTCCGCCCGCCCGTGCAGCACGGCCAGCCGCCCGTCGCCCAGGATGCCGTACGGCCGGCCGCCCACGTCCCACAGGGGCTGTGCGAACTCCTCGTCCAGCGGGCACAGCGGCCGGGGCGCCGATCCGTCGACGGGCACCTCGTACAGGTTCCACCAGCCGCTGCGATCGGAGATCGCGTACAGTCGGCCGTCGTCCTTCCACAGGGGTGCGAGCACCGACTCCTCGTGCCCGCCCAGCAGCACGCGGCCTTCGCCGGCCGGCCGGCGCGGGTCGTCCTCGACCGGCACGATCCGCAGCTCCGTCCCGTCCCAGGGCATCCGTGGATGGTCCCAGACGATCACGGCCAGCCATCGGCCGTTCGGTGAGGGAGCCGGGAAGGCGTAGAAGCCGGCGCCGGAGGCCAGGACGCGGATGGCACCCGGATCCCGGGCCGCCACACCGGACAGCGGGACCGACACGACCACGCGGGCGATGGACCCGTCGGTCTGCTCCTCCTCGCGCACGCACCAGATCTCCGTCCCGCGAGGTGAACGGACGAAGTCGGCATACCGCGCCATGGTGCCCGGCCGCGGCTCGGGAGTGAGTGGCACGGGCGCGGGGGCGTCCGCGCCCACCCGGTAGAGCCGCTGGTCACTCACGTGGACGACGACCACGCCACCGCCCGGCAGCGCCAGGTAGGAGCGTCCGCCGTACTCGTGCACTCTCGTCCTGGCGTCCCATCGGCTGTCCAACGGCTCGGTGAGCCCGGACGCGGTGGCGCGGACGATCGCCGTTCTGCCGCCTTCGGCGGGCCTGCTCTCCTGCCACCACACGCCGTCCAGCAGCTGGGGGAAGGCAAATGTGAGACGGCTTTGGGACACGAACTCGGCCGTGACGGGCGACGGCAGGCCACCATGCGGTCCCGTGACGAACCCTCCCCACCCGATCACGAGCGGACCAGCCGGGTGATGGCCTGGACGGCGTCTTTGACGAGCAGGTCCTTGGCCCGGCTGGCCTCCGCATCGCCGTGGTCGCCTTCCGCGGCGGCATAGCCGCCGACCGCGTCGGCGACGCAGCGCGTGATGTGGTCCTGGAGCAGTCCGAGCGCGACCGCTTGAAGCGCCCGGGTCGCCGCGGCGACCTGGGTGAGGATGTCGATGCAGTACGTCTCGTCCGCGACCATCCGCTGCAGGCCGCGTACCTGACCCTCGATGCGACGCAGCCTTCGCAGGTACGCGTCCTTGTCCTTCACGTAGCCGCGCGTCTCAGTCATCCTTCATCGCCCCGGCTTGACGGGCGCCCCGCCCTCCTGCAGCCATTTCGCGATCACTGCGGCCCTGGTGTGCACTCCGTACCGTACGTACAGGCGCTGTAGGTGGGAATCGACGGTCCGTGCCGACATGCCGAGCTGGCGGGCGATCTCCTTGTCACAGCACCCTTCGGCGATCAGAGACAGGATTTGCTCTTGCCGCGGGCTCACATGCATCGCTTCTCCATGCATCCGGGGAGCAGGGACAATGGTGTGGTGGGGACATATTGACAGCGTGCAGGACAGCCGGACGCGAGTCTTCGCCGAAATTGCTGCACATCGGTCAAGATGAGGTGAGCGGCAATCCCGACGGTGGCCGGCGCGACTCCTGACCGTACGCCGGTCCTATGCCGTCCGGGTTCGGGGCGGAGCCCGCCCGTCCTCGCGAATTTCGCAAGATGCGAGAAGTCATCGGCACCTTCGCCGTGCCATCCTCGGACGACGCTCTGATATTAGGAGGTCTCTTGAGATTCGGCGTGTCTACCATGGTGACCGACGAGGGAATTGCACCTGCCGAACTCGGCTGCGCATTGGAGGAACGCGAGTTCGAGTCGTTATTCGTCGGCGAGCACACTCATATCCCGGTGAAGCGGGAAACGCCGTGGCCGGGTGGCGGAGAACTGGACGACGTCTTCTACCGCACGTTCGACCCGCTGGTGGCGCTCACCGCGGCGGCGATGGTGACCGAGCGCCTCCTGCTGGGCACCGGAGTCGTGCAGGTCACCCAGCGAGACCCCATCGTGCTGGCCAAGGCGATCGCCACGCTGGACCGCGTCTCGGACGGCCGGGTGATCAGCGGCGTGGGCGCGGGATGGAACCGCGAGGAGGCGCGCAACCACGGCACCGATCCGCGGACGCGAATGGCGGTGATGCGGGAACGGGTACTCGCCATGAAGGCGCTGTGGACCCAGGAGAAGGCGGAGTTCCACGGTGACTTCGTCGCCTTCGACCCGGTGTTCTCCTGGCCGAAGCCCGTGCAGGAGCCTCATCCGCCGATCATCGTGAGCGGCAACCACCCGGCGGTCGTCGACCGGGTCCTCGACTACGGCGACGAGTGGGGACTCATTTGGCTGCCGTCCATGGACGGCGGCGACGCGAATCTCGCCGACCTGCTCGCCGGCTTCAGGAGGCGTGCGGAAGAGCACGGCCGCGGGCACATCCCGGTGACGATGTTCCAGGTGCCTCCGGACGCCGGCGTGGTCAAGAGAATCGCCGAAGCAGGGGCCGACCGCGTGCTCTTCGGCTTGCAGACCGTCCCGAAGGCGGACACCCTGCGCACCCTTGACATGATGGCGCAACTGATGGCGTAGCCCATTCTTGCCGATCATCTCTCATACGGGCGGCGCCCAATGACGCGACCACCTCCGGGACAAAGCAATTACGGAGGCGATATCGCCGATTCGGCGTCGCAGACTGATGAGCAGAAAAACCTGAATCGTCTGAACAAGCGGACCGTGAATTCCCGAGGGGGCGTGTGAGAGTGATCGGCAGGCATGCAGTCGTCATCGGAGGCTCCATAAGCGGTCTCACCGCGGCTCGTGTGCTCTCCAGCAGGTTCGAGAGGGTGACCGTTCTCGACCGGGACGAACTGCCCTCCGACGCGCAGACCCGGCGTGGCGCTCCGCAGGCCAGCCACGCACACGCCCTGCTCATCAGCGGGCGCATGGCACTGGAAGAGCTGTTTCCCGGCCTCACCGCCGAATTGACCGCGAAGGGCGCGATACCTTGGGATCCCGGGAACGATCTCCTCTTCCACCAGATGGGTGCCTTCCGCATTCCGTATGCCAGTGGAATGCTCGGGGTCAGCCTGACCCGGGCCTTCCTCGAGTTCTCGCTGCGGCGCCGGGTGTGCGCTCTGCCCAACACCGAAGTCCGCGACCGGACGGCGGCGACCGGCCTGGTCGGCGGTCCGGGCGGGGTGACCGGTGTCGAGCTGGACAGCGGTGAAGTACTCGCGGCCGACCTGGTCGTCGACGCGGCGGGACGCAGCAGCGACCGTGCGGACCGGTGGCTGGAGAAGCTGGGGTTCTCCGCCCCCCGAGTCGACACGATGAAGATCGACGTCGGCTACACCACTCGTCTGCTGCGCCGCAAGCCCGATGAAGGCATCACGGACACGGGCGGGCTGCTCTACCTGATGGCCTCGATCTCGCCCGACGACAAACGGGCCGCCGCCGCCTTCGCCGTCGAAGGCGACCGCTGGGTGGTCACGCTGGGCGGCTGGCACCGTGCCTACGCGCCGGTCGACCCCGAGGGGTTCGCCCGATTCGCCGCGAACTTACCCGCGCCGCACATCGCCGACCTGCTGGCCCGATGCGAGCCCATGGACAACGAGAACGCGCCGAGATACACGTTCCCCACCTCGCGTCGCCGCTACTTCGAGCAGCTGCGCGACTTCCCGGCCGGCTATGTCGCGCTGGGCGACGCGATCTGCAGCTTCAACCCGCTGTACGGGCAGGGCATGACCGTCGCCATTCTCGAGGCGGTCGAACTCGGGCGGTGCCTCGACCGTGTCGGCGCCGTGTCGAAGGAGCTGACCGGCAGGTATTTCCGGACAGTCGGAAAGCTGATCGACATGCCGTGGCAGATCGCGACGGCCGGTGACTTCATCTATCCGGAGACGGTCGGCCCCAGGGCACGCGGCACCAAGCTGACGAACTGGTACACCCGCCAGGTCACGCTGGCCAGCCACACCTCGGTCGCGGTCCACCGCGTCATGCTGGAGGTCCAGATGATGGTGGCCTCGCCCTCCGCGGTGATGCGGCCCGCCATGATAGCCCGCTCGCTACGCGCGGCCCGGCGCTCACCGGCCCGGAACCGGACCAACGCAGAACTCGCGAACGCACCGGTGCCGTGACCTGCCAGACGTGGCATGCCGGCTCGACCACGCCATTCAACCAACGAAAAGAGAGGGACGATGTCGGAACAGTCGATTGATATCGTGAAGCGGCTTTACGAGGGCCTGACCAACCTGGACATCCCCACGGTTCTCGGGTCGTTCGACCCCGAAGTCGAGATTATCGCCCCGCAGTCGCTGCCCTGGTCCAAGGGAAGTTACAGGGGAATCGACGGGGCCGCCGCGTACTTCGGCAGCGCCGTCGACCACCTCGAGGAGACCCGCTTCGATGTGGAGGACCTGCTGCCGTCGGGAGACTGGGTCACGGCGCTCGGCTATTGGAGCGGGCGCTTCAAGTCCACCGGAAAGGAGTTCCGGGTGCGATTCGTGCACTTCTGGATACTTCGCGATGGAAAGGTGATCAGAGCGGAGGGAATCTCCGATACCGTACCGATCGTTCGTGCGTCCGAGTCGGAACTCGAAACGACCGCGAGCTGAATCGCGCGTTATTGTGTGGGGCTGCCGGTCGGCAGCCCCACATCTTGATTTTCCCGGTTAAATCTGTTTGAGTCAAATGCGGCAGGAGCGGCGCGGAAATCCCCAATTCCGATATACGCGGCACTCCCGTCGATCTGGCGCACGACCCGGTGACGGACGAACCACGCGCAGAAATTCAGGGCTCTCACCGCGGTGGAGCGGGCGCCAGAGTCGCTGCCGGCGTTCCCATCCCCGCGAATTAGTTCCCATCCCCCGCGAATTAAAGGAAACCTGACCATGAACGTGACTTTGTGGATTCTGCAGGCGGTGCTGGCGGCGATATTCGGCGCGGCCGGCGTACTGACCGCCAGCCTGCCCAAGAAGAAACTCGAACCCATGCTCCCCTGGGCAGCCGACTTCTCCGCCGGCATGGTCCGCTTCATCGGGCTCGCCGAACTGGCCGGCGCGCTCGGTGTCGTCCTGCCCGCCGCCACCGGCATCGCTCCCATCCTCACTCCCTTGGCGGCGGCCGGGCTGGCGCTGATCATGGTGCTGGCCGCGATCACCCACGCCCGCCGCAAGGAGCCCGGATCGATCGTGGTCAACGCCGTCCTGTTCGTCGCGGCGGCGATCGTGGTCTGGGGCCGCTTCGGTCCCTACGCGCTGTGAAGCCCGGGCGCTTTGTGTAGCACCGGCCCGCCGTTGTGCCGGTACGCCGCCACGCGTCACCGGAGCGCCTCCCCCGGGAGTCGCTCCGGCTCGGGCGGATCGCGGCCTCAGCGCGCCGGCGACCTGCGCGCCGCCCGCAGCGCGCGGACGACGGTCGCGGGACGGAAGAGCGCCGCCGGTGGAGCCATGAGGTGCTGGACGCCGAGGATCACCCTGTGCACCTCCGGGGAGACGTGGCTGGCGAGCATGACCTGCCGGACGTAGCGGTTGACCAGCCCCGTACCGATCGGCCGCCGGCCCTCGGTCTCGGGATACATGAAGTCGCTGCCCGTCGACATCTGCCAGGGAACGTCGATGGCCTTCCCCGCCGCCCGGTAGTAGTCACGGGCCATCTTCGCCGACGCCGTGCGGTACCTGTCGAGGCACCGCCCGAGCGCGATCGCCTCCAGCGCGGCGACCGTCATGCCCTGCCCGTAGAGCGGGTTGAAACTGCAGATGGCGTCGCCCAGCGCGACATACCCGGCAGGCAGCGTGCGCAGCTTCTCGAAGTAGCGTCGGCGCGCCATCGGGTAGTGGAACTTGCGGGCGTCGCCGTCGCTGACGGGCTTCGCGGTGTCGACCAGGTCCGCGAGGTGCGGGAAGGGCAGCGTGCCGGCGAACTCGGCGAAGCCGGCCGGGTCGATGGGAGCGTGGTGACGGTGCCAGCCGCCGAGCGTGACCACCCAGCGGTCGCCCTCCACAGCGAACGCCGCCGCGGCCCGCTTCTCATGCGGAGGCCTCTCACTGCACAGATAGAGCAGCGCACCATCGGGGAGGTCGCCGGGCTTGCGGTGGAAGAGCCGCGTCGTGTAGCCCACATCTATCTTGACGGTGGTGACCTCAGGGGCGGGGCAGCCGAGCTTGTCCAGCCATGGGTCGCTGCGCGTACCGCTGCGCCCGGTCGCGTCGACGACGAGGTCGGCGGCGAGGACTTCACCCCCGTACAGGACGACGCCGGTGACGTGGCCGTCGACACCGGTCAGGCCGTCGACGGAGACCAGGTCGCGGATCTCGACGTTGGGCAGCGCGGCCACCCGGCGCCGGATCGTCGTCTCCAGAAAGGCGCGGGTGCAACTGGTCCCGAGCATCCCGCTCGGGAAGCGAACCCGGAGTGCCCCCATCTGGAAGAAGAGCAAATCATCACCGGGGTCGAAGGGAACGGCGCCGCCGCCGACGAGTTCGTCGAACAGGCCGGGGAACAACTGCTCCAAGGCCATGCGGCCGCGGATCAGCAAAGCATGCGCGTGCGGACTCTGCGGCACACCCCGCCGGTCCTCCGCCGTGGCGGGCAGCGAGTCACGGTCGACCACGGTCACCTGCTCGAACTTGCTCGACAGCACCTGGGCGGCCGTGAGTCCCCCCACGGAGGCCCCGACGACGACGGCATGTCCGCCAAGCTTGCCCACGCCCACTCCTTCGTCGTCACATGATGCCCATAGAGGCAGATATGCACCGAGTCTGAGCGGGCCACCCCGCACCGTCTTCTCCCGTATTGCTCGGCGTTCCGAGTCCGCTACGGTCATAGGACGGGCGCCACCGGTACAACCGACCGGCCTACCTGAACCGGTCAGGCTGCGAAATCATAAGCCTTGACTCGAACACCTTGGCTTTGATCGTATGGGCATACGTTCTTGCCCCCTCTCCATGACCATGGTGTCGGTCGGATGGGAAGCGGGCGCTCGACGGCCGAACGCCACCAGTTTCGGATGGAGAACTCGATGCGTTCCGAGATAGAGCGCGTAGTTGAGGGAATCAGAGAGCGCTACAGCGAGAAGCTGACCCTCTGCGATCTGGCCGACATGGCGCGGTTGAGCCCGTTCCATATGGCCCGGCTCTTCCGCCAGGAGACGGGGCTTCCTCCCGCCCGGTTCCTGGCGACCGTCCGCCTGGAGAAGGCGAAGAGGAAACTGCTGTCGACGGACGAGAGCGTCGCCACCATATCCGCGGACGTCGGATACGACAGCCTCGGAACCTTCACGACACGGTTCACCAAGTCCGTCGGCGTGTCGCCCGGCCGGTATCGCCGCCTCGGCCTGCTGAGCATCGTGTCCGGATTCACGCCGGCCGCGGACGACGCGCCTTACGCGTACGGATCGATCACCGGAAAGGTTTGCCGGTCGGATGAGATGCCCGACGAAGAAATCTTCATCGGAGCGTTTTCCGAATCGCTCGGCAACGACCGTCCGATCCGTTGTTTCCGGCTGGAAGGTGCCGCCGCTCCGTGGCGCATCGACAACGTTCCGGTCGGAACGTGGTTCGTCGAGGGAACCTCTCGCAGCGGCGGCGAGGGCGACCATTCGGTGGTGATGGGCAGCGTGGGCCCGCTCTGGATCGGGCCGGGAGCCGAGGTCGAGGTCGAACTTCACCTGGTGGCCGCCACCAAGGCGCGTCTGGCGGACAACAATCGCCGCCCTCTGGCCTTCGCGCTGCCGGACATCTTCCAATCCTGACGCACGAGCCACCCGGACGACCGAGTCGCGGCTTCCCCGCCGCATGGGGCCACATCGTCACACCGGTCGCCCCGCCGTGCCGTGCTCATGCATTCGTACGGATGACGGTCCGCTTTCGGCGCAGCCGACAGGGGTTCGACGGGAAAACCGATTTATAAGTAGGAAATATTTACGACGGCTCCGGTCGCGGATTTCCCGCACCGCCCAGCGGTTGATCACGGCGTGCCCCCGACCAGGCCGTGACCGCGCCGACCGCAATTTCGGCGTCGACGCCACGACCCAACGGTGACGAAAACCGGCACCAGGTCAAGGGCCGCGGCGAAGCGCAATATCGGAGATGAATGCGCACGGCGTCATGCGCAGGATTAGCCTCCGGGGAATCCGATGACTCGCCACTCGCCTGACACTCGTCTTTTGGGCTGGGAACGTCTCGTCTGCCTCGACTCGGAGGTATGAATGATCTACCGATTCGCGAAAGTCGTGGCGCCGCCCGTTGTCGACGCAACCGGACACGCACCGTTCCACCGTGCGGTCCGAACGCCGGGAGCGGGCGCGTGAGCCGGCGAGGGTCGGCGGAAGGCGTGGAGGAACCGATCGCGGTCATCGGGATGGCCTGCCGGCTCCCGCGCGCATCCGGCCCCGAGGCCTTCTGGCGGCTACTCGACGCCGGGGACAGCGCGATCACCGAGGTGCCCGCCGACCGCTGGGAGCCAGGTGTGGCCGCCGCCGGAGAGGGACGTCCCCCGGCCGGCGGGTTCGTCGGCGGAATCGACCGCTTCGACGCCGAGTTCTTCGCGATGTCGCCGCGGGAGGCCGCGGCGACCGACCCTCAGCAGCGGCTCATGCTGGAGCTGGCCTGGGAGTCCTTCGAGGACGCGCGGATCGTCCCGGCCACCCTGCGCGGCAGCCGGACGGGCGTGTTCGTCGGCGCGATGGCCGACGACTACGCCAAGCTGCTCGCGCGCTCCGGAGCCGAGGCGATCACCCGGCACTCCCTCACCGGCACGCATCGGGGGATCATCGCCAACCGGGTGTCCTACGCCCTGGGCCTGGGCGGCCCCAGTCTGGTCGTCGACACCGGCCAGTCGTCCTCCCTCGTCGCCGTGCATCTGGCCTGCGAGAGCCTGCGCCAGGGCGATTCCACGCTGGCGCTGGCGGCCGGCGTCAATCTCAACATCATCGCGGAGAGCACCGTCGGGGTCGCCCGATTCGGCGGGCTGTCCCCGGACGGACGCTGCCACACCTTCGACGCGCGCGCCAACGGGTACGTCCGCGGCGAAGGCGGCGGCGCGGTGGTGCTCAAGCCACTCGGACGGGCGCTCGACGACGGCGACCCGATCTACTGCGTCATCCGCGGCAGCGCGATCAACAACGACGGCGCGACGGAGACGTTGACGGTGCCGAGCGCCCGCGCGCAGGAAGCGGTGATCCTGCGGGCCTGCGAGCGCGCGGGCGTGGACCCGGCCGACATCCAGTACGTGGAGCTGCACGGAACCGGCACGAGAATCGGCGACCCGATCGAGGCGGCCGCCCTCGGCGGAGCCCTCGGCGCGGTGCGGCCGCCGGGTCCGCCGTTGGCGGTGGGCTCGGTCAAGACGAACATCGGCCACCTGGAGGGCGCCGCCGGGATCGCGGGGCTGCTCAAGGTCGCGCTGAGCATCAGGCATCGCCGGATCCCGCGAAGCCTCAATTTCGAGACGCCCAACCCTCGGATCGACTTCGACGCCCTGCGCCTGCGGGTGCAGCGGGAGACGGCTCCGTGGCCCGGCGCCGAAGGGCTCCGGCTGGCCGGTGTCAGCTCGTTCGGCGTGGGCGGCAGCAACTGCCACGTGGTCATCGGAGAACCGCCCGCTCCGCCCGCCGCCGGCGCCGCGCCCGTCACGGCGCCCGGCGGCGGCGTCCTGGCCCGCGGCTCGCTCGTCCCGTGGGTCGTCTCGGGCCGCGGTGAGGACGCGCTGCGAGGGCAGGCCGCGCGGCTGCGATCCCGGCTCGCCGCGGGTGCGGATGCGCGGCCGGAGGACGTCGCCTGGTCGCTCGCCACCACCCGGACGTCGTTCGAGCACCGCGCCGTGATCCTTGGCCACGACCTCGGCGCCTGCCTGAGCGGTCTCGATGCGCTCGCCGAGGGGCACGAGGCGCCGGGCGTCGTCCGCGGCACGGCCCGCAAGCTCGGCGGAACGGTGTTCGTCTTCCCCGGTCAGGGGTCCCAGTGGCCGGGCATGGGACGCGGCCTGGCGCATTCGTCCAGGGTCTTCCGCGACCATGTCGAGGCCTGCGCCGAGGCGTTCGCGCCCTATCTCGACTACTCGATCGAGGACGTCCTCCTGGATCCGGAGGCGGCACCGCTGCTGGACCGCGACGACGTGGTCCAGCCCGCGCTGTTCGCCATGATGACCGGGCTGGCCGGGGTGTGGCGATCTCTCGGCATCCACCCCGACGCGGTCGCCGGGCATTCGCAGGGCGAGATCGCCGCCGCCTACGTCGCCGGCGCGCTGTCCCTGCCCGACGCGGTGCGTGTGGTCGCCGTACGCAGCCGATTGCTCGCGAGCCTCGCTGGCAGCGGCGGCATGGTCTCGACACGGCTCACGCAGGATCGCGCGGAGGCGCTGGCGTCCCGGTGGGGCGGCGCGCTGAGCCTCGCCGCGATCAACGATTCGGAGACGACGATCCTGTCGGGGAACGCCGACGCCGTCCGCGAGCTGCTGGCCGTCTGCGCGGCCGAAGGCGTCCACGCCCGCCGCGTCCCGGTGGACTACGCCTCGCACTCCCCGGCCGTCGAGGCGATACGCGAGGAACTGCTCGACGCCCTCGCCGGCATCACCCCTCGCTCACCGCAGGTCCCGTTCTTCTCCACGGTCGGCGGCGGACCGGCGGAGACCTGCCTGGACGCCGACTACTGGTATCGCAACCTGCGGCATCCGGTGCGGTTCTCGCCGACCGTCGCCGCCCTGGCTTCGTTCGGGTACGACGTCTTCGTCGAGATGAGCCCTCATCCACAGCTGACGGTCGGTGTCCGCCGGGCGGCCCTGCTGCCGGACGCGGAGCAGCCGCTCGTCGTCGGCTCGCTCCGCCAGGACAGCGACGCCTGCCAGTCGCTTCTCACGGCGATGGCCGAGCTGTACGTCAGCGGCGTCGACGTCGCGTGGGGCGGCCTCCTCGCGGAAGGCGGCCCGCGAAGCATCGACCTGCCGACCTACGCCTTCCAGCGGCGCAGGCACTGGCTCGCGGCACCGGAGACACCCGGCGACGGGCCGGCTCCGGTCGCGTCCGGACCGGAAGCGACCGAGGAGGACGCCGCGAGCACCCCGGCGCGGGACGGCGGCGAGTCCCCCGGTGCGGACGGCGGCGCGGTTTCCGGTTTCCCGCTGGAACGACGACTCGCCGGGCTCGGGGAGGACGGCAGCCGGAGGCTGCTCCTCGACATCGTGCGCACCACCGCCGCGAGCGTCCTCGGTCACACGACGGCGGACGCGGTCAAGGCCGGCCGGACGTTCAAGCAGCTGGGCTTCGACTCGCTGACGGCGGTCGAGTTTCGCGAGCGGCTGGCCGGCGCCACGGGCCTGCCCCTGTCCCCCGGCCTGGTCTTCGACCATCCGACGCCCACCGCGGTGTGCGAACACCTCCATGCCCTGGTCACCCGCTCCGGTGACGACGCCGCAAGGACCACTCGTTCCGCCGCGTTCGACGAGCCGATCGCGATCGTGGGCATCGGCTGCCGGTTCCCCGGCGGGATCGATTCGCCGGAGAGCCTGTGGCAGGTGGTGGCCGACGGAGTGGACGTCATCGGCGACTTCCCCACCGACCGCGGCTGGGACCTCGACGCCCTCTACCACCCCGACCCCGACCACCCCGGCACCAGCTACACCCGCCAGGGCGGATTCCTCCACGACGCCGCCGGATTCGACGCCGCCTTCTTCGGCATCTCCCCCCGCGAGGCCACCGCCATGGACCCCCAGCAGCGCCTCCTGCTGGAGACCGCCTGGGAAGCCGTCGAACGAGCCGGCATCGACCCCACCTCCCTCCACGGCACCCGCACCGGCGTCTACACCGGGCTCATGTACAGCCACTACGGCGCAGGCCCTCATGAGGGGCGGGCCGAGGCCGAGGGCTACCTGCTGACCGGCAACTCGACGAGCGTGGCGTCGGGGCGGGTCGCCTACACCCTCGGACTGACCGGCCCCGCCATCACCATCGACACCGCCTGCTCATCATCCCTGGTCGCCCTCCACCTCGCCTGCCAAGCCCTCCGCAACAACGAATGCGACCTCGCCCTAGCCGGCGGCGCCACCATCATGCCCACCCCCGGCCTCTTCGTCGAATTCAGCCGCCAACGCGGCCTCGCCACCGACGGACGCAGCAAACCCTTCTCCGCAACCGCCGACGGAACCAGCTGGTCCGAAGGCGCCGCCACCCTCCTCCTCGAACGCCTCACCGACGCCCAACGACACAACCACCCCATCCTCGCCACCATCCCCGGCTCCGCCATCAACCAAGACGGCGCCAGCAACGGCCTCACCGCACCCAACGGCCCCGCCCAGCAAAACGTCATCCACCAAGCCCTCACCAACGCCCGCCTCACCCCCGACCACATCGACGCCCTCGAAGCCCACGGCACCGGCACCACCCTCGGCGACCCCATCGAAGCCCAAGCCATCCTCACCACCTACGGCCACAACCGCACCCCCGACAACCCCCTCCACCTCGGCTCCATCAAATCCAACATCGGCCACACCCAAGCCGCCGCCGGCATCGCCGGCGTCATCAAAATGATCATGGCCATCCACCACAACCACCTCCCCCCCACCCTCCACATCACCCACCCCACCCCCCACATCGACTGGACCACCGGCACCATCAACCTCCTCACCCACCCCACCCCCTGGCCCACCACCAACCACCCCCGACGCGCCGCCATCTCCTCCTTCGGCATCAGCGGCACCAACGCCCACCTCATCATCGAAGAACCCCCCACCCCACCCGAACCCCCAGACCAGCCACCGGCCCCGGCCTCCGGTCCGCTCCCCTGGCTCGTGTCGGGCAGGACGGCCGCCGCCATGCGCGCGCACGCTCGCCGCATCGCCGACTTCGCGGCGGCCGGCCAGCACCTCGATCCGGTCGCGGTGGGGCGCGCCCTGGCGACCGGCCGGGCCCAGCACCCGTACCGCGCGGCCGCCCTCGGCGAGCACCGCGACGACCTCATCGCGGGCCTGACCGCGATCGCGGACGGCGAGGCCGCGCCCGGCGCGGTCACCGGCAGGGTGGGTGACGGCGGCGTCGTTCTCGTCTTCCCCGGCCAGGGAGCCCAGTGGCCGGAGATGGCCGACGGGCTGCTCGAACACTCCGAGGCGTTCCGGGAGAGCGCACACGCCTGCGACGGGGCGCTACGCGCCTACCTGGACTGGTCGGTGCTGGACGTGCTGCGCCGGCAGCCCGGAGCACCTCCGCTGGATCGGGTGGACGTCGTGCAGCCGGTGCTGTTCACGATGATGGTGTCGCTGGCCGCCGTCTGGCGTGCTCACGGTGTCCGGCCGGCCGCCGTGGTCGGGCACTCGCAGGGGGAGATCGCCGCCGCGTGCGTCGCCGGCGGACTGGATCTCGGCGACGCCGCGCGGATCGTGGCGCTGCGCAGCCGGGCGTGCCTGCCGCTCGCGAGCCGCGGCGGCATGGCGGCCGCCGCGCTCGGCGCGGACGCGCTGCGCCCCCGCCTGGAGCGCTGGGGCGACCGGCTGTCGATCGCGGCGATCAACAGCCCTGGCACGGCGACCGTCGCCGGCGAGCCGCTCGCGCTGGCCGAGCTCGTCGAGGTGCTCACGGCGGAGGGCGTCCGGGCCCGCCTGATCCCGGGCGTCGACATCGCGGGGCACTCGTCTCAGGTCGACGTCCTCCACGACCACCTGCTCGACGTGCTCGCCCCGGTGTCCCCGCGGCGATGCGACGTCCCGTTCTACTCGACCGTCACCGGAGGCCTCCTCGACACCGCCGCGCTCGACGCCGCCTACTGGTGCCGCAACGTGCGCGATCCCGTCGAGCTCGAACGGGCCATCCGTGCTCTGCTCGCCGACGGGCACGACCTGTTCATCGAGGTCGGCCCGCATCCGATGCTGGCGATGTCACTGGAGGAGACGATCACCGACGCGGGGGCGGACGCGGCCGTGATCAGCACGCTCCGCCGGGACGCGGGAGGGCCGGCGCGGATGCTCACCTCGCTCACCGAGGCGCACGTCCACGGCGCGCCGGTCGACTGGGCGACCGTGTTCACCGGCGGAGGCGGGCGCCCGGTGCCGCTGCCGACCTACCCGTTCCAGCACGAGCGGTACTGGCTGGAGAAAGGATTCCATGCCGGTGAGCTGGCCGGCGCGGGACTCCAGACGACCGATCATCCGCTGCTGGGCGCGGCGGTGCGACTGGCCGACGAGGGCGACCTGGTGTTCACCGGGCGGCTGTCCGCCGGTGCCCGACCGTGGCTGGGCGGCCACACGCTGCACGGCTCCGCTGTCGTCCCGGCCGCCGTGCTGATCGACCTCGTGCTGCACGCCGGTGAACGAGCCGGTTTCCCTCACATCGAGGAGCTCACCCTCGGCGAACCGCTGGTTCTGCCGGAAGGCGGAGGAGTGAGCCTGCAACTGGTGGTCCGGCCCGATGGCGGCTCCGGGCGCCGCGCGGTCACCGTCCATGCCGGTCCCGGCGACGGTCCCGGCGACATGACGGGGTCCGGCTGGAGACGTCACGCCTTCGGAACGCTCACCGCGACGTCCGCCGAGGAATCCGCCGCGGCCACGCTGGACGGCCTCTGGCCACCGCGCGGCGCGACCCCGGTCGACCTCGCCGGCGCGTACGAGGACCTCGCCCGCCGCGGCCACGGGTACGGTCCTGCCTTCCGGGCGCTGCGCGCGCTCTGGCGGCTCGGCGAGGAGGTCTACGCCGACGTGGCGCTGCCGGAGGACGAGGACTCCGGCAGCGCCGGGTTCTGCGTCCACCCCGTGCTGCTCGACACGGCGCTCCAGGCTCTCGCCGTCGCCGCCGACGAGGTCCGGCAGCCCGTCGCCTGGACCGGTGTGCGCCTGTACGCCGTCGGCGCCACGGCGCTGCGGGCCCGGCTCCGTCCGCAGGGACCGGAGGAGGTCGAGCTGACCCTGGCCGATCCGGCGGGGGAGATCGTGGCGACCGCCCGGTCCGTACGGCTGCGGCCGGTCACCACGGGACAGGTCACGGCGTCGCCAGATCACGCGGCGGGGGACCTCTATCGGGTGGAGTGGGGCACCACGACGGTTTCGGGACAGGCTCCGGGTGGTTCATGGGCAGTGATCGGCGACTCCTCCCTCGCGGCCGCGTTGGCCGCCACCGGGGTGAGGGTCCGACGCTACCCGGACGTCGCCGGGCTCGCCGCGGATCCCGGCGGCGAACCGCCGGAGGTGGTCGTGGTCGTCGCGCCGCCGCCCGCGGGCGCCCGGGAACGGGGATCCGGCGGGCCGGACGGCGCGACCGGGACGACCGGTGACCCCGGTACGCCCGATGCGCCGGCGGACCTCGCCGCACAGGCGCATGACAGTGAGCCCGGGACGACCGGTGAGCCCGTGGACCTCGCCGCACGGGCGCATGACGCGGTCGTCGCCATGCTCGGGCTCGTTCAGGAGTGGCTCGGCGACGACCGCCTCGGCGCGTCACGCCTGGTGGTGGTCACCCAGGGTGCGGTCGCCGTGCACCCGCTCGAAGACGTTCGCGACCTTCCCGCCGCCGCCCTGTGGGGCCTGCTCCGAAGCGCCCAGAACGAGAATTCCGGCAAGATCACCCTGATCGACGTCACGGGCGGCCCCGCCTCTTACACGACCATTCCGGCCGCGCTGTCCGGCGACGAGCCCCAGCTCGCCATCCGCGGTGACCGGATACTCGCGCCACGTCTCGTCCGCACTGCCCCGGATCCGGCCGCACGGCCGGATCGCGCCCTCGACCCGAACGGCACGGTGCTGATCACCGGTGGGACGGGAACGCTCGGCGGCCTGGTCGCCCGTCACCTTGTCACCGCTTACGGCGTCCGCCACCTGCTGCTGACGAGCAGGCGCGGTCCGGCCGCCGAAGGGACCGGCCGGCTCCGCGCGGAACTCGTCGAGCTCGGTGCGGAGGTGAGCGTCCGGGCCTGCGACGCCTCCGACCCCGCCGCGCTGGAGGCCCTGCTGGCGACCGTTCCCCGGGAGCACCCGCTGACCGCCGTCGTCCACGCGGCCGGGGTGCTTCAGGACGGCGTCGTCGAGGGCCTGACGGCCGAGCAGGTGCACCACGTGCTGCGGCCGAAGGCCGACGCGGCGTGGCACCTGCACCGGCTCACCATGGACTACGATCTTCGCGCGTTCCTCCTGTTCTCGTCGATCGCCGGGGTGATCGGCACGCCGGGTCAGGCGAACTACGCCGCCGCCAACGCCTTCCTCGACGGGCTGGCCACCCATCGGCGCGCCACCGGTCGTCCCGCGGTCAGCCTCGCGTGGGGATACTGGGCGCAGGAGAGCGCGATGTCGCGCCACCTCACCGAACGCGACGTGACCCGCCTCGCCGGCGCCGGGATCGCGCCGCTGCCCACCGAACGCGCGCTGCGGCTGCTCGACGCCGCTCTCACCCGCACCGAACCGGTGCTCGCGCCCGTGCTGCTGGACACGGCCGCGCTTCGCGACCCCGCGCGGAGTGCTCCGGTGCCGGCGATCCTGCGCGGGCTGGTCCGTGCGCCGGTACGGCGCGTGCGGGCGGGTGCGGCGGACGGCGCGTCGCTGAAGCGGCGTCTCGCCGCGCTGCCCGCGTCCGAACGGGGCGGCATGCTGCTCGACCTCGTACGCGGTCACGCCGCGACCGTGCTAGGCCGCGGCAGCGCGGACGGGATCAAGCCGGGACGCCCGCTCAAGGAGGCCGGCTTCGACTCCTTGACCGCGGTGGAGCTGCGCAACCGGCTGAGCAGCGCGTCCGGGCTGCGCCTGCCGGCCACGCTCGTGTTCGACCATCCGACGCCGACGGCGCTCGCCGCGTACCTCCACGAGCGGATCGCGCCCGGCGAGACCTCACGGTCCCCGTCGGTCCTCGCCGACCTCGACCGGCTGGAGGCCGTGCTGTCCGCGGCTCCCCCGAACACCGACGGCACCAGGGCCACCGTGACGGCGCGGCTGCGCGGTCTCCTGCGGAGGCTGGACGACGACACACCGGCGACGCCGGACGATCTCACCGAAACAATCTTGGCGGCGACGCCCGAAGAGATACTCGCCCTTCTCGACAACAGGACCCGTCGAAGCCTCACAGACGGCTCGGCCGATCAGGCGGTCAGAAAATGACGAACGAAGAGAAACTTGCCAAGTACCTCAAACAGGTGACACTGGATCTGTACCGGGCTGAACAGCGCTTGCGGGAGGCCGAGGAACGCGCGCACGAGCCGATCGCGATCGTGGGCATCGGCTGCCGGTTCCCCGGCGGGATCGATTCGCCGGAGAGCCTGTGGCAGGTGGTGGCCGACGGAGTGGACGTCATCGGCGACTTCCCCACCGACCGCGGCTGGGACCTCGACGCCCTCTACCACCCCGACCCCGACCACCCCGGCACCAGCTACACCCGCCAGGGCGGATTCCTCCACGACGCCGCCGGATTCGACGCCGCCTTCTTCGGCATCTCCCCCCGCGAGGCCACCGCCATGGACCCCCAGCAGCGCCTCCTGCTGGAGACCGCCTGGGAAGCCGTCGAACGAGCCGGCATCGACCCCACCTCCCTCCACGGCACCCGCACCGGCGTCTACACCGGGCTCATGTACAGCCACTACGGCGCAGGCCCTCATGAGGGGCGGGCCGAGGCCGAGGGCTACCTGCTGACCGGCAACTCGACGAGCGTGGCGTCGGGGCGGGTCGCCTACACCCTCGGACTGACCGGCCCCGCCATCACCATCGACACCGCCTGCTCATCATCCCTGGTCGCCCTCCACCTCGCCTGCCAAGCCCTCCGCAACAACGAATGCGACCTCGCCCTAGCCGGCGGCGCCACCATCATGCCCACCCCCGGCCTCTTCGTCGAATTCAGCCGCCAACGCGGCCTCGCCACCGACGGACGCAGCAAACCCTTCTCCGCAACCGCCGACGGAACCAGCTGGTCCGAAGGCGCCGCCACCCTCCTCCTCGAACGCCTCACCGACGCCCAACGACACAACCACCCCATCCTCGCCACCATCCCCGGCTCCGCCATCAACCAAGACGGCGCCAGCAACGGCCTCACCGCACCCAACGGCCCCGCCCAGCAAAACGTCATCCACCAAGCCCTCACCAACGCCCGCCTCACCCCCGACCACATCGACGCCCTCGAAGCCCACGGCACCGGCACCACCCTCGGCGACCCCATCGAAGCCCAAGCCATCCTCACCACCTACGGCCACAACCGCACCCCCGACAACCCCCTCCACCTCGGCTCCATCAAATCCAACATCGGCCACACCCAAGCCGCCGCCGGCATCGCCGGCGTCATCAAAATGATCATGGCCATCCACCACAACCACCTCCCCCCCACCCTCCACATCACCCACCCCACCCCCCACATCGACTGGACCACCGGCACCATCAACCTCCTCACCCACCCCACCCCCTGGCCCACCACCAACCACCCCCGACGCGCCGCCATCTCCTCCTTCGGCATCAGCGGCACCAACGCCCACCTCATCATCGAAGAACCCCCCACCCCACCCGAACCCCCAGACCAGCCACGGGACCAAACGCCGGACCAGGACGTCCCCGGCCTGGTGCCTCTGACGCTGTCGGCCAAGCACGGCGCCGCCCTGGTCGCCGTCGCCGAGCGGATGCGCGCCCACCTGGACGCCGAGCCCGGCCACACGCTCGCCGACATCGGCCTGTCCCTCGCCACGACCCGCGCGGCCCTCGAACACCGCGCCGTGATCCTCGCCGGCGACCGCGAGGAGTTCAGCGACGCTCTGCGGGCGATCGCCGCCGATGCGCGGGCGCCGCAGTTGACCAGCGGCACGACGGGGCCGCCGGCGAAGGTCGCGTTCATGTTCAGCGGTCAGGGCCGCCAGCGGCCGGGCGCGGGCCGCGAACTGTACGCGGCGTACCCGGTGTTCGCCGACGCCCTGGACGAGGTGTGCGCCGAGCTGGACCCGCACCTGGACCGGCCGCTGCGCGCGCTGATGTTCGCCGAACCGGACTCGCCCGACGCGCGGCGCCTGGACCGGACCGAGTACGCACAGCCCGCGCTGTTCGCCCTGGAGATCGCCCTGTATCGGCTGATGCTCTCCTTCGGCGTCGTTCCTGACCATCTCATCGGCCACTCGATCGGCGAACTCAGTGCGGCCCACGCCGCCGGGGTGCTGTCCCTGCCGGACGCCTGCACGCTCGTCGCCGCGCGGGCACGGCTCATGCAGACGGCGCCGGCGACCGGCGCCATGATCGCGATCGAGGCGACGGAGGAGGAGATACACGGCTGCCTGAGTGCGTACGAGGGCCAGGTCGACATAGCCGCGGTCAACGCGCCGGCCTCGACCGTGATCTCCGGCGCGGATGACGTCGTCTCGAAGATCGCCACGTTCTGGCAGTCGGAAGGCCGTACGCAGAAGCGCCTGCGAGTGAGCCACGCGTTCCACTCCCTCCACATGGACGGCGTCCTCGACGACTTCCGCCGGGTGGCCCGCACCCTGACGTTCAGGCCACCTCGGACACCCGTCGTCTCCAACCTCACCGGCCGGTCCGCCACGTCCGAGGAGATGTGCTCGCCCGACTACTGGGCCGGCCACCTGCGCCGCACCGTGCGGTTCATGGACGGCGTCCGTCACCTGAGCGACGCGGGCGTCACGACCTATCTGGAACTCGGCCCCGACGCCGCCCTCACGTCGCTCGTGGACGCGTGCCTGGCCGGGTCCGGCACCGTGGCCCCCGTGCTGCGCCGGAACCGGCCCGAGCGGCGCACCCTCCTCGGCGCGCTCGCCGAGATCCATGTCCACGGCACGACCGTCCGCTGGCCCGAGTTCCTCTTCGGGGCAGGCGCACGGCGGGTCTGCCTGCCCACCTATCCATTCCAGCACCGGCGGCACTGGCTCGACGCGGGCTCCACCCGGGAGCCCGGCAGACGGCCGGGCGGGCATCCGCTCGCGGGTGCGCCGGTCGACGTCGCCGGGGCGAAAGAACGCTGGTTCGCCGGCACGCTCACGCGGGACGACCCCTGGTTCCTGCCGGGGCATCAGATGGCCGGGACCCCGGTTCTGCCCGGCTGTGCGATGGTCGAGTGGGCGCTGGCGGCGACGCGAGCCGCGGCCGGCCCCCTCACCGGGCAGTGGACCCTGGCCGGCATCTCGTTCAACCGGTTCCTTCCCGTTCCCGAAGGACGGCCGGTGAGCGTGCAGGCTCGGGTCGAGGAGACCGGGGGCGCACGGCGGGTGCGGTGTTTCAGCAGACCCGCCGACGGCTCCGGAGAGTGGGTCGAGCACGCGACCGTCGCCGCGGCGGGGCCGGCCGCCACCCCGCGTCCGGCCCGCATCGACCCGGCCGAGCCGCGGGACCGGCTGCTGGAACGGGACACAGGGCCGATGTACGAGCGGTTCGCCCGGGCGGGGCTCGACTGCGGGCCGGCGTTCCGCGGAGTCCGCCGCATGTGGTCCGACGGCACCGAGGGGCTCAGCCTCGTCGAGGTCGCGGAGGCCGTGCGGGACGACGGGGTGTACACGCTGCACCCGGTGGTGCTGGACGCGTGCCTGCAGATCCTCGGCGCCTTCACCGCCCGCGGCGAGGCGCTGTGGGTGCCCTACGGACTCGACCGCGTCACCGTCTACGATCGCCTGCCGAACCGGGTGTGGTGCCACGCGTACCGCCGGGACGGCGTCGGCCCGGGTGAGGCCGTCATCGACGCCCGGGTGCTGTCGGATGACGGGGAGACGCTGGCAACCCTCGACGGAGTGCGCTATCGCGAGATCGCGCGCAACGCGCTGCCCGCGGCGATCGGCGTACGTCCGAAGCGTTACGAGCTGACCTGGCAGGTCGCCGGGCAGAGCGGCGATCCCCGCCGGACCGGCACCTGGCTCGTGTACGCCGCGGATCCGGCGCTCGCCGAGGACTGGCGGGCGCAGCTGACGGAACTCGGCGCGACCGCCGTCGCCCTGAGCCCCGGCGGCGACGCGACCGGCCCGGTGCGGTTCGTCGACCCGGATTCCGAGGACGACGTCGGACGGGTGCTCGATGGACTGGCCGGGAACGGTGCCCGCGTCTCCGGCCTGGTCCTCCACTCGGACGCGGCGACGGCGCCCGGATCCGACGACGACTCCGTCGTCGACGACGCCTACCGGACGTCCCGCCGCGCGCTCGCCCTGCTCAAGGGTTTCCTGGCCGCGAGCGCCGCCGGCCGCCGCGAGATCGTCGTGTGCTCGACCGGCGCCACGGCTCCCCGCCCAGGGCGGGACGTCCCCGCCCTGGGACAGACCGTGCTGACCGGCCTGACCAAGGCCGTCGTCTGCGAGTATCCCGACCTCAAGTGCGTGCAGGCCGACCTGGACCCCAAGTCGGGGCCACCGCCGGTGCGAACGGTGCTCGGTCAGGCCGCCGGCCTGCCCGGCGCGGGCCACCTGGCGCTGCGTGACGGCCGGTGGTACGAGGCACGGCTGCGGGAGCACGAGCCGCCCGCCGGCGGGATCTCTCCTGTCGCGGTGCGACCGGACGCCACCTACCTGATCACCGGGGGCTGGGGCGGTCTCGGCCTGGCGACCGCGACGTGGCTCGCGGACCGGGGGGCCCGCACCCTGCTGCTGGCCGGCCGCACCGTCCCGGAAACCGAGCCGCCCGCCGTCACCGCGCTGCGTCGCCGCGGCGTACGGGTCGAGGGGTGTCGCGCCGACGTCGCGAAGGCGGCGGACGTCGAAAGGCTGCTCGCGTTCGCGCGGCGAGGGCTGCCACCGCTGCGCGGCATCGTGCACGCGGCTGGCGTGACGACCGGCGCGATTCTGCCGGACACCGGCTGGGACACGTTCGCCGGCGCACTGGGCCCGAAGGTGCGCGGCACATGGGAGCTGCACCGTCGCACCGCCGACTCCGACCTTGACTTCTTCGTCCTGTACTCGGCGTTCGCCTCGCTCATCGGGCTGCCCGGCGAGTCGGGATATCTCGCCGCCAACGCGTTCCTGGACGGGTTCGCCGTTCACCGCCGCCACCACGGCAGGCCCGTACTCGGCGTCAACTGGGGTGCGTGGGCGCAGGTCGGCATGGCGGCGCGTGGTGGTGCGATCGAGAAGACGGACGCGATGGGCATCCGCGCGATCCCGCCCGACCAGGCGCTGGCGGCGCTCGGCGCGCTGCCCGCCGCATCCCCTCCCCATGTCGGCCTGGCCTTGATGGACTGGCGCCGCCACGTGACCGCGGCCCGCCGCGGGCAGCCGTACACGCTGCTGACGGACGTGACGCCGGAGGACGTCCCGGGGAGCGAGCCGGCAGCCGGCCCCGGGCGTGCCAAGGACCTGGCCAAGCTCGTCGTGCGCGATCCGGACGAGGCGCGCGAGGTGCTGCTCGGCGAGCTGCTGGACAGGGTCGCCCAGCTGCTCGGCCTGAGCGCGGCGGAGCGCACCGAACTCCACCCCCAGTTCCGGCACCACCGGCTGAACGAGCTCGGTTTCGACTCGCTCACCACGGTCCAGCTACGCAACCGGCTCCTCGCGGACTTCTCCGCGGACGCCTCCCCGGACTTCCTGTTCGGCGGCGGCACGGCGATGGAGATCGTCGAGTTGATCTGCCGTCACCTCACCGCCCTGACCGTGCTCGCGGCGGACGACGGTCCTCCGGAAGAGGACGGTGAGACCGAGGTCCTGACGCTCTGACCGCCCACCGTTCCTCGAGTCCCCCGCCGACCCCCTGTGCACAAGGAGGCACCGCTGTGAGTGAACGCGGCTCTGCCGTCATCCCACCCCTGGTGACCGAGCTGGCCCAGGCCGGGATCAGATTGAAGCTCGCCGGTGCGGACCGGCTGGAGGTCTCCGCGCCGCGCGGCCGGCTGTCCCGCGAGCTGCTCGGCCGTATCGAGCGGCACAAGCCGGAGCTGATCGAATGGCTGTCCGGCGTGCCGTTCGCGCGGCCGCCGGAGGGGGAACCGCCGGTGGTCGTGCCGGACGAGGAGAACCTCTACGAGCCGTTTCCCCCCTCGGACCTGCAGATGTCCTTCCTCATCGGCAGCCGGGAGGGCGTGGAGCACTACGTGCGCCCGCACTCCTACATGGAATACGAGGTCGGCGGGCTGGAGCCCGGGCGGCTGCAGGCGGCGCTGGACGAGGAGCTGGACCACCAGCGCAAGAACATCGTCGTGGTGCGGGAGGACCTGCGGCTCCAGACCGTGCGCGACCCGGCACCGGTGCGGATCCCGGTGCACGACCTGCGTGGGCGGCCCGAATCCGAGCAGCGCGCGCACATCGAACGGATCCGCGCCGAGCTGGAGCGCAAGGAGCCGCCGATCGACCGCTGGCCGTGGTTCGACATGCGGCTCACCCTGCTCGGCGAGAACCGCGGGCTGCTGCACTACAACAACAACAATCTGTTCAGCGACGCACCCGGGACGCTGCGGTTCCTCCAGACGATCCTGCACCGCTACCACCATCCGGACGAGCCGCGCCCCCCGCTCGACATCGCCTACCGGGACTGCGTGCTGGCCCTGGCAGAGCTGGAGAACTCGCCCCTGGGCCAGAGGTCGAAGAAGTACTGGCTGGACCGCGTCGCGGACTGGCCGGGAGCGCCGGCGGTCCCGCAGGCGGCCGGAGCCGATCCGCGGCGCCGGTCCCGGCTCCGCCGCCGCGAACTCCTGTTCCCCGCGGAGGTGTGGAAGGAGTTCAAAGCACGGTTCGAGGCCAGACGGCTGACCGCGACGAACACTCTCACGGCCGTCCACGCGGAGGTGCTCTCCTACTGGAGCGGATCGCGGCATTTCCTGATCAACAATATGATCACCCACCGGCTCCCGCTGCATCCGCGGATGCACGAGCTGGTCGGGAACTTCGCGTCGCTGTATCCGCTGGAGGTGGACTGGCGTCACGACGAGCCGTTCCACGCGCGGGCCCGGCGGCTGCAGTCGCAGGTGCTAGACGACGTGCAGCATGTGTACTGGAGCGGCGTGAAGGTCCTGCAGGCGCTGAACCGGGCGCAGGGGACGCCCGGGCGGGCCGCCTGCCCGTTCGCGCTGGGCAGCGCGCTGTTCGTCGGGAAGAGCGACCGCCCCGCCTACAGCGTTCTCGAGACGCCCCAGACGTCGCTGGACTGCGAGTTCTGGGAGCTCCCCGATGGCAGGCTGTGGGTGGTGTGGGACGTCATCGAGGAGATGTTCCCCGACGGGCTCGTCGACGCGATGCAGGAGGGTTACCGCTCGATCGTCATGGCGCTCGCGCACGACGACGCGGCCTGGGAGACGAAGGCGTTCTCCCCGCTGTCCCCGGACGAGCGCGCTCTGCGGCTGGAGCTGAACCGCTTCCGCGGCGGCGTACCGACCGACCTGCTGCACGAGAGCCTGGCTCGTCTCGCGGCCGAGCGTCCGGACGACATCGCGGTGGTCACCGAGGACACCGTGCTCGACTACCGGGAGCTGCGCCGCCGCGCCGCCGGCGTCGCCGGCTCCCTGATCGGGGCCGGGGTCCGGCCGGGGTCGTTGGTGGCCGTGGTGTCGCCCAAGGAGTGGGAGCAGGTCGCGGCGGTGTTCGGGATCCTGACGGCCGGCGCGGCGTACGTGCCGGTGGATCCGTCCTGGCCCGAGGACCGCATCCGCTACGTCCTGGCCGACACGAAGGCCCGTGCCGTGCTCACGACCGAGGAGCTGCGCCCGGCTCTCGCGGGCCTGACCGACCTGCCCGTGCTGTCCGTGGGCGCGGACATCGCCGATCGCGCGCCCGCCGACCCGGTGCTGGTGACCCGTGACCCGACGGATCTCGCCTACGTCATCTACACCTCCGGCTCGACAGGCCGGCCCAAGGGCGCGGTGCTGGACCACTGCGGCCCGCTCAACACCATCAGGGACGTCAACCGGCGGTTCGGGATCGGCCGCGACGACGTGCTGTTCGGCATCTCGTCCCTGTGCTTCGACCTGTCGGTCTACGACGTCTTCGGGGCTGTCGAAGCGGGCGCGCGTCTGGTGCTGCCGCCACCGGGGCAGGTCGACCCGGGGTCATGGCTCGGCCTGGTCCGCGAGCGGGGCGTCACCGTGTGGAACAGCGTACCGGCGATCATGCAGCTGTTCGTGGAGGAGGCCGAAGCGACCGGCGCGACGTTCCCCGCGCTGCGTACGGTCCTGCTGAGCGGCGACTGGATCCCCGTCGGCCTGCCGGACCGCATCCGGCGGATCGCGCCGCGGGCCCGTGTCGTCAGTCTGGGCGGCGCGACCGAGGCGTCGATCTGGTCGATCTGCTTCCCGATCGACGAGGTGGATCCCGGCCGGCCGAGCATCCCGTACGGCAAGCCGCTGTCCAACCAGACCTGGTACGTGCTCGACGGATGTGGCCGGGACGCTCCGACCTGGGTGCCCGGTGACCTCTACATCGGCGGCCTCGGCGTCGCCCGCGGCTATCTGAACGACCCGGTCAGAACCGGCGCGGCGTTCGTCATCCATCCGCGCACCGGCGAGCGGCTGTACCGCACGGGAGACCGGGGCCGTTTCCTTCCCAGCGGCGACATCGAGTTCCTCGGCCGCTCCGACTTCCAGGTGAAGGTCCAGGGCTTCCGCGTCGAACCCGGGGAGATCGAGCACACGCTGGCCGAGCACGCGTCGGTCGGACAGGCCGTCGTCGTGGCTCACCGGTCCGGCTCGGGCAGCCGCCTCGCCGCGTTCGTGACGGGCGTGGACGGGATGGCCGCACCGGACGCCGCCGTTCTGCGGGACGCGCTCGCCGAGCGCCTGCCCGCGTACATGGTGCCCGGTCAGATCACCGTGCTGGACCGCCTGCCGCTGACCGGCAACGGGAAGCTCGACCGGGCCGCGCTGCAGGTGCTGGAGCCCGCGGCGGACGCCGAGCGGCGCGCATACGCCGCCCCGGGCACGCCGACGGAGAAGGCCCTCGTGGAGATCTGGGAGTCGATCCTGGACACCGCGCCGATCGGCGTCCACGACGACTTCTTCGAACTCGGCGGGCAGTCGTACACGGCGCTGCGGGTCATCGGGCAGATCACCCGCAAACTGGGGCATCGGGCGCCGCTGGGCGCGCTCATCGAACGCCGGACGATCGCCGCGCTGGCCCGGTACCTGGACGACCGCGCCGGCGCCTGGTCGCCGCTCGTACGGCTGCGGCGGGCGCCGGAGGAGGAGAATCCGTGGTTCTTCGTCCATCCGGCCGGTGGGAACGTGCTGTGCTACCAGTCGCTCGCCGCCTCCTCCGCCCGGCCCTTCCACGCCTTCCAGGCCCCCGGACCGTCCACGGGGCAGGACCCGCTCGCCACGGTGGAGGAGCTGGCCGGACTGTACGTGCGGGCGCTGACGGAGGCGCGGCCGTACGGCCCGTACCTCATCGGGGGCTGGTCCTCCGGCGCGGTCGTCGCCGCGGAGATCGCCCACCGGCTGGAGCAGGGCGGCGAGAAGGTCGGCCGACTGGTGGTGATCGACGCTCCCGCCCCGGTCGCGACACGGTCCGTCGACGATCCGCACCTGCTGCTGTGGTTCCTGGAGGACCTGAATGTCGGGTTCGACCCCACCCCGGAGCGGCTGTCGGAGCTCACCGCGCTGACCGGCGACGACCGCATGAACCGCGCCCTCGCGTGGCTGCGGGAGGGGAACGCCCCCGGAACCGGCCTGGACCCGGCGGACATCGCCGCGACCTTCGCCGTGTTCCAGGGCGTCGTTCGCGCCTGCAACGCCTACCGATGCCCCGGCGTCTCCGCCGACGTCAGCGTCCTGCGGGCGCGGGACGGCCGGGTCGGCGAGTTCGCCGATCACCCGTACGCGCACGCTCCCGATTGGGGCTGGTCGTCGCTCACCTCCGGTGCGGTGGACGTCACGACGCTCCCCGGCACCCACCACACGCTGCTCACCGGCCCGTCGTCGGCCGCCGTCGCCGACGTGATCAACGGCGTCCGGCCGGCCGGGTGAAACCGCGACTCCCAGGAGGCGATCCACGATGGCGCAGGAACTGCTCGTCGAACTGAGCCGGCGCGGCATCAAGCTCCGGCTGGCCGCCGATGACCGCCTGGACGTCCTGGCCCCGGCGGGCTCACTGACCCCCGAGCTGCGCGACGACCTGAGGCGGCGGCGCGATGAACTGATCACCATCCTGAGAGGGGTGGAGGCGGGCGACGAATCCTCCGCGATCGCTCCGCGGCCGGATCAGCGGCACGAGCCGTTCCCGCTGACCGACATCCAGCACGCCTACTGGGTCGGGCGCAGCCCGGCGCTGGATCTCGGCGGGGTGTCCACGCACGTCTACTTCGAGCTCGAACGCGACGGGCTGGACCTGGAGCGCGCACAGGAGAGCCTGCGCTCGGTGATCGACCGCCACGACATGCTGCGGGCCGTGATCGGAGCGGACGGCACGCAGCGGGTCCTGCCGCGGGTGCCGCCCTACGTCATCGCGACGGCGGACCTGCGGGGGCTGCCGCCGGAAGAGCGGGACGAGCGGCTCGACGCGACGAGGCGGGGGATGGACCACCAGGTGCTCCCCGCCGACCGATGGCCGCTCTTCGACATCCGCGCATCACGGATCGGCGGTGACCGCACCCGTCTGCACGTCAGTCTCGACACGCTCATCCTCGACGGCTACAGCATGTATCTCCTGTTCCAGGACTGGCGCCGGTTCTACGAGGAACCCGGCTGGAACCCGGAACCGCTGGCGGTCGGCTACCGCGATCACGTGCTGGGCGAGGAGGCCGCGCAGGAGGGCCCGCGGTACAAGAGGGCACGCGAGTACTGGATGAGCCGGCTCGCCGAGCTCCCCGCCGCACCGGCACTGCCGCTGGCCACGCAGCCGTCCCGGCTGACCCGCACCCGTTTCTCCCATCGTGGCGCGCGGATGAGCGGCGACGGCTGGCGGGCGATCAAGCGGCTGGCTCGGCGGCACGCCCTCACGCCGTCCGCCGTGCTGATGACCGCGTACGCCGACGTGCTCCGCCACTGGTCCGACCAGCCGGACTTCACCCTCGACCTCACGCTGTTCAACCGGCCGCAGACGCACCCGCAGCTCGGCCGGCTCATCGGCGACTTCACCTCGGTGACGCTGCTCGCCGTCACGGCGCCGGAGGGGGAGGAGTCGTTCGCCGGCCGTGCCAGGCTCCTGCAGAGCCGGCTCCTGCGGGACCTGGAGCACCCGTCGTTCAGCGGTGTCCGGGTGATGCGCGAGCGCACCCGGCTGACCGGCGGCGGCCCGGGCGCGAGCATGCCGGTGGTGTTCACCAGCGCGCTGGTCCTCGGCTCGGAGGACGACGACCCGTCGGACGGCCTTCACTTCTTCGGCGAGCACGTGTACGGGATCACGCAGACGCCGCAGGTCTGGCTCGACCATCAGGTGAGCGAGGAGCGGGGCGAGCTGGTCTACAACTGGGACGCGGTCGAGGAACTGTTCCCCGCCGGTCTGCTGGACGACATGTTCCACGCATACCAAGAGCTGATCGAGCGGCTCAGCCGGGACGAGGAGGCATGGGAGCGCAGCGGTCCGGCGATCGCGCTGCCCGCCGGACAGGCCCGGGAGCGGGACGAGGCCAACGCCACCGCCGCCGGCGTCCCCGCACGCACGCTGTGCGACCTGGTCGAGGAGCAGGCACGGCGACGGCCGTACGCCACCGCCGTGATCGCCGATTCCGGGGCCGTGACCTACGGCGAGGTCATGGCGGACGCCTACCGCCTCGCGCACCGGCTCCGCGCGCTCGGCACGGAGCCCGGCACGCTCGTGGGCGTCGTCCTGCACAAGGGCGCGGAGCAGGTCGCCGCAGTGCTCGGCGTGACCCGGTCCGGCGCGGCGTACCTGCCGATCGATCCGCAGTGGCCGCGGGCCAGGCGCGACCAGCTCATCGAGCGGGGACGGGTCCGCGTGGTGGTGACCTCGCCCCAGCTGCGCGACGAGCTCACCTGGCCCGGGGGCGTCACCGTCGTGACCTCCGCCGACCCGCGGACCCGTGCCTGCGCCCCGGAGCCGCCGGACGTCGCCCCCGCCCCGGAGGACCTCGCATATGTGATCTTCACGTCCGGTTCGACGGGGACGCCGAAGGGCGTGATGATCGACCACCGCGGCGCGGTCAACACCGTGCTCGACATCAACCGCCGGTTCGCGGTCGGCCCGGACGACCGCGTCCTGGCGCTGTCCTCGTTGAGCTTCGACCTGTCGGTGTACGACATCTTCGGCATGCTGGCGGCCGGAGGCGCCGTCGTCATGCCGTCCCCGATCGACCTGCACGATCCGAAACGCTGGTCCACGCTCATCGAGCGGCATCGGGTGACGGTCTGGAACTCGGTGCCCGCCCTGGCGCAGGCGTGGGTGGACGCCCCCGCGTCCGCGGCCGAGCGGACACCGCGGGTGGTGCTGCTCAGCGGCGACTGGATCCCCGTGTCGCTGCCCGGCCTGATCCGCTCCCGGCACCCCGCCGCCCGGGTCATCAGCCTCGGCGGCGCGACCGAGGCGTCCATCTGGTCGGTGTGGTATCCGATCGGCGAGGTGCCCCCGGAGTGGACCCGGATCCCGTACGGCAAACCGCTGACCAATCAGACGCTCCACGTGTACGGCCCGGGCTTCGTGCGGCGTCCCACGTGGGCGGCCGGCGAGATCTGGATCGGCGGGATCGGTGTGGCGAAGGGCTACTGGGCGGATCCGGAGAGGACGGCCGAGCGCTTCGTGACGCACCCGGAGACCGGGGAGCGGCTGTACCGCACCGGTGACCGCGGACGTTACCTGCCCGGCGGCGACATCGATTTCCTGGGCCGGGAGGACCACCAGGTCAAGGTCAACGGATACCGCATCGAGCTCGGCGAGATCGAGGCGGCGCTGCGCGGCCGGGACGCGGTCGAGGAGGCCCTGGTGACGGTCGCGGACAATCCGCTCACCGGCGGCCGGCAACTCGTCGCCTGTGTGGTGGCGTCACCCGGCGCAGCGGAGGACGACCTGTCCCCCGCGGTGCTCCGCGAGGCGCTCGAAGGGCTCCTGCCCGCGTACATGGTGCCGCGTCACTACCTGCGGATCGACGCCGTTCCGCTGAGCGCCAACGGGAAGGTCGATCGCGCCGCGCTGCCACTGCCCTGGAGCGACGCGGCTCCCGAGGAGGCGCCGACGGCGCCCCGCGACGACCTGGAGCACCGGCTGCTGAAGATGTGGAGCGACGCCCTGGGCCGGGACGACTTCGGCGTCGACGACAACTTCTTCGAGCTCGGCGGCGACTCCCTGCACGCCGTCCGCATCCTCACCCGGATTCGTAAGGATCTCGGCATCGAGCAGGAGGCCGAGGATGACCTGGAGATGCTGTTCGACCACCCCACGATCGCGGAACTGGCCACGAAGCTGCACGAGCGGATGAGATGTTGACCACGATGACGCGGGCCGTATCGAGCGGATGGGACGACGTGATCGTCGGCGCCGGTTCGGCCGGCGCCGTACTCGCGGCGCGGCTCTCGGAGTGCCCGGACCGCCGGGTGCTGCTGCTGGAGGCCGGTGTGGACCGGACCGACCCGGACCGCGCCGCGGACATACCGCTGATGGATGGCTACAACTGGGACTATTCCGCCTACATCGCCGACCCGGTCGACGGGAGCCGGGAGTACCCCTACCGGGTGGGGCGGCTCGTCGGCGGATCGTCCGCGGTGAACGGCGCGCTCGCGGTACGCGGCCTGCCCGGGGACTTCGACGCCTGGGCGGCGGCGGGCAACCCCGCATGGGCGTGGAAACACGTCCTGCCCTTCTTCGCCGCGTTGGAGACCGACGCCGACTTCGGCGGCGAGCCCGGCCACGGCTCCGGCGGACCGCTGCCCGTCCGGCGTGACCGGGAGCTGGCGCCGCTCGCCGCCGGGTTCCTCCGCGCCTGTGCCGCGCTCGGCCTGCCGGAGGTCGGCGACCTGAACGGGGTGGACGCCCCGGCCGGGGCCGGCCGCATCCCCCGCAACGTGGCGGACGGCCGGCGGATGTCGACGACGGAGGCGTATCTGGCGCCCGCGCGCGCCCGGCCCAACCTGGCGGTGTGGGCCGGATGCCAGGTCGTGCGCGTCATTGTGGAGGGCGGGCGCGCCCGGGGCGTGGAGGTCGTCCGGGACGGCGGGATCGTCACGGTCAGCGGCGGCCGGGTGACCCTGTCCGCCGGCGCGGTGAACACACCGGCGATCCTCCAGCGTTCGGGCGTCGGCCCTGCGGACCGGCTGTCCGCACTGGGTGTCCGGCCGGTCCTCGACCTGCCGGGCGTCGGCCGTAATCTCGTCGACCATCCGTTCGTCGCGCTGTGGGCGGTGCCGAAGGACGGTGTGTGCCGTGCGGGCGACCCGCTGCACCAGGTGCTGGCACGGCTGGCCGGCCCCGGACGCGCCCCGGACCTCAGCGTGACGCTGCTGAACAACGTCACCGGCCTCGCCGTTCCCGCGATCGGTGCGATGCTGCGTGGGCGGGTCGGGGTGTCGCTCTCCGCGGCGCTGCTCAGCCCGGAGTCGCGCGGCTTCGTCGCCCTCCGTGACGCGGATCCCGGAACGCCGCCGGTGATCGCGCTGAGGCTCGCCTCGGCCGGCCGTGACATCGAGCGGCTGATGACCGGCATGCGGGCCGTCTGGTCCCTGATCCGCGACGACGAGATCGCCTCGCTCCTCCAGCGCGTTTTTCTGTGGACCGACCGGATGGTCGACGACGACGTGATGCTGCGCTCGTCCGTCGCCCGTTTCGTCTGCCCCTCATGGCACCCGGCGGGAACCGCCCGGATGGGGCCCGCGGACGACCGCCTCGCCGTGGTCGACGAACGTCTGCGCGTTCACGGCATCCAGGGCCTGCAGGTGGTGGACGCCTCCGTGATGCCCACGATCCCGAGCGCCCCGACCAACCTCAGCTGCATGATGCTCGCGGAAAGGGCTGCCGATTGGATGGGATGACTGCCACGGGAACCCGGGCCGGCGCGCCGAAGTCCTGGGGCGTGACCTGGCGACCCGTGCCGGACGCGACGATGCGGATCTTCTGCCTGCCGCACACCGGGGCCGGCGCCGCCGCCTATCGCGCCTGGGCGGCGTACCTGCCGCCGGAGATCGAGCTGGTCGCGGTCCGGCTGCCGGGCCGCGAGACGCGTTTCCGCGAGCGGCCCTTCACCCGGATCGGCGACCTGGTTCCCGCGCTCCTCGACGGCCTGTGCCCGTTCCTCGACCGGCCGCATGCCTGGTTCGGCCACAGCATGGGCGCCCTGGTGGCCTACGAGATGTGCCGGGCTCTTCGCGACCGGGGGATGCCCCCGCCGGAACGGCTGTTCGTGTCCGGCCGTCGCGCCCCGCACCTGCCTGATCGCGACCGGCCCGTGCACGACGCGCCCGTGGCCGACATGGTGGCGCGGCTGGAGGAACTGAACGGGACACCGCGCGAGGTGCTCGACGACCGGGCCACGCTGACCACCTTCCTGCCGATGCTGCGGGCGGACTTCGCGGTGGCGGAGACGTACCGCTGGCGACCCGCCGGGCCGCTCCAGTGCCCGATCTCGGTCTTCGGCGGGACCCGCGACCCCATGGCCACGATGGCCGAACTGCGTGCCTGGGACCGGCACAGCGCCGGCGGCTGCACCGTGCGGATGTTCGACGGCGACCACTTCTTCCTGCACGAGTCCCGCGGGCCGGTCACGGCCGCCATCACCGACGACTTGTGGACCGGCTCAGGGAGGCCACATTGACCGAAGTGACCGAGGTGCCCCGGGCGGCCTCGTCTGCCCGGGACGCCGGAACGGACCCGGCGGACGGCGGCGCGCCGTTCCCGCTGACAGACCTGCAGGCCGGCTATCTGGTCGGCGCGAGCCGACTCATCGAGCTCGGCGGGTTCCGGCCGAACCTGTATACCGAACTGGACGTCGTCGGTTTCGACCCCGCCCGTGCCGAGCACGCGATCAACCTGCTCATCCGGCGGCACGAGCACCTGCGGACCTTGGTGCTGGCCGACGGACGGCAGCAGGTGATCGGGGAGGAGCGCGTCACGCCGGTCCGGATCCCCGTCGTCGACGTGTCCGGCCTCTCCCCCGCGGACCAGGAACAGGCGATCCTCGCGACCCGGGAACGCATGCTCGACGAGGGCCCGGATCCGACCGGCTGGCCGCTGCTCGACATCGTGGTCCACCGGGTCCGGCCGCACCGGCACCGCGTCCACTTCGCGATGAGCCTCCTGCTGCTCGACTCCGCGAGCACGCTCACGCTGCAGCGGGAACTGCTGCTGCTCTACCGGGATCCCGGTGCGGAGCTGCCTCCCGTGCGCCGCACCTTCCGCGAATGCGTGCTGGCGCGCATGGCCCGGGAGGACTCCGACGCCTATCGGGAGCAGTGGCGTTACTGGGAGGATCGCCTCGACTCGCTGCCCGGTCCCCCGCAGCCTCCGCTGGCGCGCCGGCCCGCCGGAGTGTCCCCCGTGCGTCTCACCCGCCGCGCGTGCGTGCTGACCGCCGACCAGTGGAATCGGCTGCGCGCGAACTTCCGCAGGCGCCGCGTCCTGCCGACCACCGGGCTGCTGCACGTCTTCGCGGAGACGCTCGGCGCGTGGTCGGCCACGCCCCGTTTCTCCCTCAATGTCCTCCACCAGAACTGGGCGCTCCAGGATCCCGACGTGGAGGGGGTGGTGGGGCAGTTCAGCGCGACACTGCCGCTGGAGGTGGACCTGACCGCCGACGAGGACTTCTGGGCGCGGGCGCGCACCCTGCAGAGCCGGCTCTGGACGGACCTGAAGAACGCCGAAGTGACCGGTGTGCGGATCACCCGGGAGCTGGCCGCCCGCCGCGGCTGGACCTCGGGCGCGGCGATGCCGTACGTCTTCAACAGCATGCTGGCCTCGGGAGAGCACGCCCCCCGCGCCACGAGGCCGGCCTGCCGCAGAATCACCACCGGTCTACGCACTCCCCAGGTGCTCATCGACAACCAGGTCCTCGACGACGTCGACGGCGGCGTCGCGTGCGTGTGGGACGTCGTCGACGACGTCTACCCGCCCGGCCTGCCGGACATCATGTTCGACGCGTACCGGACCATGCTGGGGACGCTCTCCGGCCCGGACGGCCACGAGACCGCACCGGACCCCGTGCCGGCGGGGCATCGCGCGCTCGTCGCGTCCCTCAACGTGCCGCGGACGCCGCCCGGCGGCCGTCTTGAGGACGGTTTCCTGCGGAACGCGCGCGCACACCCCGACGCCGTCGCGGTGATCACCTCCGAGCGCCAGCTGACATACGGCCGGGTCGACGACGCCTCTCGCGCCGTCGCCGCCTGGCTGGGCGAGCAGGGCATCGGGCCGGGCGACGTCGTTCCCGTCGTCATGGCCAAGGGGTGGGAGCAGATCGTCGCGGTGCTCGGCGTGCTGCGGGCGGGCGCCGCCTACTGCCCGGTCGACGCGGGACTGCCCGCAGAACGGATCCGGCATCTGATCCGGGAGTGCTCGGCCCGGGCCGTGCTCGGTCAGTCACACCGGCCGCTCGCCGAACCACCCGGCGTACCGGTCCTGCACGTCGACACGTTGCACGCCGGCGCGCCGTCCGAGGGCGCCGGGCATCCGGTCGTCGTGCGGGCGGGAGGCGAGGACCCGGCGTACGTCATCCACACGTCCGGATCGACGGGGCGGCCGAAGGGTGTGGTGATCGAGCACCGGGCCGCGCTCAACACGATCCATGAGGTCAACCGGCTCATCGGGCTCGGGCCCGCGGACCGGGTCTTCGGCATCTCGTCGCTGAGCTTCGACCTGTCGGTCTGGGACGTGTTCGGGGCGCTCACCGTGGGCGCGGCGGTGATCCTGCCGGAGGCGACGCCGCGCCCCGACCCGATGGGCTGGGCGGCGACCGCACGGGCCTGCGGCGCGACCGTGTGGAACTCGGTTCCCGCGCTCGCCGAGATGCTCGCCGAAGTCGTGGAGGAACGCGCCGGCCTGGGCCGGCCTCCCGTCCGCGCGTTCCTGCTGAGCGGCGACTGGGTGCCGACGTCGCTGCCGGACCGCCTGCGCCGGCTCTGGCCGCGGACGCGCGTGGTGGCGATGGGCGGTGCGACGGAGGCGTCCATCTGGTCGAACGTGTACGAGATCGGCCGGGTCGACCCGTCCTGGCGCAGCATCCCGTACGGCACGCCGCTGCGCGGACAGACCATGGAGATCCTCGACCACCGGCTCGATGTGCGTGCGCCCTGGGCCGTCGGCCGGATCTACATCGGCGGCGCCGGCCTCGCCCGCGGCTACGCGGGTGACGAGCAACGTACCGCCGAGCGGTTCGTACGGCATCCCCGCACCGGAGAGCGTCTCTACTGGACCGGTGACCTCGGCCGCTACCTCCCCGGCGGAATCATCGAGTTCCTCGGCCGGGAGGACCGCCAGCTCAAGATCCACGGTTTCCGGGTGGAGCCCGGCGAGATCGAGTCGGCGATCCGCGAGCATCCCGGCGTGCGCGAGTGCGCGGTCAGCGCCGTGTCCGGAGCAGGCGGCCGGCCGCGGCTCGTGGCGTTCGCGGTGCCGCACGCGGGCCGCGCCCCGGACGCCGCCGCGATCACCGCCCGTCTGCGCGACCGGCTGCCCTCGTACATGGTCCCGGGGCAGATCCACGTGCTGAACCGGCTGCCGCTGACGTCCAACGGGAAGGTCGACGTCTCCCGCGCGCTCACGATGGTGGCGACGCCGCCACGAACCGGGCGGACCACGGACGCGCCGGACGACACGCTGACTCGCCGGCTGACCGAACTCTGGGAGGAGATCTTGCAGGCCCCCGGAGCCGGGCCCGACGGCGACTTCTTCGCCCTGGGCGGCAACTCGCTGCTCGCGCTCCGCCTGATCAACCGGATCCGCGCGGAGGTGGGCGGCGACCCGCAGTTCGGACTGATCTTCGAAGCCCCGACGGCACGGGCGCTCGCCATCCGGATCCGGGACGGCGGAGCGGGGGGGTGCGCCGTCACCCTGGCGGCCGGCACGGGCACCGAGCTCTTCCTGTTCCACCCGGTCGGCGGTTCCGTCCGCGCTTACCACGCTCTCGCACAAGCGTGGCCCGGACCTGTCCGCGCGTTTCAGAGCCGCGCTCTCGTCCATGGGCAGGCCGCCGTTCCCGAACCCGGCCTCCCGGCGATGGCCGCGGCCTACTGCGACGAACTGCGACGGCTCGCCCCGCGGGGGCCGTACGTCCTCGGGGGCTGGTCGATGGGCGGCGTGCTGGCCTACGAGGTCGCACGCCGCCTGGCCGAGACGGGGGAGCGGACGGACGTCTTCATGATCGACAGTACGGCCGACGGCGATCGGTCGCCGGACACCGACGTGGCCCGGCATCGCGAGTTCCTGCGTGACCTGGCAGGCGGGCGGCTGCCCGGCGCGGTGACAGCCGTTCTCCGGGACGCCGATCCGGCCGGGCTGACGAGAGCGGCGCGCGACGCCGCGGTCGAGCACGGGCTCCTGCCGGTCGAGATCGACGTACCGGCATTCGAACGCCTGATGCGGACGCACACCCACAATCTGACGATCCTCGCCGCGCACCGGCCGGACACCTCGGACCGGCGCACGCTGCTGTTCGTCGCGGGGGACGTGGACCGGCCGGACCCCGCCGTCGCCTGGCGTGCGGTGTGCGCGGGCATCGAGGTGGAGGTCCTGCCCGCGGATCACTACTCGATCGTCGCCGACGACCGGATCCCCGGCATCGTCGGCCGCGTCACCGCCTGGCTGGCGGAGCCGGCGGCCGGACGGACGGCAGCGGAGTGAGCCGCGTCCGGACTCCCGTTCCGGCGGAGGGGCGCCCGCCGCTCCGCGGCGCGTGCCGGGCATCGTCCCCGGCCGCCTCCGCTCCCGGAGGGAACCACTCGTACTCCCGGCGATGTAGCCGCCCCAGGACTACTCCGCAGCGGGCACCCGCAAGACCCATCCCAGGTACGACGACGGCGGATGGCAGATGAGCGAAGATCGAACAGGACCACGTCCACACGAGGAGAAGAGCGCGATGACGCAGCAAGGGGTTCCGGCGCAGGAACTGCGCGGAACGTTCTCCGGCGAGATCCACGTGCCGGGAGACCCCAGGTACGACGAACAACGGATGCCCTGGAACCGCAGGATCGACCCACACCCGGCCGTCGTCGCCGAGGCCACCGGGCCGAAGGACGTGCTGGCGGCGGTGCGTGTGGCGCGCGAGCACTCCCTGCCCTTCGCCGTCCAGGCCACGGGCCACGGCAACCTCGCCCTCGCCCACGCCGACGGAGGCCTGCTCCTCCGCACCCCGGGGATGGCGGCGGTCGAGGTGGACCCCGGGCGCCGCACCGCCCGGGTCGGCACCGGCGCCCTCTGGTCGGACGTCGTCGCCGCCGCGGCGCCATTGGGCCTGGCGCCGCTGTCGGGCACTCCGTCCGTCGGCGTGACCGGATACACCCTGGGCGGCGGCATCGGCTGGCTCTCCCGCAAGTACGGCCTGGCCTGCGACAGCCTGGTGCGCGCGGAGATCGTGACAGCCGACGGCGAGTTGCGGACCGTCGACGCCGAGCAGCATCCCGATCTGTTCTGGGCGCTGCGCGGCGGCAGCGGCAACTTCGGGGTCGCGACCTCCCTGGAGTTCCGGCTCTACCCCGTCGGCCAGGTGTACGCGGGCATGTCCCTCCACTCGCTGGACCGGGCCCGTGAGACCCTCGCGCTCTACCGCGAGTGGTCGCGCGAGGAACCGGACGAGATGAACACCGGCGTCACCCTGATGAGCCTGCCGGACGCGCCGATGATCCCGGAGCCGATGCGCGGCAAGCAGTTCCTGTCCCTTCGCGCGTTCCACCTGGGCACGGCCGAGGACGCCGAGCGCCACTTCCGGCCGCTGCTGGACGCCGCGGGGCCCGCGGTGATGGGTCAGTACGGGATGATGGACTTCACGTCGGCGGGTCTGGCGATCGCCGGTCCCCCGCCGCCGCCCGTCCTGGCCCGCCAGCAGATCGAGCTCTGCCGCGAGCTGCCCGACGGTCTCATCGACGTGCTGCTGGAGGCGATGGAACCCGGTTCGCCGCTGACGGCGATCGAGATCCGGCACTGGGGCGGCGCCATCGAGCACGCGGGGCCCGACGCCGGGCCGGCCGGCCACCGCGACGTCCCGTTCTCCGTCATCGCGACGGCGATGTACCCCCAGCGGGAGATGGACGCGGTCGTCGCCCCCTACCTCGAAGGCCTGCTGGGGCGGATCCGGCCCTTCTCCACCGGTGGTTCCTTCCTGAACTTCCTCGGGAACCCGGCCAAGGCCGAAACCGCCTTCACCCCGGAGAACTACGCGCGCCTCCGCGAGATCAAGCGCTCGTGGGACCCGGACAACTTCTTCCACGTCAACCACAACATCCCGCCGCTGTGACCAGGTGGAGCGCCGCTCTCCGAGCGGCGCTGTAAGGCGTTCGACGGCCTCCGGCCGGCGGCGCGGCCCCCGGGAGGGTACGCGCCGCCGGCCGGAGGCCTCTGTCGTCAGGGCGGCCCCTCAACAGCACTCTGGGAGATGACGGTCGGAAATGAACGGCGCAGGATGAAAGAAATTGTCACGGGTGATTTTTCGAAAACACCTCGAGGTCACCGCCGAACGTAACCGGTCATGGAAGCCAGCCGATCGTGCGGTCATGGCCGGGAGAGGAGCGACGTCATGGGCGAACCAAGACTCCTGTCCGGCCGCGTGCGACCGGCCCCCGACACGAGTGCCGCGAAATGAACCCCGGAGGAAAAGGCCGCGCGAAACGGCGCCTATTCCAGGTCGGCATAGGAGTCCTCCTGGCATTCGGCGTGGCCATCCATTTGTGGGTGAGCAAGCAGTTCGGCATGTGGATGGTCGTCATCGTCGTCGCACTGCTGATTCTGCACATTCCGGTGGCGATGTACGTGCGTCGCTCACTTCGCCGGCGCCGTGCCGCCGCCGCGACGCACATGACGAGGTAGCCCCGGCGACGGTGATCTCCACAAGGGTCAGGGCGGGCCGGTGACCGGCCCGCCCTGCCCGTGTCTCAGGGACCGTTCTCAGCTCCTGTCGTGGCCGCCGACGACGGCCAGGACCGGCAGGGCCAGCAGCACGGACGCGCCCGCCACGGCGAAGGCCGTGACCCCGCCACCGTAATAGAGGGGGAGCCAGACGACAGGCGCGAGCGCCGCCCCGGCGAATCGGAACGCCGACACCGCCGAGAGCACACCGCCCCGGTTGCCCGGCACCGCCCGCACGGTGAGGTTCTGCAGCGCGATGGTGAGCATGGAGGACGCGGCACCCGCCGCCGTCCAGCACAGGGCCAGCGTCCAGGCCGTGCCGGTGACGCCGACCAGCGCCACGAACACGGCCGTCGCCACCGCGGCCACCACCCCGCACATCCTGGCGCCGAAGCGCTGGTTGAGGCTGCCCCAGGCGGGCCCGAGCAGCAGACCGGCCACGCCGAACCCCAGCAGCGCCACTCCCGTGAGGCCGGGCCCGACGTGCAGGCTGTCGTTCAGATAGAGCGCGACCATGAACGGCAGTGCGGCCGCGCCGAGATAGGACACGAACCCGCCGACGGCCAGCAGTCCGACGTCACGGCGCAGCAGGGACCGCCAGGAGGGAGCCGCGGTCCCGGGCCGCGGCTCACCCGGCGGTGGCGAGAGACTGAGCAGGACGGCCACGGCCGCGACGATGACGAACGCGAACCGCCAGGACCCGGAGGCCGCCATACCGCCGACGAACGGCGCGACGGACTGCCCGGCGGCCACCCAGCTGGAGATCACCCCGACCGACCGGCTCAGGCGTTCGCGCGGCACGAGATCGGCGAGGCCGGCCACGAGGAGCGGGCCGGTGAAGGCATTCGCGGCGCCCATGACGGCGCGGGCCAGGAGGAATATCCCGAGGGACGGCGCGAAGGCGCAGATCAGCGAGCCGAGCGCGTAAACGAGATAAGCGGCGCGTACTGTGCGGCGGCGGCCCCAGCGTTCCCCCAGCGTGCCGGAGATCAGCTGGATGACGGCGAACGGCACGAAGTACGAAGTGATCGACGTGGCGACCGCACCGGCCGAGACCTGCAGGGACTCGCCGACCTGCGGGAGCATGGGCGCGAGGACACCGCCGCCGAGCGGCCCCAGAAGCGCGCCGACATACGCCGACGGCACGGCGACGCGCGAACCGGGCGTCCGCCGTCCCGCCTCACGGGCCCTCACCACGGAGATCCACCCCCGGTCATGCCTTGCGCTCCTCCAGGTAGGCGAGGATCTCGTCGGCGGCGCGGACCTTGCCGCCGGATTCCCGGACGTGCCGCTGCAGGTCGAGCACCTTGTCACGCGCGCTGTCGTCGGCGGTCAGGTCCAGCACGGCGGCCCTGACGTTGTCCGCGGTCTCCTCGCCCCTGGCGATGACACGGCCGACGCCGAAGCCGGCCAACTGCGCGGCGAGCCCGTCGGCGGCCGCGATCTGTGGCATCACCACCAAGGGCACGCCGGCGTACAGCGCGTGCATGACGGTACCGGTCCCGCCGGTGCAGACCATGACGGCGGCGTGCCGCAGCACGGCCTGCAGGGGGATCCACTCGTGGATCTCGACGTTCGGGGGGAGCGGGCCGATCTCGGCGGGGTCGACTCCCGGCCCGGTCGTGATGACGACGTGCCAGGGCAGGCCGGTGAACGCGTCGATGCAGGCACGGAAGATGTCCGGCTGCTCGTTGAAGCTGGTGCCGAGAGAGATCAGCGCGACGGGAGCGCCGCTGCCCGGAGGCCGCCAGTCCCCGTCGAGTTCGCGCCGCCGGAAGCACGGGCCGACGAAGACGAACCTGTCGTCGGTCGCCGCGTCGACGTACCCGAACCGGCTCGGATAGAAGACGAGCTTGAGCGCGTCGGGGTCGCCGCGCAACTGGTGGAAGGCCACCTCGGGGTCGATGTCGTTCATGTCGGCGAGCTCGCGCAGCTCCGCCTTCAGCTCGGCGTACTTCGCCTCGCCGATCGCCTCCGGGGTGACGTGGGAGCTGACGCAGCCGACCGGGTAGACCCGGACGGCGGGCCGCTTCCACCGGGCCGCCAGCGCCTCTCCGACGAAGCGGACGAAGCCGTCGTAGACCACGACGTCGGGGAGATCGTCCCGGAGGCGGGCGTCGAACATCCGCGTGACCGCGAGACCCTCCTGCGCTCCGCCGAGAAGGACGCGGGCCAGCCAGTTGTCGACGCCCGGCGGGAAATCGCGCTGCACGTCGATCGTCGACTCGTATGTCAGCACGGTGGCGCCCGTCGAGGCGACCTCCTCGGCGTACTTCTCGGTCGCCGGGTAGGTGACCCGGTGCCCCCGGCGGACCAGTTCCTCCACCACCGCCAGCGTCGGCATCAGGTGTCCGGCCGCGGGGATGTTGAAGAAGGCCAGGTGTGCCATCGGTGCTCTCCTCGTCTTTCGCTCGCGCCGCGTTCGCCGCCGGCCCCGCGTCACGGTACGACGACCGGGGCCCGCCTCGGCCTTACTCCGGCCTGCGGCCGCGGATGGAGAGGAACTGGTGGCTGCGGATGACCACCGAGGGGTCGCCCATGATGTCGTTCAGGAAGACGTCGACGTCCTCCGCGGGGACGCCTATCTCCACGATCGCGTCACGCTTCTGCGCGATGTTGTTGTGCAGGAGCTTGCAGCCGTACTCGCCGCCGGTCCACGACTCGGCGAGCCAACGCGTCCGCACCGAGGTCAGCCCGGCCTCGAGCATGGTCTCGTGCACCCGCTCGCCCCAGTAACCGTCGATGCCCTTGGCCTCCATCATGTCGTAGAAGCCCGTCACGACACGCGTGAAGATCTCGCCCTTGGCCGGGTCGGGCATGACCAGCGCGCGGGCCGGGGTGCGGATGAACTCGCCGAGCAGGAGCCAGCCGCCCGGCCGGAGAGCCTCGGCGAACCGGTGCACGACCTCCCGGCGGTTCGGCAGGTGATGGGTGAGCAGGCGGGCGTGGATGAGGTCCAACCCCCCTTCTCCCGGAAGGGGCTCGTCCCTGCTCATGTCCCGGGTGTGGATGTCCACGTTGGGGAGCGAGGGCACCATGTGCACGTCCTGGTCGACGGCCGTGACCCAGCCCTGCGGGCCCACCCGCTCGGCCAGCATCCGGGTCACCGACCCGCCGCCGGCGCCGAGGTCCATGCAGCGCCACCCCTTGCCCACCGCGATCTCGTCCAGCTCGGCGCTCGTGAAGGGATCCAGGAACGTCTCCAGCGGATTCAACTGCGCGGGGACGTTGTGGAAGACGTAGTCAGCGGTGTTCGTCATCGGGCTCCTCGAATGACTCGTCGGGTCGGTGTGCCGCCTGTCACGGCTGGTAGCTGAACAGCTCGTTGTCCCGGTAGACCTCGTCGCGGCGGTTCGCCACCTTGATGGCGAGGTCCCGCGCCTTGGCGATGACCGGATTGTGGGTGTGGCCGAGCTTGGCGATCAGCCGGGAATGCCGGACGATTTTGTTGGCCCGCTGTCCGCGGGCCCGCTCGTACGCGCGCAGGGCGGCAGGCAACGGCTTGCCCGAGGCCAGCAGGTCCGCGAGCCGGGCGGCGTCCTCCAGCGCCATGTTGGCCCCCTGGCCGAGGACGGGGCCGATCGGGTGCGCGGCGTCGCCGAGGAGCGCGACCCGGCCCGAGTACCAGCGTTTGAGCGGGTCGCAGTCATGGACGTCGGTCACGACCATGTCACTCAGATCGCAGGACTCCACCGTCTCCGGCAGGGGGGCGGCCCAGCCGCCCCACAGATCCAGCAGGTCGGCCTTCGCCTCGGCGACCGATTTCGCGGGCCAGCTGTCCTCCGGCCCGTTGACGGTGGCCGTCCAGAAGAGCCGTCCCTCGTCGCATGCCTCCGCGAAGAAATGCCCGCCGGGACCCACGAAGACGAACCCGTCGCCGTACTTGGACGGCCGCGGCGAGATGCCGCGTATGGAGGTGAATCCCAGGTAGCGGGGCCGGGCCGCGCCGGACACGGTCCCTCGCACCGTGGAGCGAAGGCCGTCGGCGCCGACGACGACGTCTCCCGTCACCGAACCGCCGTTCACGAGCCGCAGGATCGCGCGGTCGCCCGACGTCTCGGCGGACGCGACGGCGGAGTCGTGGTGGACCGCGACGGTGTTCGGACCGGGGCTCGCCGCCGCCTCGGCGAGCAGGCGGTGCAGTTCGGCGCGCAGGATCCCGACGAGCGGGACGTCCCATCGGCTGGAGAACGCCTGGACATCGCGGCTCTTCAGCAGCTTCCCGTCGGACGCCATGATGCGCATGACGTCCTTGTGCCGGTCGCTCGTCCACCCGGCCCGCCGTACCTCGGCGCCGAGGTTCGCACTGATGTGGTCGAGGGACTTGACCCCGTTGGGGGTCAGCTCGATGCCGGATCCGCGGTTGCCGTAGCCCTTGGCCCGTTCGAAGACATCGCTGTCGACACCGCGCTCACGCAGCGCCACGGCGAGCGCCAGCCCGCCGATCCCGCCGCCCGCGATCAACACCTTGATCGGCTTCATGCCGGCCTCCTGAGAAGATGCGGACGTTGCCCATGGGTCGGCGCGGGGGAGGCCATGCCGTGGTTCGAAACCGGAATCACGCGCCCGCTCCTGTCCGCATCATCAATGATGCGGCGAGTGGCGCGTCACTGTCTTCTCCCAGGTTGCTTCACGTTCTTCCGGAATTTCGCCGGCGCGACTCCGGCCTGCGCTTCGGCGAGGCTCAGCCGCGATTTCCCGAATTGCACTCCCTGAAATTCTCGGTCATTTACTTGTAAACCCTGAATTCGCTGCCTAGCATCGCGGTCACATGTGCAGGTCCGCGAGAAACCGAACGGGTGCCGGATGACGACTACCACCAATATCGAGAATGTCGGCGCGCACATGGCGGAAGAGTGGCGGTCGCTGCGCGTGTCCGTCCCGCCGGACGGGATCGAACGGCTGCTGACCACCGTGGTGGACACCTGGGCGACCGGGGCGAGCGCGGCCGGCGAGATCGACGGCTGGTACTTCGAGCGTCCCGGCGAGGACGGCACGGACCTGCGGCTTCATCTGCGGGACGCCGCCGGGCACGCGATGGACGAGCTGCGCGCGCGTGCCGAGACGTTCGCCAACGGATTCCCCGGCGCGGTCGTCGAGGAATGCGATCGCGAACTGGACGCCTCCCGGTTCGGGGGCGACGACGGCGTGGCCGCCTGCATGGCGCACTTCGCGGCCTCCAGCGCCCTCGCCGTCGAGACCTTCCGCGAGACCACCTCCCGGGCGACGAGGCTGCTCGCGGCCGGGGGCTTCCTCCTCGCCTCCGCCCGGGCGATGGGAGCGGACTGGCGCGCCGCCGTCGGCTGGCTGCGCGGGTACGCCCGCGGACGGGCGCCGGCCACCGAGGCGGCGCGAGCGCGCGACACCGCCGAGACGGCCTACTTCCGCGACGAGGCCACCTGGCAACACCACCATGACCGGGTCCGCGCCGAGATCTCCTCACCCGGCACCACCGCCGGTTTCTGGCACCTCCGGCAGTGCGGCATCTGGTCGGAACTGCGGCGGTTGCGCCAGATGGGCCGCCTGGATGCCTCTCCCGAGGCGGTCTTCCACGAACTGGCCCACGCGACGAACAACCGGCTCGGCCTGTGCCCGGAGGAGGAGGTCCAGGTGGCGTGGCTGTGGTCGATGGCGCTGGTCGCGCCGGGCCCGCGCCTGCCCTTCTTCGCCGACACAGTGGAGTCCGTCGACCGGCAACTGCACGAGCAGAGCAAGTACTTCCCCGCGCGGCTGCCGGTCCAGGTCCCGGACATTACGGCGAAGGTCTCCACCGGCCGGCAGGACATGGGTACACCGGAAGAGGTGGTCCGGCTACCGGAGCCGTCTGCGCCGGACGGCCCCGCACGCGGGTTCGAGGAGGTGCTGCTCGCCCGCCGGAGCGCGTACGGACGCTACCGGGGCCCGCTCACGGTCGCCGAGTTGAGCACGTTGCTGTACTTCTCGGCCGCGGAGACCGCCGACAAGACCCTGCCCGGCGCGGAGTCCTCCTACCGGGTGCGGCCCTATCCGAGCGGCGGCACCCGCTACCCGCTGCGCCTGCTGGCGTACTGTCACGACGTCGAGGGCCTGCCGCGCGGCACCTACCTGTACGACCCGGCGGAGCACGCCTTGGGACGGTTGAGCGACCGTGACATCTCCGCCGATCTGATGCGGATGGCGCCGGCCACCGATCCGCGGATCCCCACCCCGCCGAAGGCCGGCGGGAACATCGACGCCGGGGAATGCCCGCTATGGATCATGATGGTCGCCGACCTGACCTACCAGCGCCTGCACTACGGGCTGCGCTCCTACCGGCTCGTGATGCAGGAGAGCGGCCACCTCGGGCAGAACCTGTCGCTCGTCGCCACCTGGCTCGGCAAGGGGTGCGTCGGTCTCGGCGGCTTCTATGACGACACGGTCAACCAGGTGCTCGGCCTCGACGGCGTCGCCTCCTCGGTGGTGTACGTCTACGTCTTCGGAACGATCGAGTAGGCGGGAGGGCGACCGGCGACGCGGATCACCCGCTATCGGGCGCGCCCGTCGCCGCCGGACAACTGCCGGATGAACTCGCCCAGCTCGGTCTCGAAGAATTCCTCGGGGTCGGTGACCGCCCAGTCCATGTGCCCGAAGATCTCCATGGCGATCATGCCGTACAGCCGGGTCCACGCGGACAGGAAGGCGAACACGACGGGCAACTCGATGTGCTCGTTCTCGGCGACGTAGGCGCCGAGGGTGGGCACGAGCCGCTCCTCGGCGGCCTCGACCTGGGGTGTGGCGAGTTCGCCGCGCCGCCACAGCTCGGCGAACTCGCCGAGAAACGCGACACCGACGCAGGCGGCCGCGTGATCGGACTCGGTCGAGCCGTCCGCGCCGACCGGTCCGTGCACGGGTGGGCCGAGCATCAGCCCGAACTCCTGCCGGTGCTCGAGCCCCCACTGCCGGAACGCCCGGGCCATCGCGGCCACCCGCACGGCGGGATCGTCGCCGACCTCGTCACGCGCCGCCTGGGTGACTCCGCCCAGTTCTTCGAACAGGTCGACGCGGAGCGCCGCAACCAGCGCGTCGAGGCTCGGGTAGTAGCGATAGAGCGCGGAGGTGGTCATCCCCATCTCGCGGGAGATCGCGCGGAGCGAGACCGCGGCGGGTCCGCCGGTGACGAGCAGTCGCCGCGCGACGTCCTTCATCTCCGCAACGGCTTCCGCGCGCCGCCTTTCGCGCCACGTCAGTGATACCACGTCGCCTGCTCTCCGGTTCCGTCCCGTCCGCCACTTCCGCCAGACGGCACTTGACATTAGCGTACAGCATAGAGAGAGTGAACACCGATAACTCATAGGTGTCCTGTCCACGAGCAAGAGATGGTTTCTCTAAGTTGGGACGCGTTGCCGACGGCCGGCACCAGCGGAGCGAGCAGGAAATCGAGGTGTCATGGCAGTGACGCGAACTGATGTGATGACCGGAATCGGGCGTTCCGACGCACCGGCCGAGGTGCCCGCGATCGAGATTCGCGGCCTGACCAAGGTGTACGGCGGCTCCGACAAGAAGGCCGTCGACGACGTGTCCCTGTCGGTCCCCGCGGGCACGGTCTTCGGCTTTCTCGGCCCCAATGGCGCCGGCAAGACCACGACGATCAAGGTCCTCGCGGGTCTGCTGTCGCCCACCAGCGGCGAGGTCCTGCTGAACGGCTTCGACGTCACCCGCCGCCGGGCCGCGGCGATGGAGCAGTTCGGCGCGGTCCTGGAAGGTTCCCGCAACGTCTACTGGACGCTGTCGGCCATGCAGAACCTGGTCTACTTCGGCCGGCTGAAGGGCATGCGCACGGCCGAGGCGCGTTCCCGGGGCGAGGAACTGCTCAAGGGCTTGGGACTGTGGGATCGCAAGGACGAGAAGGTCGGCGGCTACTCCCGCGGTATGCAGCAGAAGGTGGCGATCGCCGCGGCGCTCATGGCCGACCCGCCGATCGTCCTGCTGGACGAGCCGACTATCGGCCTGGACGTCGAGGCCACCCGGACCGTCAAGGAGTGGGTGCACGCGCTGTCCACCGAGCAGGGCAAGACGATCCTGCTGACGACGCACCAGATGGACGTGGTCGAGCAGCTGTGCGAACGGGTCGCCGTCATCCGCAAGGGCAAGGTCGTGACCGACCTGCCGACCGAGCGCCTCCTGGCCGGCGCCCGCCAGCGCGACAAGTACGAGATCAGGATCGAGGGCGACGGCGAAGGCCTGAGCCTGCCCGACGGCTTCGTCGTGACGCCGGGCGAGGAGACGACGCTCATCACCGGACGCCTCGACGATCCGCAGGACCTCTACCCGCTCGTCGAGCGCCTGCGCGTGCGGGGTATCGTCCTGCAGTCGCTGACGCAGGTCCAGCCGGAGCTGGAGGACGTGTTCCTCGACCTGATCAAGGAGACGCCCCATGAGTAGCACCGTGTCCACAGCCGGCGCATCGCGCGTGTACGTCCCCCCCACGACCCGCTGGCGGCTCACTCCCCGCTCGGGACTGGCCGTGCTCGGCGCCGAGGTCCGCAAGGGCCTGACCACGCAGCTGGCCCACCCCATCGCCCACCTCGTCATGGTGGTCTTCACCGCGACGGTGTATCTGGGCCTGCAGTACGTCATGGGCCAGGGCCAGATCCAGCGCGACCTGCTCCCGCAGACGCTCATCGGCATCAGCGGCTACTGGCTCCTGCAGTTCGCCAGCATGGTGATGGTCGCCGACCTCGTGTCGGAGAAGCGCGGCGGCACGTTCGCGGCGGCCCAGATGGCGCCGGCGCCACTGTGGCTGGTCATGGGGGGCAGGCTGATCACCGCGTCGATCATGGGTGTGGTCGTCGCGGTCGTCGCCACTCTGGTGCCGATGCTGGTCACGGGTGTGACGATCCCGCTGCAGTGGGCGGCGCTCGTTCCCTACGCGCTGGTGCTGATCAACGTGCTCGCGTTCACCTTCATGCTGGCCGCCTTCGCGCTGAGCTCACCGATGATCGGCGTCCTCCAGACGATGCTGACCTCCATGGTGATCCTCATGAACGGTGCCGTGCTGCCGCTCTCCTTCTTCCCCGACTGGCTGGCGGTGGTGGCGCGGCTGCTGCCGACCACGATCGGCGTCGAGGCGACCACGAAGGTTCTCTTCCAGGACAAGTCACTCAGCGACATCTGGTCCGACGGCACCCTGCCGTGGCTGATCGCCTACACGGCCGCTCTCGCGCTACTCGGTTGGTGGATCTTCGTCCGCAACCACCGCAAGGCCTTGGCCGAGGGCCGGCTCGGCCAGTACTGAAAGCGGAGACGATCATGAGCACGCTCACCACGACCGCACGGCCCGCTCCCGGGGCCGCACCCTCCCGCTCCCGCACCGCCACCTTCGTGAACGGCTTCGGCAACGAGGTCCACAAGGGCCTGATCGGACTGAGGTCCGAGTGGCGCGGCACGCTGATCCAGATCGTGATGTTCGGGCTGTTCTACCTGCTCGTCGTCATGTTCATGGGGCGGGGACAGCTCCGCGCCGACCTGCTCGTCACCGGCCTGCTCGGCATGGTGCCGCTGACCTTCATCCACGAACAGGTCAATCGCTCGTTCTGGAGCTACCTCGGCGACATCCAGTCCGGCACGCTCGAGCAGACCTACCTCACGTCGCTCCCCTCCTGGGTCGTCCTGCTCGGCCGCCAGGTCGCGTCGGTCGTCGGGGCGCTGCCGTACGCCCTCGCCGTGTTCGTGACCGGGTTCGTCGCCATCAAGGTCAACCACGCCGACATGCCGTTCGACGTGCAGGCGCTCGTGCCGATGGCGTCGATCGTCGTCGGCACGTGTGGCCTGGCGCTGATCCTCAGCGGCCTGACCCTGGTGTACAAACGCGTCGAGGTCGCCACCCAGATCTCGATCGCGCTGTGGTTCGTCGCCGGCGGCACCTTCGTACCGCTCGTCAGCATGCCCGACTGGGCCGCGTTCCTCAGCCGCGCGTTCATCCCGATCGCCCCCGGCATCGAGGCGATGCGTGAGATCCTGCTGAAGGGCCGTTCGCTCACGGGCCTGCACGACGGATGGGGCCTGACCTGGGTCCTCCTCCAGCCAGTGCTCCTGCTTCTCGCCGGAATCGTGCTGTTCATCGGCCTGGAGCGGGTGGCCAAGCGCCGCGGCACCCTCGGCCGCTACTGAGAACGGCAAGCACAACCGCCACGCGGTGTGCGGCCGGGGATCACGGCCGCACACCGCTTCGCGCTTTTCCTACCCCTGTGCCGGAACCGCCGCCCGCTGCCTGCGCCCGTACACGAGACGCCGGAGCAGGGCATCGAGAGGACCGCGACGCCCGGCGCGCTCCAGGAGCGAGGCGACCATGACGCCCGTGAGCCAGACGCCGAGGGCGAACAGAGCCGCGCCGGTGGCATGGATCTGGTCGCCGATGTTCAGCGTGTAGCCAGCCAGGAAGACGGTGAGCAACGACGTCTGCAGGACGTAGCAGGTCAGTGACCGGCGTCCCACCGCGGAGATCGCGCGGAACACCGGCCCCGCCTCCCCGCCGCGTTCCTTCCGGCGCGCGCTGATCAGCCCGAACACCGCCACGTACGCGAGACCGCCGACGAAGCCGGTGACGATGTCGACCGTAGTGATCAATCCCGTGACCAGCCCGCTCGGATGCCACAGGTCCGCGGCGACGAGGGCGATCGGAAACGCGCCGGCCATCGAGATCGGCAGGCCGACGAGAGCGACGCGCCGCAGCACCGCGCGGTGCCGGACGGGGTCGTCGAGGTAGCCGCGCCTCGCGGCGATGGCTCCCACGAGGATCGCCGGGAGGATGGGCCATCCGATCATCACGTGGATGTCGGCGAAAGGCGCCTCCTGCAGCCGCGCGAGCACCGCTTCGCCGTAGTCCCGCGCCCAGAGCGTTCCGCGGAAGCTGTTGCCGTGCGGGTCGTTCGAGAAGGCGAGCGCGATCGACAGCAGCGTCGCCACCACGACCGCGACTACCCCGGTGACGACGACGGCGACGTTCAGCGTGCGTCCTCCACGCACGATCACCCATCCGATCACGATCGCGGCCAGGCCGTACGGGCCGAGGATGTCGGAGGGGAAGATGAAGCAGAAGTGGATGTAGCCGAACAGCAGCAGGAACAGGCCGCGGCGGCGCAGCAGCCGGGACGCCGCCTTCGCCGTGGCGCCGGCGGCCAGTTGGCGGGTGACCATCATCGCCATGCCGAAGCCGAAGAGCGCGGCGAACATGGGATAGGCGCGGTTGTCCATGACGATGACGCCGGCGAAGGTGACCGCCCGGTCGAGTGCGGAGCCTCCCACCGGGTGGTTCATCAGTACGGACTCCTCCGTACGCACGTAGAGCGATGCGTGCGCCAGGGCGATCAGCAGCAGCATGAACCCGCGGGCGACGTCGGGCGTGGCGGCGCGTTCGCCGCCGGTCACCGGCCCTCTGAGCGCGGCGGTGCCGGATGCCGGTGTCTGCGGCGATGTCGATGTGACGTCCATCGCTACGACCTCGCCGCGGTGCCGGCGAACACGTGCGCGGACGCCGGCGTCGCACCGGCGGCGATCGGCCTGGCCGGCCCGGCGATCACCGCCGTCAGCCGGGACAGTCTTCGGAACATGTCACTCCTCCTTGATGCCGAGTTGGCGGGGTCGCCGCGCGCCGCTGGGCACGGGACGCTTCGGGTCACAGCCGTCCCTTCGCCTCGAGCTCACGGCACAGGTCGTAGTCCGGGAGCAGCCCCATCGCCTCGGCTTCGGCGAGCGTGGGGGCGGCCCGGTCACGATCGGACATGAACGTCTCGATGTCCGAGGGGATCGGCAGGTTCAGCGCCGGATCGAGGGCCGACACGGCCAACTCGTTCTCGGTGACGTAGCTCTCGGACATCAGGTAGGACATCACCGTGTCGTCGGTCAGCGCGACGAACGCGTGGCCCACCCCGACCGGGAAGTACACGGCCCGGAAGTCCTTCTGGTCGAGGCGGACGGCGTCCCAGCGGCCGAACGTCGGCGACCCCACCCGGATGTCGACGACGATGTCGAGGGCTTCGCCACCCGCGCAGTAGACGTACTTCGCCGAGCCGGGCGGCGTCACCGTGAAGTGCACACCGCGAACGACACCCTGGCGAGACTTGCTGTGGTTCGTCTGCGTCACCGGAAACAGCCGCCGCCCCACCGCCTCGGCGAAGGCGGACTCCTGGAACGGCGAGACGAAGAGACCCCGGTCATCGGGAAAGACCTGCGGCGTGAACTCCCAGGCGCCGGCGACGGCGAGGCTGCGTGACTTCATGTCATCTCCGCAATGCGACGGGAACGATGGTCGTCGGGTTCAGAGGCCGGCCAGCACGTCGCGCAGCGCATCGATGACCTTGTCCTGAAGGTCACGCGGCAGCGACGGGTACATGGGCAGAGAGAAGATCTGTCCGGCGAGCGACTCGGTGACGGGAAGCGACCCCTCCGTGTAGCCGAGGTGCGCGAAGCCGGTCATCGTGTGCACCGGCCACGGATAGCTGACGTTCAACAGGATGTCGTAGGCCTTCAGCGCCTCGATGATCTCGTCACGGCGCGGATGGCGGACGACGTAGAGGTAGTACACGTGCTCGTTGCCGTCCGCGACCTCCGGCAGCACGAGATCGGTGCCGGCCAGGCCCTCGGCGTAGCGGGCGGCGACGGCCTGCCTGCCCGCCACGTACTCGGCGAGCCGGGCGAGCTTGCGCCGCAGGATCTCCGCCTGCACCTCGTCGAGCCGGCTGTTGTGTCCGGGTGTCTCGACGACGTAGTAGCGCTCCTCCATGCCGTAGTACCGGGCACGGCGCAGCCGTCGCGCGACCTCGTCGTCGGCGGTGATGACCGCTCCCCCGTCGCCGTACGCTCCGAGCACCTTCGTCGGGTAGAAGGAGAACGCGCCGGCGGCGCCCGTGGTGCCGGCGATCCGGCCGCCGCGGCGCGCGCCGTGCGCCTGCGCGCAGTCCTCCAGGATCACCAGGCCGTGCCGGGCCGCGAGCCGTTCGAGGGACTCCAGGTCGGCGCACTGACCGTACAGGTGCACCGGCAGCAGGCAACGCGTGCGCTCGGTGATCGTCGCGGCCACCTGGGAGGTGTCCATGAGATAGGTGCCGGGCAGCACGTCGACGAACACCGGGGTGGCCCCCACCGCGTCGATCGCCACGACCGTCGGCGCCGCGGTGTTCGAAACGGTGATGACCTCGTCCCCGCGTCCCACCCCGAGCGCCTGTAAGGCCAGTTTGAGGGCGTTGGTGCCGTTGTCGACGGAGACGCAGTGGGCGGTGCCGTGGTAGGCCGCGAACTCCTTCTCGAAACCGTACATGCTCTCACCGAACACGAGCCGGCCGGAACGGAAGACACCGTCGACGGCGTCGAGGATGTCCTTGCGCTCGTTCTCGTACTCGCGGCGGTAGTCCCAAACGAGAGTGGTCACGGCTGCCCTGCCCTTTCGAGTGCGCCAATGAAGAGACCTCTCCCGGAGGGAACGGTCTCGATGAACTCGGACACGAATCCGGCGTCGCGCAGCGCCTGCTCGTAGGTACCGCGGGGAAACAGCTTGTGCGAGTACGTCTCGGCGAAGTGGCGGGCACCCGACTCGTCGGCGACGACGTAGTGGACGGTCATCAGCGAGGCGTCCTCCCCGTCTCGCCTCGTGTGCGACACCCGCGCGATCACGTGGTGGCCGGGTTCGAGGACATCCGCCGCGACGTATCCGTCCAGGAACGTCTCCGGGAACCACCACGGGTCGATCACCGCGATGCCCTCCGGCGTCAGGTGCCGCGCGAAGCACCTGAGCGTGGCGGTCAGCTCGTCGGCCGATCGCTGATGCGCGATCGCGGTGAACATGCACGTCACCGCGTCGAAGCGGCGCCCCAGGTCGAACGAGCGCATGTCCGCGACGTGCAGGGCGGCCTCCGGGTTCCTGGCCCTGGCGATCTCCAGCATCGGCTCGGAGATGTCCAGCCCCTCGACATGGCCGAACGTCCTGCCGAAACAGGCGAGGTGGGCGCCCGTCCCGCACGCGACGTCGAGGAGGGACACCGCCCCGGGCCGGCGGGCGAGGATCACCTTGGCCACGTACTCGGCCTCGGCCTCGTAGTCCTTTCCACGCAGGGTGTAGACAGCGTCATAGATCTCGGCGAATTTCGGACCGTACATGCAGCGCCCTTTCAGCGGTGGCCGATCCGTTCCACGGCGAGGGCCGTGACGGTGCGCTCCAGCGCGTCGCGCAACGCCACCCTCGGACGCCACCCCGTGACGGTGCGGAACGGTGAGGAGTCGATGGTGACGCCGGCGAAGTCCGTGCGCGGGGAGCCCGGCGGCGGCTCGACGCAGACGACGGGCACCGGCGGCCGGCCCGTGTGACCGGCCACGATCTCGGCGACGGCGCGGAACACCTCGCCGAGCGGGTCCCCGCGTCCGGCCCCGAGCAGCCAGTGCCGGCCCGCCAGCTCGCAGGGATGATCGAGGGCGGCGACGAAGGCGTCCGCGATGTCCTCGACGTACACCAGGTCGCGCTTGACGGTGCCGTCGTGCCACATCGTGATCCGCCCGTCGTCGAGAGCCCGCCGGATCATGAAGGCTACGACGCCGCGGTCCGGCACCGGCCCGTGGCCGAACACGGTGGGCAGCCGCAGGGTGACGCCACGCAGGACCCCTTCGGCGGTGGCGCCCTTCAGCAGCGTCTCGGCCGCCAGCTTCTGACGGTCGTACTCCGTCTCGGGGTGGTCCGGCTCGCTGCCGTCGATCGCCCTGTCGGGCGGCACGCCGATCTGCGACGCCGCGCCGGCGTACACGACCAGCGGGGGCCCGCCGTCCCGTCCGCCGACCGCACCGTCGCGTACGGCCGCGATGAGGTTCCGCATCACACCGACGTTGACGCGTTCACACTCCGGGTCCTTGTCCGCCGCCCGCCAGCCTCCGCTGTGCGCGACCAGGTGGATGACCGCCGCCGACCCGGCGACGGCGCGGCGCACCTCGTCGGGCACGGTCAGGTCCGCCGTACGGATCTCCGCCTCGGCGATCCCGGCATCGGGCACGACACTCGGCCTGCGGGCCACCGCGCGCAGGCGGAGGGGACGGCGGGCGAGTGCGGCGACGAGCGCGGAACCGACGAAGCCCGAGGCCCCGAGCACGGTGATCAACGGCCGGGTCCGCAACGATCCGGACGTCGTGTCAGGGTGTGTTCCTCCCGGTTCGAGGTGCGGTGGGAGCCCTTCGGGCGGGCGCCCCGTCACCGGACCGGCCCAAGCAGCAGTGCGTTGACACAGGCCAGCAGGCTGCGGGCCTGGACGTTGACGTAGTGGCTGTGGGTCAGCAGCTCGGCGAACTGACGAAGCGTCATCCACCGGAAGCCGGGGTGGTCGAACCGCTCGTCGGTCTCCACGACGAGGTGCCGGTGCATCGAGGCGAGGAACCTGCCGCCCTCGTCGGAGAGCATCACGTCGGCGCGTATCCGGTCGGGCGGAGCCCCCAGCACCTCGTCGAGGAAGACCGGACGGGCCGCCGCGGGAAGGCAGTCGTAGTTGCCGGGGGTGCACTGCACGGTCGGTGCCAGCTCCGCCACGTCCAGGAGGCCAGGTTCGACGCGCAGGTTCACCAGCAGGTGCAGGACGCCGTCGATCCGGGTCACCAGGAACGCGACGAGCCCCGGCTGGCGCGTCTCGATCATCGGCTGGGACCAACCCCTCACCTCACGACCGGATGCCTCGACCTTCACGCCGACGACGTCGAAGAACCGGCCGGTCTCATGGGTGATCCGGTCGGCGCCGACGTGCCAGCGGGCCAGCCCGGACAGCGCCGTCCGTTCGAGACGCACATCGGTTTCGCTGCGTAACTCGGTGATCCAGCCGAGGATGTCGCCGGTCGCGTGCATACCCTCCCGGGTGTAGGAACGGACGAGCGCGGCGGTGAAGTCGTCGGGGACCTCCGGGAGCCTCCTCGCGAGCTCGGCACGGTGAAAGGGAAGGCAGGCCAGGACGGTGCGCGCGTCCATGTTGACCACGTCGTCGACGGCGAGCATCGCGTGGACCTGGCCGGCGGTCATCCAGCGGAAGCCGTCCCGGGATTCGACCTCGGTGTCGTCCCCCACCTGGACCACCATGTTGCGGTTGCGCTTGCGCAGCGTCCACGCCCCGTGCTCGGACTGGCGGACATCGGCGATCACGTGATGCGGGGCCGTGTCGGTGAAGTACTCCAGGTAGGGCACAGGCCGGCCCTGATGCACGCGGGTGAAGTTGCTCCGGGTCGCCTGGACGGTGGGCGCCAGCTGGACGCCGTCGCAGTTGCCTGGCTCGTCCTTCGCCTGCATGAGGAAGTGGAGAACGCCGTCGATCTCCTTGCCGAGGATGCCGAGGATGCCGACCTCGGGCTGGTTGATTATCGGCTGGTCCCAGCGCGGCACGACCGCGCCCGGCATATACACCGCCAGACCTTCTATCCGGAAGAATCCGCCGGTTCGATGCCCGATGGCGCCGATCGCCGGATCCATGCTCCAGTCGGCCACGCTCTCCAGCGGAACGCGCTCGGCATTCGCATAAACACGGCTTCTAACGGCGCGCAGCCAATCTTCGACGTCCTGCTGCTCGCGAACGGCGTCGGATGAACGCCGCATTGCTTCCGCGAGACCGTCCGGTGCGCTCCGTGCCGCCTGCGTGAGAACCGGAGAAACGGCGAAAAGGTCTGTCATGGCAGCTCTCGCTTCGGCGATCGGCGGCTCCCGGCGGTGAATCCCGTGGACCACGTCGGACACCACGCAGTCGCCCTTCGTAGTGAGTTACGTTCGCACAGGTAAACGCGGTCGGGCGTCTCCCAGATTGCGCATCTCTCCGGCACTTCCACCATGGCGTGTCTGTTTCCGCCGAGCGTGCCGGCCACCGGCGCTCCTCCCGCCGGAGCAATACAGGCGAAGACAGTGTCAGCGCGGATGCCGCAGACTCTGGTCATGACCTTCCGCGGCGGGGTCGCTCATGGTTCGGGCCCAAACACCGGCCCCTGTCGAAATCTGCAGCGGAAGACGTCGCTTCGCTCGGGAAGCGTCTCGCCCCGGCGGGATGTCTCGTCATATCTGGGGGTGCCGTGAAAGGCCTCGTGCTGTCCGGAGGGACGGGCTCCCGGCTACGCCCGTTCAGCCACTCGATGGCGAAGCAGCTCATTCCCATGGCCAACAAGCCCGTACTCGTGCACATCGTGGAGAACCTGCGCGCGATCGGGATCTCCCAGGTGGGAGTCGTCGTCGGCGATCGCGCCGAGGAGATCGGCGAGGTCCTGGGTGACGGCTCGGCGCTGAATGTGGAGATCACCTACATTCGGCAAGACGCACCACGAGGGCTGGCCGACTGCATGAAGGTCGCACGCGCGTTCCTCGGGGAGGACGACTTCGTCGTCTACCTCGGCGACAACATGCTCCCCGACGGGATCGCGGAGGCCGCGGCCGAGTTCCTCGCCGGCACGGCCGCCGCGCAGCTCGTCGTCCACCGGGTGGCGGATCCGCGGCCGTTCGGCGTCGCCGAAATGACGCCGGATCGCAGAGTCGTCCGGGTGACGGAGAAGCCGGAGGTTCCGGCCAGTGACCTGGCCGTACTCGGCGTGTACTTCTTCAGGCCCGCCATCCACGAGGCGGTCTGGTCGATCGGGCCGAGCAGGCGTGGCGAGCTCGAGATCACCGACGCGATCCAGCTGCTGGTGGAGAACGGCGGTGACGTACGAGCCAGCCTCTACACCGCCTTCCACGCCGACACCGGCACGGTCGAGGAGGCGCTGCGCTGCAACGCCGAACTGCTGACCCGGCTGGAACGCCGTGTGGCGGGCAAGGTCGACGAGGGCAGCGAGGTCATCGGACCCGTCGTGATCGAGCATGGCGCGCACGTCATCGGATCGCACATCATCGGCCCGGCGATCATCGGCGCCGGCACGGTCGTGGAGGACGCCTACATCGGCCCGCACACCTCCATCGCAGCGGACTGCGTGCTCGTGTCGGCGGGTCTCGAACACTCCATCGTGCTGGAGGGCGCCGCCATCACCGGCGTCCGGGGCATCCACGGCTCCATCATCGGCCGGGCCGCGTTGGTGGCAGCCGATGGCGGACATCACCGCCTGATGATCGGAGATCACGCCGACATCCGGTTACCGGCGACCTGAACGCCGCCCGCGCGGCATCGGTCGTCCGGCGCCCGATTCACTGCTCGTATGTCACTCGTCGGCCGGCGGCGCCGCGCCGCTGCCCCCTTCGCCGCAGCCACCGGGGGCGGGCAGGTCGCCGGGGTCATCGGTCGCACTGAAGAGCATCCGGCCCATGCTGGCCCGGCCGAACACGAACGTGATCACCTCGATGTCGGCGAGGGAGAGCTCGGCGAGGGCGATCGCCGCGGATTCCGGATCGCTGACATGAGCCGACAGCACGGCGGGGTCGCTCTCTCCGTGCACGCGCACCCCCAGCGTTTCGAACAGCAGCTGCTCGGCACGGAACCGGTCGCCGGGGTCGCGCAGCCGGATCCGGATGACGTCGGATTCCGAATCGGCGCGCAACTCCTCCACGCTGCCCTCGACGACGACGCGGCCGTGGTCGAGGACGGCGATCCGGTCGGCGAGCCGGCTGGCCTCGTCGAGGTACTGGGTGGCGAGCAGGACCGTCGTGCCCTCGGCCGCGAAGGACCGGACGACGTCCCAGACCCATTCCCGCGTGTACGTGTCCAGGCCGACGGTCGGCTCGTCGAGAAGCAGCAGGTCGGGACAGGAGACGATGCCCAGAGCGAAGTCCAGGCAGCGCAGCAGGCGGGGCGGGCACTCACTCGCTCTGCCATCGGCGAACCCCTCGCCGAAGACCTCGAGGAACCGGCTGACCCACACCTCGGGCGGTGTCCGGTGATGGCAGGAATGCCGGGCCCGCATGAGGAGATTCTCCCTGACCGTGAGGTTTTCGTCAATCAGGGCGGATTGTCCGGTTATACTGACGCGACCGCGTATCCGCTCCGCTTCCAGAACGACATCATGTCCGAAAATCCGCGCAATTCCCGCGCTGGGGCGTAATCGAGCGCCAAGGATTCGCAGCAATGTCGTTTTACCTGCGCCGGTATGCCCCAGCAACCCATAAACCAGACCGGTGTTCACATTGAGGTCCACGCCGTCGACCGCCCGCGCGGCGCCGAAAATCTTCACCAGATCGCGCGCCTGGACGGCCAGAGCGCTATGCGGGTCCAATATCGGCTCCTCTCCGAGTTGACACCATGCCGTGACCATTGTCCTGACAGGAGACCGGCACGGCTTCATCCATGGGATGACTCTTTCGACTCCCGCACACGGCGCATTTCTCGGCGGACTACTTCCCCGGGAGTAGTGCCAATTTAGTCTCTTAGACGGAGGCGGGGAAATTCGGTCGTATCTAGGATACGCATATGGACATCCCGTGGGGGCTCAGAAAGTTCTTGCCCGACGTGGCTCTCGCCGCCGCCACGGCCGCTTTCGCGCTGGCCAGCGCGGCCCTCGCTCCGAACGGCCGCGCCCCTTTCGACCCGCTCGGCTACGTCCTGCTCCTCACCGGCCCGCTCGCGCTCACCGCCTGTCGGCGCGCACCCGTCTCGGCGCTGCTCGTGACCACCGTGTGCGCGCTCGGCTATCTCCTGCGAGGCTACCCGGGGGTGGCTGCGGCCGTCCCGGTGATGGTCGCGCTGCTGATCGCGGTGCGGAGCGGCCACCGCCTCAGCACGCTGATACCGGCCGCGGCCATCGTCATCGTCGTGGTCGCCGATCTGACAGTCGTCGGGCAGGACGTCCGCCAGATCGTCGAGAACCGGTTCTTGCTCACGGGGTGGCTGGTGGCGAGCGCGGTCCTCGGCGAGACGTTCCGGCAGTGGACGGCCTACACCCGCCAGGTCGAGGAACGGGCGGCCGAGGCCGAACGCGCGCGCGAGGAGGCCGCGCGCCACCGAGCCGGTGAGGAACGCCTGCGGATCGCACGAGAACTGCACGACTCTCTTACTCACAGCATCTCGATCATCAAGGTGCAGGCCGGGGTCGCCATCCACCTGGCGCGCAAACGGGGCGAAGAAGTCCCGCAGGCCCTGCTGGCCGTCCAGGAGGCCAGCGCGGACGCCATGAACGAGCTGCGGGCCACCCTTGAGGTGCTGCGACACCGGCCCGAGAGCGGCGCCGACGAGCCGGGCGTCGGATGCGACCGCCTGCCCAGCTTGATCGACCGCACCCGTGCCGCCGGCCTGCCCACCACGGTGACGGTCACCGGTGACCGCCGCGCGCTCTCCGCCGACCTCAAACGCGCGGTCTACCGCATCATCCAGGAGGCGCTGACCAACGTGACACGGCATGCCGGGCCCGCCACCGCGACCGTCTCGATCGACTACGGCTCCGACCTGCTGACCATACGCGTCGACGACGACGGCCCGGGGACGCTCGGACCGCCCTCCGAGCCGGGGGTGGGCCTGCGTGGTATGTGGGAGCGCATCACCGCTCTCGGCGGCCGGCTGTACGCCGGGCCCCGGCCCGAGGGCGGTTTCTCCGTCGACGCCCAGATCCCCCTGCGGGTGCCGCCGGACGATCGGCCGGGCGGACATGACCCCATGGCCGGTCGCGAAGCGAAAGAGAGAGCGTGATCCGTATCATCCTTATCGATGATCAAGCTCTCATCCGGGCGGGTTTCTGCGCGCTGCTGGAGGCGGAGGATGACATCGAGGTCGTCGCCGAAGCCGCGGACGGGCGGCGAGCGGTCGAACTCGCCGTGGAGCACATGCCCGACGTCGCCCTGATCGACGTGCAGATGCCGGTGATGGACGGCATCGAGGCGACGAGACGGATCGCCGGCGATCCGCGGCTGTCCGGCGTGCACGTCGTCATCCTGACCAACTACGGCCTGGACGAGTACGTCTACGACGCGCTCCGGGCAGGGGCCAGCGGGTTCCTCCTGAAGGACACCGAGCCGTCCGACCTGCTCCATGGCGTACGGGTCGCCGCCCGGGGGGACGCGCTCCTGTCCGCGGCCATCACGCGCAGGCTCATCGGCGAGTTCGTCACCCGGCCGCCGAGCGTCAGCCCGAAGAAGCTGGAGACTCTCACCAACCGAGAGCGCGCGGTGGTCGCGCTCGTCGCCCAGGGCCTGTCCAACGACGAGATCGCCACCCACATGGTCATCAGCCCGGCGACCGCGAAATCCCACGTCAGCCGAGCCATGACCAAGCTCGGCGCCCGAGATCGCGCGCAACTCGTCGTCTTCGCGTACGAGACCGGGCTCGTGACCGCGCGGAACACGCCACCTTCGCGGTGAACGGCGAAGGCCGGGTACACGGGGCCGGGTGATCGCCGGGGCGGACGGAGCCCGCTGGAGAACTCCGGCCGGAACACCCCGATCGAGAGTGCCCGCCGCGGCCGAGACCAACACGTCCACCCGGGCGTCACATAAAATTAACAACGATTTATCAAAAAAGAGAGCACGGGCGGATGATAAAAAAATAGGCGGCCGCACGATCGGAAATTCAGGCGGAGCCGCGGCCGTGGATGACGCCTCATCTGAAACTTTCCGCCAGTCCCGCGGCATCCCGCAAAACTTCTGACCGTTGCCGGCGGAGATGCCGCCGCCTTCGCGGTGACGTCCTCGCACCGACGCCGCCGGCGTTCTCCTTCCCCGCCCGGCGACCAGCGTGAACGGCGATTTCGCGGAACCGGAAAAGGAAGCGCCGGTCGCGCACCCCCTCCCTTATGACGCGCCGGAACCCGCCCCGCGGCGTCGCCAGCGCCCCGGACGCCCCGTCCCGCCCGCCCGCCGACCGATTTAAGGTCGGCCCGGATGGCGGAAAGATGCCCGGCTGAATAGAAGAGCGTACCAGGGACTCACGGAATGTTACGGCCTACATTCGATGAGCATTGAGCAAGGAGGAAGAAGACATATTGCGCCGATTACGTAAGCATGACATGAAAGTTCGCATACCAGGGGTAATAACTGCAACTCCAAATATGCACGGGGTAGGAGTCGGCAGCATACCGCCACCTCCACATCACTTCTGTTTCCTCACTCTGCGTTGACTCTGACCATCCTGGAGTCGAGGTCAAGATGGACAAGGTAGAACCGGCCTCTCGTCACCGAACGCCGACTGTTCTACGGGGACCTTGTCGAGCGGGCTCCCGTGAATGAAGACGACACGCGCCTCGGCGCGTCGCGACCCTCCCCACTCATCATGTCGGGGCCCCGGCCCCGCCGCGATACAGGAGTAATCCTCGCCGAAGAGCCTCTTAACGGGAGCCCAAAATGGAATACCTGATCGAGCGTGCCGTGACGGCGATCCATGAGCGTTACAGCGAACCGCTCCACCTCGAAGATCTCGCCAAAATGGCGATGTTGAGCAAATTTCACTTCCTCCGGATGTTCCGCCGCGCGACCGGCGTGACGCCTGGCCGTTTCCTCAGCGCGGTCCGCCTGCAGGAGGCCAAGAGATTACTGCTCACGACCTCGTTCAACGTCGCCTACATATCGGCGCAGGTCGGCTACAGCGGTACCGGGACCTTCACCCGCCGGTTCAGCGAGTCCGTCGGCCTCTCCCCCACCCAGTATCGGAGGATGACCCAGGGTGATGAGGACATCAGAGTCGGGACCGCCGTCCCGCACGCGCTGACCAAGGCATGCGGCTCGGTGACGGGCACGATCGAAGTCCTGGGCGCGCCCCTGTCGTCGATCTACATCGGGGTGTTCGACAGCCCCATCCTGCAGGGCCACCCGTACGCGTGCGCCATGCGCGACCAGCCCGGCCCCTTTCGCCTCACCTCCATACCGCCGGGGACCTGGTACCTCCACGCGGTGGCGCACGGAGCGCACTCTCCCATGACGCCCTACTGCGACCAGCCGCTGCTCGTCGACACGGTAGGGCCGATCACGGGCCGGCCGAACCGTGAGGTGGAACTGCACGTGGCGATCCGGCCGCTGGACTGGACCCGTCCGCCGATCCTCCTCGCGCTCCCCGGCCTGGACCCCCTTCCCAGCGTGGCCTGACTCCGCGGTCCGGGGCCCGTGCGAGCCCCGGACACTTGCGTGCGCATCACGAGATGAAGTCGTACTCATAAGAGATGGGATTGCCGGCCACCGTCTCGCGCCAGGTCGCGTAGCGGCGCAGCCCGTAGAGCAGAGGCTTGTGCGCGCCCACCCGGGTGATCCTGCGTATCCTTCCCATGATCACCACATGGTCGCCGACGGTGCTGTCCTCCACCACGGCGCAGTCCGCGATGGTGTGGGCGGAGTTCGGCAGGTGTGGTCCGGCGGCACGCTCGTCGACGCGCCACTGGATGTGGTCGAACCGGTCCACGACCCCGGAGGAGAACAGCTCCGCCGACGCCTGGGCCTCGTCGTGCAGCAGGTTGATCGCGAAGAGCCCGCGGTCCTGAACCGCCTTCAGCGTCGGGCTGCCGCACCTCAGGCAGATCAGCAGAATCGGGGGGTCGAGTGACACGCTGCACAGGGAGGTGCAGGTCATCCCCCAGGGCCGGCCGTCGCCGTCCATCGCCGTGACGATCGACACGCCCGTCGGGAAGCCCGCCCACAGCGGGCGGATGTCGACCGACTCCTCCGTCTGGTCCGTGGCCGGGGTGAGGCGCTGCGATTGCTTGCCGCGCAGCGGTATCGCGTTGTCCGGGTTCATAAAGGTGAAGCCTCCTTCTGAGGAAGGGTGATCGGGCGAGGCGCCGCGGTTCCCTGGGACAGCCCGGCCGCGACGCGGGAACGGAATGTCAACGAGCGCTGGATCTCCTGCCGGATCACCCTGCCGAACCTCGGAAAGGCGGTGCCCAGGAAGTAGAAATGGGCCCCGATGAACAATCGCCGGCGGAAGGAGCCCGTCGTCTCCTGTTCCCAGGCCGCGACCGAGTCGGGCGGAGCCAGCGGATCCTGCGTTCCCCCGAACGCCGTCACTGGCACCCTCAGCGGCGTCCTGTCCAGAGCCGGGCGGTATGACCCGAGCGCCCGCAGATCGGCCCGGACGAGCCGGAGGAACCGATCGCGGAACTCCGGCACCTCGTCGATCCGGCCGGGGACATGACCGATACCGGCCAGTTCCCGCAGCAACTCCTCGTCGGACAGGTCAGGCCGGTCCAACGCCGTACGCACCCGGCGGTCCGGCGCGGGACGCGCCGACACCCCCAGCCAGGCCAGGTCGACACACTCGATCACCGTCCGAGCGGCCTCGGCGGCGACGATGGCGCCGAGGCTGTGTCCGAACAACCCGATCGGCGGACCGGCCCAGCCGAGGACGTCCTCAGCCGCGACGGAGACGAGCCCGGCCATGTCCCCGATCGTCGGCACCCGATGGCGCTTGCCCCGGCCGGGAAGGTCGATCAGGACCAGGTCCCAGGTCGGCGGCAGGCTGTGCACGAGCGGGTAGTACGCGGCCGCCGACCCTCCCGCGTGATGGAACACCAGGAGCCGCAGTTCGGGATCCTCGACCGGCCGGGGCCGGACGAAGCCGGGCGGCGACGCCGCCCGGATGTGACCGCCCGCCCCGCTCACGCCCCCGTCCCCGCCGCCGCGGGCGCCGCGCCCGTCGTCTCCACGATGTGGTCGGTGAGGAGTTCGACGAGCTCGGCCATCGGCACCTCAAGGGGAAGGTCCTCCGGGGGCGTCCCGGTCTGGAAGTGCTTCTCGACCTTCGCCAGGAACAGCGTGAAGATGAACGAGTCACCGCCGGCCTCCAGCAGTGACGACTCCGGGTCGATGTCGTCCGGCGCGTCCAGGACGTCCTTCAGCACGGCCAGCAGGTACGTCCGCATGCTCTCCCGGTCGTACGAGTCCGGCGGCGTCCCGCCGGCGTCAAGGGTCTCGGCGTCCGCGGCAGGGACGCCGGCCGAGGACGCCGCCGGCTCGTCGATCCAGAACCGGACGTGGCGGAACGGGTAGGTCGGCAGGTCTCCGACCAGCCGCGCACCCGAGGCGCGCAACGCGTCCAGACGCGGGTCGCCGCCCGATGCGAACAGTTGCGCGAGCGCGTCGAGGAGCAGGTCCGGCGCGGTCTCGGGGGAGTCGCCGGCCAGGGGCATCGAGTGGGTTCCCGTGTCGTGCCCGGACCGCCACTCCAGCCGTACGTCGCCCCGATCCCCAGGCCCGCCGAACCGTGGCCGGGCCGGCACGCCGAGACGGCGCAGGAGACGCACCAGCCGCTCGCCCGGCGGCGCGTCGTCCACGGTTTCCTCCAGCGCGGGGAACGCCGCCACGAGCGCGGCGACCGCTTCGGCGAGCGGGCCCGCGTCCGCGCCGTCCTCCGGAAGTCGCAACGTCACCGACCGCACGGGCGTCACCGCGCCCACGGGCCCGCGCGCCGCCTCGATGAGGCGTTCGGCCAGTTCCGCCGGGGTCGTTCCGGTGACCGTCAGGCGGTGCGCGAAGGCGGCCCGCCCGGCTCGCAGCGTGTGGCAGATGGAGGAGAGCGCCGCCTGGTCGGCCTTCTCCAGGTGGACGGCGACGGCCTTGGCGAGATCGGCCAGGGCCTCCGGATGCTTCGCGGACAGGGTCAGCAGCTCGCGCCGCGTGCCCTCGGCGGGTGACGCGTGCTCCCCCTGCTCGTACGCTTCCAGAACGACATGCACGTTGGTGCCGCTCATGCCGAACGAGTTGACCCCCGCGATCCTGCGGGGCAGGGACCGCGGCCACGGCTGGTTACGGCGCGGCACCGTGAACTGCAGCCGGTCCCAGGGGATGTGCGGGTTGAGGTCGCCGTCCTCGTCGTCCACGGCGGCGGGGATCTCCGCGTGCCGGAGCATCAGCACGGTCTTCATCAACGACGCGATGCCCGACGCGGCCTCCATGTGGTTCAGGCGGGACTTCACGCTTCCCAGCGCCAACGGCGTGTCCCGCTTGCGTATCGCCGTGCCGACGGCGCCGTCCAGGGCGCCGACCTCGATCGGGTCGCCGAGCACGGTCCCGGTGCCGTGGGCCTCGATCCAGCCGAGGTCGGCCGGATCGACGCCCGCGTCGGCGAGCGCCGCCCGGATGACCTCCTGCTGCGCGGGACCGCTCGGCGCGGTCAGGCCGGACGCCGCGCCGTCGTGGTTCGCGGCCGTGCCCCGGACGACGGCGAGGATCGGGTGGCCCCCGCGCTCGGCCTCGCCGAGGCGCATCAGCAGGACCGCTCCGACGCCCTCGGCACGACCGTAACCGTCCGCGGACGCGAGGAACGACTTGGACCGGCCGTCGGGCGACAGCGCCCCTGTCTGGCACAGCGACACCATGAGATTCGCGGACAGCAACAGGTTGGATCCGCAGACGAGCGCGTAGCGGCAGTCGCCGTCCCGCAGGCCGCGTACCGCGAGATGCAGAGCGGTGAGCGAGGACGAGCACGCGGTGTCGACGCTCACGACGGGTCCGGAGAAGCCCATGACGTAACTGATCCGCCCGGCGCCGAAGCAGAGGCCGCCGCCGGTCGTGTAGTAGGGGCTGATGCGGGCCCGGGTGGGGTCTTCCAGCCGCTCGCTGTACTCCGAGGCCATCATGCCCAGGTAGACGCCGACGTCGAGCCGGTCGGACCGCCGTACGGCGACCCCCGCCCGCTCCAGGGCCTCCCACGCGGTCTCCAGGAGCATCCGCTGCTGCGGGTCGAGCTGTTTGGCCTCGCGATGAGAGATGCCGAAGAACTCGGCGTCGAAGCCCGCGATGTCGGAGATGAACCCGCCGCGGTCGACGTACGAGCGGCCCGGCCTGCCTGCGACCGGGTCGTACACCGACCGCAGGCCGGGGCGGTCCTCGGGGATCTCCGACAACGCGGTTCCCTCACCGCGCAGGAAGTCCCAATAGTCCTCCGGGGAGTCGATCTCACGGGGAAACCGCAGACCCATGCCCACGACGGCGATCGGGGCGTGCCTGGCCTCCTCCAGTTCCCGGATCCGTGCCCTGAGCCGTTGCGACAGCCTGAGCTGATCTTCCAGCAGGTTGCGCATTTCCGGGACGTCCACCATGTCCACCCTCATCTCTTCGATGCCAGATCGGTCCGCACGGCCTGGATGAGTTCGTCGAGCGACAGGTCCGCGGGGTCGATCTCGGCTGGAGGCGTCGCGACCTGGTCCGCCGGCCCGTTCTCATCCACAGGCCCGTTCTCATCCGCCGGCCCGGGATCCGCGGGGAGCAACAGCTCGGCGAGGTGGGCGGACAGCTGCCCGACGGTGGGATGGTCGAGGGCCACCGTGGCGGGCAGGTCCTCCCCGAGCGCGTGGGACAGCCGGGTCCGCAGGTCGATGACCATGATCGAGTCGAGGCCGATGTCGCCGAACCCGAGGTCGTCGTCGGTCAGGACCGCAGCGCCGAGGACATCGCCCACCATGTCGCGCAGCGTGTCGCGAAGCCGGTCGTCACGGTCCGCGGGATCCATGTCGGCGAGGACGCCGGCCAGCCAGCCGCGCGGCCGGCCGTCCGCCTCCGGTGTCGTCCGCCGCGGTCGCGGTACGGCCAGGCCCGCGAGCAGCGCCGCACGGGGATGGCCGGCCGCGTTCTCGATGTAGCGCTCCGGGTCGAGCGCCACGGCCACGAGCCGGGTGTGCCCGTCCTCCACAGCCTGCCGCAACAGCTCCTCGGCCTCGTCGTCGGACAGGGCGCGCACGCCCATCCGCTCGATGGCCCGCCGGGTCGCCGCGGATGCCGCCATGCCGCCCTTCGCCTGCGGGACCCACGCGCCCCAGTCGATGCTCGTCGCTCGGACGCCCGCCGCGCGCAGCGACTCGGCCATGCCGTCGAGACAGCCGTTGGCCGCCGCGTAGTTCGCCTGTCCGGCCGTCCCCAGGACGCCCGACGCGGAGGAGAACAGCACGAACGCGTCCAGTTCGTGATCCCGGAGCTCGGCGGCCAGGTTGGCGACGCCGCGGGCCTTCGCCGCGAACACCTTCTCGAAGGACGCGGTGGTCAGGTTGTCGAAGGCGTTGTCGTCGTTGACCCCGGCGAGGTGCAGGACAGCGCGGAGCGGCAGGTCTCGTGCGGCCTCGGCCACGGCCCGGCGGCACGCCTGCGGCTCACTCACGTCACCGCGCAGCACGTGAACGCGGACCCCGCGCGCGGTCAGCTCGTCGATGACCTTCCGCGCGGCCTCGTCCGGAGCCGAGCGGCCCATCAGAGCGATCGAGCGGAAACCCCGGCGGGCGAGGAAACCTGCGGCGCTGAGACCGAGCGCCCCGAGACCACCCGTGATCAGGGCGGCGCCGTCGCCGCTCACTCGGGCGGAGTCGCCGTCGCTGCGGTCCACCGGTCGCAGGCGGGCCATTCTGACCTCCCCCGCGCCGATCTTCAGCCGCGTCTCGGGAACGTTCTCGTCGAGTGAGCGGACCAGCGCCTCCGCGACCGTGGCGTCGTCCCACCCCTCGGCGAGCGTGACGCGCAGCAGCCGGCGGTCCGGCTGCTCCGCCTCCAGCGCCGTGAGCAGGCCGTACAGCGACTCGCGGACCGGCGCCGCGCGTGCGCCGTCCGCGCACAGGACCGCGTACGGGATGTGCCGCGGGACGGCCCGGAGCCGTTCCGTGAGGGCCAGGACCGCGGCGAGGGCGTCGTCCGGCGCGGTACCGTCCGTCGCGTGGAAGGACGTGTCCACGATGAGGTCGGCGGCGCCGTCGTGGTCGTCCGCGCCCATGACCGTGACCCGGTGGCCCAGGGAGTCGAGTTCCTCCGGCAGCCCGTGGACATGGTCGGCGTCGACGACCGCGATGCGCCACATGTGCGTGACTGCTCCCTCGACCGCGGGCTCCTGCTCGACCCACGAGAGGGCGTACGCGAGGTCGCTGCCTTCCCGCAGGGAGCGCTGCAGCAGCGCGCGGGGGGCCTGGCGGAACCGGAACCCCTCCACCACCAGGACGGTGCCGCCGCCCGGATAGAACACGTGCAGGTCCGCGGCCTCGATGTGGAGCAGGTCACCGGCTCCCCCGTCGTGACGGCGGGTGGCCCGCACGTGCCCCCACAGCTCGCGACCGGGCACAGGACGGCCGGGAAAGGCCAGCCGCGCGGCCGCGAACGGGATGCTCAGGGCCGTCTGCTCCGTCGCGTCCTCCCCGGGCAGCCCGACGGCGAAGGTGACCGCGCTCTGCAGCACCGAGTCCAGCAGACCGGGGTGGATCTCGTAGCTGGCCGGGTTCTCGTTCATCTCCGCGGGTTCGGCGTACCTGATCAGCGCCTCGTCGCCGAGGATCCAGACATCGCGGATCCAGCGGAACGACGGGCCGAGGTGGTAGCCGAGCGTCCACAGATGGCGGTAGAAGTCGTCGCCGGACAGGTAACGCTCCGCACGGCCGATGAACGTGCCGGGGTCCGGCACGGGCCACGACGCCGACGGGACCGGCGGGACGATCCGGGCGGCGAGGTGCTCCTGCCAGCGGCCCTCGTCGGGGGCGACGAGGCTCTGCACGCTGACGGTGTGCGCGCCGTGGTCCTGCACCTCGTGGATGATCTGCGTCTCATAGCGCTCCCCCTCCTGCAGGACGAGGGCGCGCGGGAAGTGCAGGTCCTCCAGGACGATCGGGGATCCATCGGCTCCGAGAGCCGACAGTACGGTGGCCGTCTGCGACGCCCCCGGCACCGACACCGTGCCGAAGAGGCGGTGGTCGGTGAGATGCGCGGGGAAGTCGGTGCTGCGCTCGGTGGCGAAGACCCGGCCGCGCAGCCCGGGCGAGCGCAGTTCCGTGCCCCAGGCGGCCACGCGCAGGCCCGACCGGGACCCGCCCTGCCCGGGCACGTCGGCCCAGTGCCGGGTGCCGGCGAACGGGTAGAGCGGACCACGCGGCAGGTCCCCGCCGCTCCGCCGGTGGATCCGCTTCCAGTCGAAGTCCTGGCCCCGCTCGTACAGCGACTTCACCGCGGTCAGCAGTGCCGCCCGGTCGCCCGACCGGCGGCGCAGCGAGGAGACCAGGCCGCCCCGGGGCGTCAGCCCGGCGGCCTGCACCAGGTTGACGAGCGTGCGATCCGGACCGATCTCCAGGCAGACGTCGACGTCCAGGTTGGCCAGCCGTTGTGCTCCGGCGTGGAAACGGACCGGTTCGCGGGCGTGCCGCGCCCAGTACTCCGCGTCGTACTCCCCGGGCGCCACGAGCCGCCCGGTCAGATTGGAGATGATCGGCACCTGCGGGTCGCGCATCTCCATGGCTGCGACCGCCGCCGTGAAGTCCTCGATCATCGGATCGAGCAGCCGGGAGTGGAAGGCATGCGACACGCTGAGCCGGCGGTGCCGCACCCCCTGGTCCCGCAGCCATCCCACGAACTCGTCCATCGCCTCGGAGGGACCGGACACCACGGTCGACTCCGGCCCGTTCACCGCGGCGACGTCGAGATCGCGCCCGGCGATCCAGCCGGCGACGTCCGTCTCGCCGGCGACGACGGCGAGCATCGCACCGCGTTCCGTCGCCTGCATCAGGCGCGCCCGCTCCGCGATCAGGGTGAGCCCCGTCTCCAGGTCCAGCACTTCCGCGTGGATCGCGGCGGCGATCTCGCCGACGCTGTGTCCCATCAGGACCGCGGGAGTCACGCCCCAGGACTCCCAGAGCGCGGCGAGGGCTATCTCCACGGTGACGAGCGCGGGCTGGGTCACCCGGGTCTCGTCGATCAGCGCCGGATCGTCGCCGTACATCATCAAGTCGGCCAGGGAGGCGCCGAGCAAGGGGGCGAGAGTCCGCTCGCAGCGATCGAACACCTCGCGGAAGACCGGCTCGGTCTCGTAGAGCTCGCGTGCCATGCCGAAGTACTGGCTGCCCTGGCCGGTGAACAGGAACGCGACGCGCGGGGCCCGGGTGACGGGATCCTGGGGCAGCGGCGCCCTCAGGGCGGCCACCATCGCGTCCCGCGTGGCCCCGGACAGGGCACGGCGGTACGGGAAGTGGGCGCGACCGGTGGCCGAGACGGCGGCGAGCGCGCCGAGTTCGTCCTCGCGGGCGGCCTCGAGCCGCTCGGCCCAGGCGCCGGACAGCCGTGCCAGCCCCGCCGCGTCGGGTGCCGACAGCGTGACCAGGTGGGGGACACCGGCGTCGTCGTCCGCGTCCGGCTCACGCGGAGCCGGGACGTCCTCCGGGTCCGCCAGGATGACGTGGGCGTTGGTGCCGGTGAAGCCGAAACCGGATACGCCTGCGATGCGCGGCCGGCCGGCGGCGGGCCACGGCGCCGGCGCCGCGACAACCTCGACGTTCATCTCGGACCAGGCCACGTGGGGGTTCGGCTCGCGGAAATGCAGGTTGGCGGGGATCACCTCGTTGCGCATCGCCAGGACCGTCTTGATGACGCCCACGACGCCCGCGGCGGACTCGCAGTGCCCCACGTTGCTCTTCACCGAGCCGATGCGGAGCGGGTCGCCCGGCCGCCGGTCCTCCCCCAGGACGCGCCATGCCGCCCCGATCTCCACCGGGTCGCCCAGGGAGGTGCCGGTGCCGTGCGCCTCCAGGTAGGACACTTCCGAGCCGGCCACGCCGGCGTCGGCTAGGGCCGCGCGGAGCATGGCCTCCTGGGCGGTGCCGCTGGGCGCGGTCAGGCCGGAGGAGGCGCCGTCCTGGTTGACGCTACTGCCGAGGATCACGGCCAGCACCCGGTCGCCGTCGCGCCGGGCGTCACTCAGCCGTTTGAGTACCAGCACGCCACAGCCCTCGGAGCGGACGAACCCGTTCGCATCGGCGGAGAAGGCCTTGCACCGTCCCTCGGGCGAAAGCATGTGGGCCCGGCTCACCGCGACCGACGACATCGGATCGAGGATGATGTTGACGCCGCCCGCGAGCACCGCGTCGGTCTCTCCGGTTCGCAGTGACCGGACGGCGAGATGCAGGGCCACCAGCGACGAGGAGCACGCGGTGTCCACGGCCACCGCCGGGCCGTTGAGCCCCAGCAGGTAGGCGATCCGGCCGGCGGCGGCGTTCAACGCGGTTCCCGTGCTGTAGTAGGCGTCGATCTGCTCGGGACCGCCGCCGGCGAGAATCCGCGCGTAGTCGCCGTAGCTGATGCCGACGAAGACGCCGGTGCGGGAGTTCTTCAGACCGTGGGGGTCGATGCCGCCGTCCTCCAGCGCGTGCCATGCCGACTGGAGCAGCAACCGCTGCTGCGGGTCCAGATTGTCGGCCTCGCGGGACGGGATGCCGAAGAACGAGGCGTCGAAGCGGTCGATGTCGCGGAGGAACCCTCCCTGATCGGTGGTGATCCTGCCGGACCGGCGGACGTCTCCGGTGAAGACCATCGTGTCCCAGCGGTCCTCCGGCACGGTCGCGACGCCGTCCCGCCCATCGCGCAGCAGGGTCCACAGCTCGTCGGCCGAGTCCGCGCCGGGGAACCTGCCGGTCATGCCGACGATCGCGATGGGCTCTCTCCGGCCGCCCATCCCCTCGCCGGTCGCGGTCCCGGGTGCCGTCCGGCCTTCCTGGCGGGGCACGGGCCGCGGGACGCGGGCGTCAGGACGGCCGGCCGTGGCACGGCCGGTCCCCGCCGCCGTGGTCCGTGCCAGGATGAACTCCGCCAGCTCCGCGACGGTCGGGTGGTCGAACACGTCAGCGGACTGCAGCTCCACGCCGAACGCGCCGGACAAGCGGCCGACCAGGTCGACCGCCATGATCGAGTCGATGCCGAGGTCGAAGAACCCGGTGTCCTCGGCCACCTCCGCCGGGTCCGCGTGGCCCAGCTGCGCCGCGACCAGACGCCGCACGTGCGCCCGGGCCGCGGCGGGACGGCTGCGTTCGGGCAGCGCCGTCAGCTCCGCCATGATCGACGGCTCGTCTCGCCCGTCCGCCTGGCCTTCGTCGTGGGCTCCCCCGGTTATGCCCGCGTACAGGCCGCGGGGCCGCACGACCGACATCACCTCGGCGAACCGCGGCAGGTCCAGTGGGCAGGCCACCACGTGGCCGGCGGGGCCCGTGGTCCGTGCGGTCAGCGCGGCGACGCCCTGCTCCGCGCTCAACGCGCCGACGCCGATCCGGTCGTAGCGACGCAACGAGGCCTCGTCCGCCATTCCGGCGCCGGCCAGCGCCCACGGCCCGTACGCGACGCTCGTCGCCGGCAGCCCGAGGGACAGCCGGTGCGCGGCGAGCGCGTCGAGCGCGCCGTTCGCGGCGGAGTAGGCGCAATGCCCTTCGGTTCCCCAGACCGCCGAAACCGAGGAGACCATGACGAAGAAGTCCAGCGGCCACGCGTGTGCGGCCTCGTGCAGCCACCACGCGCCCGCGAACTTGCCGAGCAGCGCCGCCTCGAAGTCGGCGGTGCGCAGCCGGGACAGTGGAACAGGGTCGGCCACCCCCGCGGCGTGGACCACGCCGCGCACCGGCGGCAGGTCCGCGAGACCGGCACAGGCCGCGGCGAGCGAGGCCGGCGTCTCGCAGCCGCCGCCCCGGTACTCGATCCGCGCACCGCGTCCGCGCAGCTCGGCCAGCAGCGCGGTGGCCGCCGTGCCGAGTGTCTCCGGGGCCCGGCGGCCGATCAGCAGCAGGTTGCGGGCGCCGCGGCGGACCAACTCGACGGTGATCTCCCGGCCGACCGCGCCGAGCCCGCCGGTGACGATGTAGGTGGCGTCGGCGTGCACGGGCAGCTCCGGGACGTACCCCTCGCTCCCGCGCAGCCGGGCGGTGAGCACCCGGCCGTCGCGTACGGCCGCCAGGTCCTCGAGGACCGCCGACGGCCCCGCCCCGGACTCCGCGGCGACGAACGCGAGAAGCGCCCGCGTGTCCTCGGCGGTCGGCCGCGCCGGCAGGTCGACGACACCGCCCCAGGCGGCGCCTGCCTCCAGGCCCAGGACGGGCGCCAGGCCGTGCAGAGCGCCGTGACCGACCGTGATCAACGAATCGCCGTCATCGACGCGGCGGGCCGCACGCGTGACCAGGAACACGCGCGCGTGGGGCCCGCCGTCGCCGGCCGCCGCGCCGACCGCCGTCGTCACGGCGGCACAGAGCGCCGCCGTGACCGCCGCCGGCGCGGCGACGTCATCCGCGGCGCCGGGGAGCGGCACCTCCTGTGCGGTGAGTATGAGCGTGGCCGGTCCGTCGCCGCGGGTCTCCCAGAACCGGCGCCAGCCGTCCGCTCCGCCGGGCAGCTCACCGTGCTCCCATCCTGCGGGAACGCCGGCGGAGACCGGACCGAGCACGGTGCCGGTCCGCCCCTGCCCCGCCGCCTCCCGGACGAGCAGGCCGAGCGGCTCGGCGTCGGCACCCGCGACGACCAGCGCGCCGCCGTCACCGGTCCCCTCCGGCGTGGCCGCCGCCCACACCAGCTCGTACGCCGTGGACGCGCCTCGTTCCGCGGAAACGTACTCGGGCGCGTGCCGCACACGCTGCCAGGGGTAGAACGGCAGGCCGACGATCCGGCGGGGCGGCGACGCGGCCGCGTCGCCGCCCTCGTCCCGGCCGCCGATCGTGAGGGCCGGGGACGGCTCACCGGCGGCCAGCGCCCGTAGTGCCGCGGCCGCCGAGGCGGGGTCCGCCGCCGTGACGCGGGCCCGTACGTCATGCCGGGCGCGCCCGTGCGTGGCCGTGTAGGCGAACGCCGGGTAGTCGGCCGGGCCGAGCCCGGCGACCCGGTTCGCGTACCGGCCGGCGAGCGCGCGAAGCGCCTCAGGCGTCCTGGCCGAGATCTCGAACCCATCGGCCCGCGCCTCCCCGGCCGCCGGCGCATCGGCGCCGGGATCGGGCGCGGAGAGGATCAGGTGGGCGTTGGTACCGCTCATCCCGAACGAACTGACCCCCGCGTAGCCTCCGCTCGCCGGGTCCCAGGCCGTGAGCTCGGCCGAGACGGTGATCCCCGTGCCGGAGAGGTCGATGCGGGGGTTCAGAGTGCGGAAGTGCACCACCGGTGGCGCCTTGCGGTGCCGCAGGCACAGGACCGCCTTGAGCAGGCCCGCGATCCCCGCCGCCGACTCCAGGTGACCGAGGTTGGTCTTGACGGCGCCGACCTGCAGGGGCGCGCCGCCGTTGCGCCGCCCCAGCGCCGTCGCCAGTGCCTCCATCTCTATCGGGTCGCCGAGGGACGTGCCGGTGCCGTGCGCCTCGACGTAGCCGATGTCCGCGGGCTCGACGCCGGCGTCCGCCATCGCCCGTTCGATCAGCGACACCTGGGACAGCACGTTCGGGGCGGTGAATCCGCCGGACCTGCCGTCCTGGTTGACGGCCGAACCGTGGATCACGGCGTGCACCCGGTCGTTGTCCCGCAGCGCGTGGTCGAGGCGCTTGAGGACGACCGCTCCGCAGCCCTCACCGCGCGTGAAGCCGTTGGCGCGCGCGTCGAAGGTCTTGCAGAGGCCGTCGGGCGCCAGCGAGCGGGTCTCCTGGACGAGACGGGTCGACCGGGGAGACATGATGAGGTTCACCCCCGCCACGAGCGCCACGTCGCACTCGCCCCTGCGCAGGGCCTGGACGGCCAGGTGGGCCGCCACGAGAGACGAGGAACAGGCCGTGTCGACCGCCATGGCCGGTCCGGTCAGCCCGAGCGTGTACGCGATGCGACCGGCCGCGAAGTTGTGGCCGTTCCCGGTCGTCCAGTACGCGTCCGGGTCATCCGTCAGCCACTCACGGTAGTCCTGCCACATGATGCCCAGGTAGAGGCCGGTCTGGGTGCCGGCGAGCCGGTCCGGCGGCAGCGCCGCGTCCTCCAGCGCCTCCCACGTCACCTCGAGGAGGAGCCGATGCTGCGGGTCCAGGCTCTGGGCCTCGCGAGGACTGATGCCGAAGAAGGCGGCGTCGAAATCCAGCACCTCCTCCAGGAAACCGCCCCGCCGCGGCAGGGTCGCCCACGCTTCGGCGAACGGTCCCTTCCGCGCTTCCGGCATGGTCCGCACCAGGTCACGGCCGCCGGCCAGCGCATCCCAGTAGCCGTCGAGATCGTCGATGCCGCCGGGCAGCCGGAGCCCGGCGCCGACGACAGCGATCGGCTGCCTCCCTTCCTGCTCCTCCAGCCGCTGCCGCAACGACCGGATCGTCGCGAGCGCCCGCGTGAGAGGAGTCTGGGCCGCACCAGAAGAAATGGCTTCATCCATACGCTCGGTTCCTCATCGTCCGATTGACGGTGTCGGCTGCGCGTCAGGACGCGTCGTCCAGCTGATCGCACAGCGCGCCGGCCAGCGCCTTCGTGGTCGAGTACGTCCACAACAAGGTCGGCGAGAGCCGCAGGCCGAACGTCGACTCCAGGCGGTTGCGTAGTTCCAGGCTCATGAGCGAGTCAAGACCCAGTGCCTTGAACGGTGTCTCAGGCTCCAGACGGGCCGGATCCGCGCGCAGTACGCGGCCGGTCAGTTCCCGCACTTTCTGCTCGATCAGCTCGGCCCTGACCTCCGGGGCGGCCTCCCCCAGACGGGAGCGGAACTCCCCGCCGAAGGCGCCGGCGCCGGCGGCTCGCGCAGCGGCGGCCCGCAGCGTCTCCCAGCTCGGCAGCGCCGCCGTGTCGGGGTAGGCGTCGAACCACCGCCGCAGGTCGAGCGGCACGTACCCGGCGACGGGCTCGCCCCGGCCGAGCATGTCCGCCAGCGCCGGCCACGCCTCGTCCACCGTGATCCCGCCCATGCCGCGTTCCTCGAGGCGGGCACCGCGCTGCTCGTCCGCGGCGGCCAGGCCGATACCCGTGAACGGTCCCCACTGCACGCTCAGCCCGGGCAGACCCCGTCTGCGGCGGGCCTCGGCGAGCGCGTCCAGGTAGGCGTTGCCCGCGGCGTACGCGGCCTGGCCCGCGTTGCCGACGAGCGCCGCGGCCGAGGAGAACAGCACGAACAGGTCCAGGGGGTCGTCCACGGTGGCCTCGTCGAGGTTCCGTGCCCCCTCGGCCTTCGGCGCGAGGACCCGCGCGATCTGCTCGTCGGTCATGTTCTGGATCACCGCGTCGTCCAGGAGGCCGGCGGCGTGCACGACACCGCGCAGCGGCGGCAGGTCCGCCCGCAGTGTTTCCAGGCTCCGCCGCAGCGCGGCGACGTCGGCGACGTCGCACTGGACGGTCTCGATTCTCGTGCCGCCCTCGCGGAGGCCGGCCACGAGCTTCGCCGTGGCGTCGTCGGGCGCCGAGCGGCTCATGAGGGCGACGGCACCGGCGCCGTTCGCGGCGAGGAACCTCGCGAGGGACAGACCGAGCGCCCCGAGCCCTCCCGTGATCAGATAGGTGCCGTCGGCGCTGAACCGGCCGCCGGGCATCGGAACCGCGGCGACCCGGCCGACGCCTTCCGGCTCCGTGAGCACGAAACGGCCGACGTGCTCGTTGCGCGCCATCTGGAACAGGGCCGTACCGGCCTGCGCGAACGGACGACGGTGCACCGGCAGGGGTTCGAGCCGGCCGGAGCTCACGTGCTCCCAGACGGTGTGCAGGATCTCGGCGAACCGCATGGGGTTGCGCCGCACCAGTCCGTTGGCGTCGGCGGCGGACACGGTGATGCCCTTGGCGAACGCGCTGAGGCTGATGCTGCGCCCCTTCGCGATGTCCTGCTTGCCGGCCTCGACGAAACGGCCGTCGGGAGCGAGGACGTCCAACCCCGCGGAGATCGCCGCGCCGGGCAGGACGTTGAGGACCACGTCGACCCCGCGGCCTCCCGTCGCGGCCATGACCGCCTCGGCCCACGACAGGTCACGTGAGTCGAAGACGTCGGCGACCCCCAGCTCATGGAGGTGAGCGCGCTTGCTCTCGCTGTCGGCCGTGGCGATCACCCGCGCACCGAGGAGCAACGCGACGTGCACTGCCGCCAGACCGATGGTGTCGGCCGCCGCGTGGATCAGAACCGTGTCGCCCTGGCCGACGCGGCCGTGGTCGACGAGCGAGTACCACGCCATGGCCATGACGAGGGGGATCCCCGCCGCCTCCGCGTCGCCGAGGGTGGCGGGCACCGGCAGCGCCTGCGCGGCGCGTATCGTCACATGATCGGCAAGGGCGCCGAACACGCAGGCGGCGACCCGGTCTCCCGGCGAGAGCATCGTGACGCCCGGCCCGGCCGCGACCACCCGGCCCGCGCACTCGCCGCCGAGCAGCGCGGCCTCCCCGGACAGGCCGGGGAAGGCGCCGACGGCCTTGAGCACGTCGGTCGGATTGAGCGCGGCGGCGGTGACCTCGACCTCCACCTCGCCGGGCCCGGGCGCCCGCCGGGACAGCGGGACGCAGTCGACGCCGTCGGGCCGTCCCGGGCGCAGGACGGCGACGCGGAACGGCTGCGGCTTCGTACGGGCCACCGGCAGCCCGGCGGCGGCCTCGTCCGATGTGTCCCCCGCGGTCAACCGGGCCGCCAGCCGCCGCCCGTCGCGCAGCGCCACCTGGTCCTCGCCGTCACCACGCAGGATCTCTTCCGCGCAGGCCGCCGCCCAGCCCGGCGTGGACGGGTCCACGTCGATCACGCGTGGGGTCAGTTCGCCATGCTCGCGGCACAGCACACGGGCGTACCCCCAGTACATCGCCGCTCCGGGGTCCGGCTGATCCGCGGCGGTGGCCGCCTGGGCGATCGGCGTGACCACCACCAGGCGCGGTGGCACACCCTGCCCGGCGCAGGCGCGTACCAGCCGCGTGAGCCGGCCGAGGCCGCGGCGCTGAGCGTCGAATCCGGCGCCCGCGGGAGGCGCGGCGAACACGACGCCGTCCGCGGGGGGCAGGTCGGCGGTGACGGCCGTGTCCGCGTCCGCGACGAGGACGACCTCGGCCCCTGCGGCCTTCATGGCCGTGCCGAGCGCCGGATCTCCGAAGACGGCCCAGCGGCCCGGCGGCGCCGGCGTCCCGCCGGGTTCCCGCCCGGTCACGTCGGTCCACCGGACGCGGTGCAGGCGCTCGGCGCCGGCCTCGGTCGTGCTCACGCCGGGCAGCGGCTTCAGCGCGAGCCCTTCCATGACGAGGACGGGTGCGTGTGCCTCGTCGAAGACACGGACGTCCACGAGGCCGTCGTCGCGGCGCACCGCGTGCGACCAGACCTCGGTCACGGGCTCGTCCAGTGCGCTGAGCAGCCGGACCGCACGCACGGCCGTCGGTACCAGCGCCTCGTCCCCGTCGAACAGGGCGAGCGCCACCTGCAGGGCGCCGTCCCACAGGGCCGGGTGCAGCACGTGCGGGCGGTTGCCCGGGAGGAGCCGCTGCTCGAGCCGGACCTGACCGGCGGTCTCCGCGCCTCCCGGCAGGATGTGCAGCGACCGCACCCGCTGGAACGCCGGTCCGTAATCGAGTCCGCGTCCGGCGCACCGCCGGTAGAAGTCGGCGCCGTCGATGACCTCCACGTCCCCGGCCCAGGCCGGAAACTCGGGGGCGGGCCCGCCGTCGCCGCCGCCGAAGTACACCCGTGCGGTCGCGTTCACGACCCACGAGGCGCCGCCGTCGGGCAGCGACAGGATCCGGACGCCGCCGCCGTCGGCGAGGTCGTCACTCCATTCGGCGGTCAGCCGGACCGGCCCGCCGCCGACCGCGATCTCACTGCCGAAGACGACGTTCTCCACCCTGCGCGGCACGGCGTCCCTGCGCGCCCGCGCCGCGTTCACCGCGACGGCGAGCATCGCCGTGGCCGGCAGGACCGGCGCGTCGTACACCCGGTGATCGGAAAGCCACGGCAGGTCGTCGGCGGAGATCTCCAGGCCGCCGTGCCACGTGTCCGGTTGACCGGGCGCGGGGACGAGTGCCACGTCGAAGCCGGTGACGGTGGCCGGGCCGGGCCGGCGGACCGGCGTCCAGTGGCTCTCCCCGTGCAGGGGGTGCCCGGGCGCCTCGGCGAAACGACGCCGGGGCAGGCCGCCGAACGGTTCCAGACCCGCCGTGTACGCCCGGGCGAGCGCGAGCGCGAAGCTCCCGGGCCCGCCGTCGTCACGGCGCAGCGTCGGCAGGACCACCGGCGGCTCGGCGCGGCCCGCGGCGAGTTGCTCGATGGCCGGGGTCAGCACCGGGTGCGGGCTCACCTCGATGACGTGGCTGACGCCCTCGTCGAACAGCGTGCCCATCGCGTCGGCGAACAGCACCGGGTTGCACAGGTTCTCCACCCAGTACGCCGCGTCCATCTCGGTGCCGTCCAGACGGCGGTTGCGGACGGTCGACATCAGCTCGATGTCGCCCGCACCCGGCTCGGCGGGGGCGAGCGCGGCGAGCAGGTCCTCCCGCAGGTCGTCCATCTGCGGGCTGTGGGAGGCATAGTCGACGTTGACCAGACGGCAGAAGACGCCCTCGGCCTCCAGCAGCTCCTTCAGCACCAGCACGGAGTCCTCGTCGCCGGACAGGACGCACGAGCGAGGCCCGTTGTGCACGGCCAAGGAGACGCTGCCCTCGAAGCCCTCGAGTGACCGCAGCGCGGCGTCCCGGTCCAGGTCGACCGCGAGCATGCGGCCCTTCCCTGAGGTACGGCGGGCGATGGCGCTGCGCCGCGCCATGATGAGGGCGCCGTCCTCGTAGGAGAGGATGCCGGCGAAGGTGGCCGCGGTGATCTCGCCCTGGCTGTGGCCCAGGACGACGTCGGGCACGACGCCGGCGGCGCGCCACGTCTCGGCCAGGCCCAGCGACATCGCCCACAGCGTCGGCTGCAGCATGTCGATGCGGGTGGTCCACTCGTCCCCGGCCTCGCCGAGGAAGACGGCGAGCGGGTCCCACAAGACGTGCGGGCGCAGCGCCTCGGCGCAACGCCGTACGACCCGGGCGAACAGCGGGCTGTCACGGTAGAGCTCGCGGCCCATGCCCGCCCACTGCGAGCCCTGACCGGGGAAGACGAACGCCACCCGGCCGCGGCCGACGGCACGGCCCGTCACCAGGCCCGGCGCGTCCGGCTCCGCGTCGCCGGAGGCCAGCGCGTCGAGGGCGGCCCGGGCTCGTTCCGCGTCGTCCGCGAGCACCGCCGCGCGTACCGGGAAGTGGTCACGACGCCAGGCGAGGGCGCCGGCGAGTGCCGTGGCCGCGTCCGGTGTCTCCGCCGGCGCGTCACGCAGCAGGGCGGCCCGCTCGGCGAGCACGGAGGACCGCTTGGCGGAGATCGGCAGGAAGGCGGGCAGGCCCAGGTCCGGGGTGTCGTCGCCGGCTTCCTCGGCGGCCTCCGGCGGGTTCCTGATCACGACGTGGGCGTTGGTGCCGCCCCAGCCGAAGGAGCTGACCCCCAGGTAGATCGGGCCGGTCTTCGGCAGCCGCAGCGGCTCGCGCACGACCCGGACGTTGAGGTCGTCGAACGGGATCTCCGGGTTCAGCTCCTCCGAGTGCAGGCTCGGCGGCACCGTCCGATGCCGGAGCGCGAGCAGGTTCTTGAAGAGTCCGGCGAGGCCGGCGCAGGCCTCCAGGTGACCGATGTTGGTCTTGACCGAGCCGATGGGCAGCGGGCCCGCGGCACGCCCCCTGCCGAGGACGTTGCCGATCGCGGTCGTCTCGACCGGGTCACCGCGTCCGGTGCCGGTGGCGTGCGCCTCCACATAGGCCAGCGCGTCCAGGGGAACGGCGCCGTCGCCGTACGCTCGGCGCAGCAGGTCCTCCTGACCCTCGCGGCTCGGCGTGACGAGGCTGTCCCCGCCGCCGTCGTTGTTGACGACCGTACGGACGATGACGCCGTGGATCCGATCGCCGTCGCGCAACGCGCGCTCCAGCGTCTTCACGTACAGCACCGCGACGCCCTCACCGCGCACGAACCCGTTCGCGGACGCGGCGAACGACTTCGAGCGGCCGTCGGGCGACAATCCGCCGAAATGGGTCAGCCCGACGGTCACGTGCGGGTCCAGTATGAGGTTGGAACCGCCCACGATCGCCGACTCGATCTCGCCCTGCCGCAGTGCCTGCGCGGCGAGGTGCAACGCCACCAGCGAGGACGAGCATCCGGTCTCGACGGTGAGGCTGGGCCCGCGCACCCCGAAGAAGTACGAGAGCCGCGCCGCGATCACGTCGAGGGCGTTGCCGACCAGGCTGTGGGGGGTGGCCCGGGCGCCGCGTTCGCGGCGGAGGATCTCGTAGTCGTGCCAGGACGCGCCGATGTAGACGCCCGTGCGGGTGCCGGCGAGGTCGGCCGCACGCTGCCCGGCGTCCTCCAGCGCGAGCCAGCTCACCTCGAGCAGCAGCCGCTGCTGTGGGTCGATGGCCTCTGCCTCACGCGGAGAGACGCCGAAGAAGTCGGCGTCGAACAGGTCCACCCCGTCGATGAACCCGCCGACCGCCTGGATCTGCCGTTCGGGGTCGAGCTGAACCGAGGTGTCCCAGCGGTCCGCCGGGACCGGCCTGATCGCGTCGCCGCGGTCCGCCAAGAGCCGCCACAGGCTCTCGGTGTCCGGCGCGCCGGGAAACCGCCCCGCCATGCCGACAACGGCGATCAGGTCCGCGGGGTCCTGTGCTGCGTTCGCGTCCATTCGCTGCCTTTGCGTCTCGCTGATGGCCACAAGGGTCCGGTGTGCGGTCATGCCGGCACACCACGACCCCGTATCCCGCGGAGGGCGGGTCTTCCTGTCGCGGCGGTGACGGGCGCGGCGTCTACTCCTTGACCCGCATCCGCACGAGGCCCTTGCTCGCCCGGATCATCCGCGGGCCGATCTGCGGCGGCGCCTCACGGCGGCACCATATGGCGTTCTTGGCCATCTTCATCGGCGTCATGTTGAAGCACCGGGTGTCGCGTTCCCCCAGGCGGAAGGCCGGCGAGATGAAGTCCGCGTCCTTGATGCGCGTGAGAATCTGACGGGCCGCCGCCTCGGGCGCGACCGAGCCGCCCTCGACCTCACGGCACAGGTCGCGGGTGACGACGCCGAGCTCGTTGAACCCGTCGCTGACCGGGAACGGCGACCCAGGCCGAACGCTCTGCTCAAGGTCGAGGAAGACGCTTTCGCCTCCCCCCTTGATGTAGCGGTAGTAGGCGTCCTCGAGCATGACGTTGCCGAGCATGGTGCCGAGCATCCAGGTGCGGCAGACGGCGTTCCAGAGCTCGTAGTCATCGAAGCCGACGAAGGAGCTGTAGACCAGGTCGTCGTGGAAGTCGAACAGCCCCTGCTGCAGTCCCTCCAGATAGGCGAAGCGCTCATAGGACCAGTCGCCATCGCGCGAAGCCGCGATGAGCCGCCAGCCCAGGGCGTTGACGAGTTCCATCGTGTTCGTGAGACCACGAGAGTAGAGGGCGTCGATGAACCCGGCAGCGTGCGAGGTGAGGCAGAACCGCTCGCCGACGACCTGCTTGGCCGAGTACTGCAGCCGGCCCGTGGACACCCACGACCGCACCGACTTCGCGTCCCTGAACTGGTACGCGATCTCCGGGAAGCGCTCCAGGAAGGCGTCGAATTCCTGCTGGGGCGACATGTCGCCCTTGGGGTAGATCCGCGGGTCGAGGGTCAGCCCCACGCTGCACAGCGGATTCATCGCGCCCGGGTGGTTGTCGAACGGGATCACCCAGAGCCAGCCGCCCTTGAACACGTGGTGGAGGGTTCCGTTGTGCCACGGGTTCGGCTGGTCGTGGTGCCGGGCGGCGGGCGCGTCGTCGAACGGGGTGACGCCGACCATGTGGGTGAACAGGCAGCGCGAGTTCGTACGGGCACGTGTCGGGGTCTCCCTGAGCTCGAACTTCTCCGCCAGCGGCGAGCGGAAGCCGCTGCCGTCGATGACGTAGCTCGCCCTGAACTCCTCGCCGCGGTCCGTGCGCAGCACCGCGCCGGTCTCGGGGTCGATCTCGACGTCGGCGATGCGCGTGTTCAGCCGGGGGTGCGCGCCGTGCTTCACCGCGACATGGAAGAGGTAGGCGTCGACGTCCTGCCGGAACAGGTGGCTCTCGGTACGCAGCAGCGAGGGGACGACCAGCTGGTTGATCTGTCCGGGATCCTGCGGCCTGCCCTCCTCGTGGTAGACGAAGCCGAAGTTCTGTTTGCGGCCGCAGTTGCGGGAGACGTGCTCCTGGATTCCCTTGAAGCTGGACAGCGCCTTGAGTTCCGGGACTCCGTACCGCTCCGAGATGAGCCGCGTCATGCCCGAGGTGTACGGGATCGTCGACTCGCCCACGGCGAACCGCGGGTGCGTGCCCGCGTCAAGGAGCAGAACCTTGACGCCGTTCCTGGCGAGCACGGCGCCGAGCATCCCGCCGGCCATGCCGCTGCCGAGGATCGCGACGTCGTAGTGGTCGGCACGCGTTTGTGAGGTGGTGTCTCGCTGCAACTCCCTCACCTCTCATTCCTGGTTTTGTGGAAGGTCTCGCTGGTCTGCGAAGTTCGCCGTGCGCGCCGGGGCGCGTTCACGATGGCGGTCCTGCTATGGCTCCGCCGGGGACCGGGTCGAGGTCCGGGTCGCGGATCCCGAGCCCTCCGTGCCCCCGGGCGCCGGCGTCTCGACCGGCTTGCGGTAGATGAGCGACAGCAGCGGGCCGGTCATCACCGTCGTGATCACCGCCATGGCCACCATCAGGGAGTAGAGAGAGTTGTCGAGCAGGCCGATCTGCAGGCCGACGCCGAGAATGATGAGTTCGGTCAGTCCTCGGGTGTTCATCAGCGTGGCGAGCGCGATGGCCGGTCGGGCGGGCAGTCGCTGAAGACGCGCCCCGGCGTACGTTCCGCCGAACTTGCCGAGCACCGCCACCAGCAGGATGACGCCGAACTGCCCGAGGTCGGCCAGATCGAGGCGGCCCAAGTCGACCTTCAACCCGGCCGTCACGAAATAGACGGGCAGCAGCAGCGACGTGAGCTGACCGACGCGATCCTGCACGTCGACCCGCACCGCGGTGGCCCCCTGGCGCGGCATCGCGAGCCCGAAGAGGAAGGCACCAAAGATCGCGTGAATTCCGATCGCCTCGGTGACGGCCCCGGACGCCAGAGCGCCGGCCAGCACCAGCGCGAATGTCCATCCCGTCAGCGGCGCGCCGATTCCGCGGGGCGTCAGCAGGCGGCGCAGCAGCGGCCGGACCACCAGCATCATCACCGCCCCGACGAGGACGATGAGCACGACGTGCCAGGCGCCGCCCTGGTCGCTCACGCCGGCCACGAGGATCGCGAGCGCGATCCATGCCACCACATCGACCACCGCGGCTGTGGCCAGGGCGATTCCGCCGAGACTCGTCCTGATGAGAGAGCGGTCGGCCAGGATCCGGGCGAGCACGGGGAAGGCGGTCACGGAGACCGCCAGCCCGAAGAACACCACGAACGCGCTCCCTGGGCCCTGCGCGTGGTCGCCCAGCAGGGACGCCGCCAGCCCCACCCCGAGTGCGAACGGAACGAGGACGGAGCCCAGGGCCGCGCCGGCCACGACCCTTGTCCGGCCGCTGATCGTGTGAAACTCGATCTCCATGCCCACGAGGAACATGAACAGGGCGACGCCGATGTTGGCCAAGGCCGTCAAGGGCCCGGTCAGCGCCTCGGGAAACAACACGTCGGCGATCGCGCCGTGCATGATCGTGGGGCCGAGCAGAATGCCCGCGATGATCTCACCGATCACGGGTGGTTGCCCGAGCCGGGCGGCGAGCGCTCCGAGAGCGCGTGCCAATATCAGGATCAGCGCGAGACCCAAGAGCAGCAGTTGCACCTCATGGCTCGTCAATTCGGAGAGCTCCGCTCGCTAGTCGGGCCGCGGACGAGGGGTGATCCGGGTGGCGGCGCCGTGTCCACCGCCCGGAGGGGTCAGGAGACCGCGGTGGTCAGCGAATCAAGCTGGATGTCTTCAAGATCGATGTTGAAGAGCGCGTGCTGGCCGCTGAGCCCGGAGATCAGCGTCACGAAGTCCTTCGACGGTTCGTTCTTCTTCTCCGGGTCGACGAGTTCCTGCGCGAGGCTGTAGTAGAACTCCTTGTGCCGGGTCCGGTCGTAGAACCGCTCGACGAACACGCGGATCTCGTCGAAGAAGGACCTGTACGCGTCCGCGTAGCGCTGCAGGGCCACCTGCTCGATCCCCGGGTTGTCGAGGATCTTGTCGATGATCTTCGACAGCACGCTCGCGGCGAGCGTCGCCAGGGCCACGCCGGTGGAGAACAGCGGGTCGACGAACGCGGCCGAGTCACCGACCAGCACCCAGCCGTTGCCGTAGAACTTGTGACCGGTGTAGGACCAGTCACGCGCCGTACGGAAACCGCTCGCCTGGTGGGCGTCCTTGAGCAGTTCCTTGAGGCGGGTGGTGCGCTCCCGCTCGGCGTTGAAGAGCTCCTGGAGCGACATGTCGGTCGCGCCCGCCGTCTCCGAGCGCGTCACGTAGCCGACGCTCATGTTGCCCTTCTCGATGGGAATGGCCCAGAACCAGCCCTCTTCGAGACCTTCGATGAGAATGTTCGTCCACTCGTCGCCCGGGAGCCGGTGGCAGTTGTCGAAGTAGGTCCAGACGGCGACGTTCCGCAGTTCGTCGTGCCACGTGACGTCGGCGTACTTGCGGCTCAGGAGACGCGCCTGCCCCGACGCGTCGACGACCAGCGAACTGCGGGCCTCGCGCACCTCGTCCATGCCACGGATCTGGTAGCGGACCCCGATGACACGGCCGTCCTCGTTCTCGACGGTGTCCTTGACGGTCGCCTCCTCGATCACGAACGCGCCAAGCTCACGCGCCCGATTCAGGATGAGGGCGTCCAGGTCGGCCCGCCGGGTGTGATACGCGTGAGTGAACTTGCCGCCCTTGATGAACGAGAAGTTCCAGGGGATCTGCTGGTTGCCCCAGACGAGGCTGCCGCCGTACTTGCGCTCGAAGCCGCGGGCGTCCATGAGCTCGGTCAGCCCGAGCTCCTCCATGGGCCGCATGACCGCGGGAATGAGTGACTCGCCGATGTGGTAGCGCGGGTGGCGCTCCTTCTCGAGCACCAGCACGCGGCGACCTCGCTGAGCGAGCAGACCCGCGGCGGTCGCGCCGGCGGGCCCGCCGCCGATGACGACGACGTCGAAATCGTCAGGAACCCCGAAGAGAGTGGACGACATCCGTGACCTTCCCTTTTTCCGATCCGGTCGCGCACGTTTGGGCCGTACGTCGGACTCAGTCTGCGCCGGGGCGTCTGAAGGCCATCTGTAGGCCGACTGAAACAGGCCGTCAGGGCGATCGGTTGTGCCACGAATCAGGCGCGCCGAATTGATGATTCATAGCCGGACCAGGACACCTCCTGCGTCGGCGGCAATTTCGGAGAAGACGTTCCCCTGGCCATTTGCGAATCTCGTTGAGCAGCGACACCCCATGCACCGCCGGCGCGGGAACGGCGGCGATCCGGTCGGCGTTCGAGCCTTACATCCGACCAGGACCGCCGATATCGAGAATCGCTCGCGCGAAGAGGCGGGTCTCCTCGGGGTCCACCAAGTATTCGCGGGGCCATAAGCCACTGAATGCCTCACCGAAACAACGGCCCGGCAAAAGGCCACAAGGAGAACAAGTGATGAAATCCTCCATCACATCCGGGCCTTTGGGCCAGGACGACGATCCCCGGGCCCCGCTTCATCGGCTCGCGCGCCTGCTGGATCCCGGGTCCCCGGTGATGTTGCACCAGACGGACGAGATCGCGACGACCACCGTACGCGGCCAGGTCGACGGGGTGAAGGTCATCGCCTTCTGCACCGACGCCAGGCGGCGGGGCGGCGCACTGGGCCTGGCGGAGTCCCTGCGGATCGCCGAGGCCATCGACCTGGCGGCGAGCGAGGGGTGCCCGGTCATCGGCCTGTGGCACTCCGGCGGAGCGAAGATCGGTGACGGCATCCAGTCGATGCACGGGATAGGCCGGATCTTCTCCGCGATGGTCCGGGCCTCCGGAATCGTGCCTCAGATCTCCGTCGTGCTCGGCCCGGCCGCGGGAGGCGCGGCGTACGGACCGGCGCTGACCGACCTCGTGATCATGGCGCCGACCGGCCGGATCTTCGTCACCGGACCGGAGGTGATCGCCGGCGTCACCAGCGAGAAGATCGACATGACGAGCCTGGGCGGCGCCGAGGCGCATGGCCGCAAATCGGGGGTCGCCCACGTGACAGCCGAGTCGGAGGACGACGCGTACGACACGGCGCGCCGGCTTGCCGGATTCCTGGGCTGCCCCGGGTCGTTCGAGACGGGCGCGACGGAGGCGCCCAAGGACCTGCGAGCGTTGCTGCCCGAGTCGCCGCGACGGGCCTACGACGTGCGTCCGCTCGTGCGTGAGATCGTCGATGGCGGCGACTTCCTCGAACTGCAGCCGAAGTGGGCGCCCAACATCGTCATCGGTCTCGGCAGGCTGGGCGGAGGCTCGGTCGGGATCATCGCCAACAATCCCCTGCGTAAAGGGGGCTGTCTGGATTCGCTGAGTGCGGAGAAGTCGGCCCGGTTCGTCCGGATGTGCGACAGCGCGGGGATCCCGCTGATCGTCCTCGTCGACGTCCCCGGATACCTCCCGGGCGTCGAGCAGGAGTGGAGCGGCGTCGTACGGCGCGGCGCGAAGTTGCTGTACGCGTTCGCGGAGGCTCGGGTGTCGCGCGTGACCCTGATCACGCGCAAGTCCTACGGCGGGGCCTACATCGCGATGAATTCGCGTTCCCTGGGGGCCACGGCGGTCTTCGCCTGGCCGGACGTCGAGGTCGGCGTCATGGGCGCGGAGTCCGCGGTGCGCATCCTGCACCGCAAGGAGATCGAAGCCGTCCCGGAGCTTGAACGCGAACCGATACGCGCCCGCCTGACCCAGGAACATCGGCGGGCGAACCGCGACCTCGTCCACGGGCTGGACCTCGGCGTGATCGACGAGGTCATCGACCCGGCCGCGACCCGCGTCCGGCTGCTTGAGGTGTTCGCGACGCATCAGGCCGGCACGCGCGGGCGGCACGGCAACATCCCACTGTGATTTCGCGAAGGCCACCGGACTGAGGGCAATCTGGGCGATGACCGCTTCGTCCCGAGCGTTGCATTCTGGGTTATATCCAGAAAAGATCGGCGACGGCTTGACGGCTGAATAACGAATAACAATGCCGCGCGGATTCGGCGACCCATGAACGCAGGCGAAAGGAGGCGTCCGACATTGTCAGCTGCGCTTGAACCGATGCGACTTGACCTGCTGGGTCTGATGAGAGTTTGGCAGAGCGGGCGGGAAGTGACGATCCGGGCGCCGAAACAGCGTGCCGTCCTCGCTCTGCTCGGACGCCAGGTGAACGACGTCGTACGGCCGGACGAGATAATCGATGCTTTGTGGGGCGAGGATGTCCCGAAGTCGGCGGCCAACTGTGTGCACACCTATATCGCCGGATTGCGCAGGACCCTTGAGCCGGAGCGAAGCAGGCGGGAGTCCGGCGCTCTCATCGTCTCCGCAGGCAGCGGCTACAGCCTGCGCATGGACCAGGAGGACATCGACGTCGAGCGGTTCCTGCGGCTGCACGCGCGGGCGCGGCGGTTGAACACCGAAGGGCGGCCGGACGCGGCGCTGGAGGCGTTCGACGCGGCGCTCGACCTGTGGCGTGGTGACGCTTACGCCGACGTCCCCGGTCCGTTCGCGGAGATGGAACGCACGTACCTCGCGGAGACGCGACTGACGGTTGCGGAGGACTGGGCCGCCGCGATGCTGGCCGCCGGACGACACACGGAGGTCACCGGCGCACTGTCGGACCTGGTCGTCAAGGAGCCGCTGCGAGAGCGGCTCCGGTGGCTGCTGATGCTGGCCCTGTATCGGTGCGGCCGCCAAGCGCAGGCCCTCGCGGTGTACCACAAGACGCGACGGCTGCTCAGCGAGGAGCTCGGCATCGAACCGGGGCTCGACCTGCAGCGACTGCACCAGCGGATCCTGTCCGGCTGCCCCGACCTGATCGCCCGTGGCGCCGCGGAGACGGCGCCGAACCTCCCCCTGACCGTGCTGGACTCGCAGGACACCCCCGACCCGGCGCTGCCGCGGCCAGCGCAGCTGCCGCCGAACGTCCGCGGCTTCGTAGGCCGCGACCAGGAGCAGGCGCTGTTGCGGGACGTGCTCATGCCCCACCGCGAGTCCAAGGACGCGAGCACCAAGCTGGTCGTGATCGACGGGACGGCGGGGGTGGGCAAGACGGCACTCGCCGTACACATCGCGCACCGCCTCTCCGACCTCTATCCGGACGGTCAGCTCTTCATCGACCTGTGCGCGTTCGACCCGGACCGCGACCCGCTGAGCGCATCGGCGGCGCTGGCCTCCCTGTTGCGTGGGCTCGGCGTGGAGGAACGGCGGCTGCCCGCGACTCTGGAGGACCGGACGGCGTTGTACCGCAGCCTCCTGCACAACCGCCGGATGCTGACCGTGCTCGACAACGCGTCCGACGCCGAGCAGGTGCGACCACTGATCCCCAACGGCCCGACCTGCGTGCTCGTGACGAGCAGGCGCCAGCAGATCGGTCTGGTCGCCCGGGACGGAGCCCACCGCATCTGCCTCGCTCCGCTGGCTCCCCACGAATCGCTGGATCTGCTGAGCTATCTCGCCGGGCCGAAACGGGTGGCGGCACAGACCGCGGACGCCCAGCGCCTCGCCGGACTCTGCGGTCACGTGCCGCTGGCGTTGCGGATCGTCGCGCAGCAGTTCGCCGCCGACCCGATGATGACGCTCGCGGACATGGCCGACCGGTATGCCGCCGAGCAGGGCCGGCTGGACCGGCTGACCATCGCCGGGGACGCCACCGCCAGCCTGCGGTCCGTGTTCGCCGCCTCGTATCTGGAGCTGTCGCCCCAGGCGGCGCGCATGTTCCGGCTGCTCGGCCGGACTCACAAGCCCGTGATCACGGTCTCGGAAACGGCGGTGCTGGCAAGCGTCACCTGGGTGCACGCCAAGCAGCTTCTCGACGTCCTCACCGCCAACCACCTGCTGGAACCGGTCGGCCGGAACCGCTACCGCTTCCCGGCGCTCATCGGCGTGTACGCCGCCGAATGCGCGCGGGAGGATCCCCGGGCGGCGGCATCGGCGTGGCGGAGCCATCCGGCCGCGACCGGCTGAGGACGTCACGCCGTCACAGCGTCTGAGCGAGACGTGTGGGTGCCAAGAACTCGGCCACCTATGCGGCCCGCACGTACTCGTGAATCAGCCCGCCGAGGCGGTCACATCGGATGACCTCGATGTCGTCCTCAACCGAGTCGGCGGGCCGCCAGCGGGGCACCGAGCCGTGCAGCTGGGTGAAGGCGCCGCCGTACTCCCGCTGGTGGGCCTCCTCGGCCAGCGCGAGCCAGCAGCTCGGGGCGCGGGTGATCGCGGCGACGCGGTCCCCGGCCGCCTCCTCGGCGTGGGCGCACTCCCTGGCGTACAACCTGACCAGGTCGTGGAAGCGGTAGCGGATCTGGTCGGCGCCGTCGCGGCCCAGCACCTCCAGATGGATCACGCTGGCCCCCTCCCTGGGGGCGAGGTCTCCCAGCGGGTCCCGGCTGGTCACGATCACGCAGCAGGTGCCCGAGCCGGGCAGCAGCGGCCTGACCTGGTCGATGACGCGGGCGTTGTCCAGCACCAGCAGCACCTGGCGCTTGCCGATGACGGTGCGCAGCAGGCCCGCGCGCTCGTCCAGGTCCTCGGGGATGCGCTCGCCGCCGATGCCGAAGGCCCGCAGGAAGCGGTCCATGACCGCGCCGGGCGTCAGCGGCCGGGCGTCGAGGTCGTAGCCGCGCAGGTTCACGAAGAGCCGGCCGTCGGGGAAGCGGGAGGCGACCCGGTGCTCGACCTGGGCCGTCTGGACCGCCGTGGGCTCGGCGGGAGCGGGAGCGGGAGCTGTGACGGGTTCCGGTTCCGCGGCGGCCTCGGGGGCGGGCGCGGGCGTCCGGGCGGGCGGCCGGCGCGGGCGCCGGGGTCAGCTCCAGGTCGTCGCGGAGGACGGCGTCGTGCAGGGCCTGCAGCTCGGTGCCCGGTTCGATGCCGAGCTCCTCGACCAGCTGCATCCGCCCGATCCGGTACGTGTCGAGCGCCTCCGCCCGGCGCCCGCACCGGTACCTGGCCAGCATCAGCTGGGCGCGCAGCCGCTCGCGCAGCGGGTTGGCGTCGACGAAGACGGCGAGGTCGTCGATGAGTTCCCGGTGCCTGCCCAGGGCCAGCTCCAGCTGGACGCGCTCCTCGGTGAGCGTCAGCCGGCGGTCGTCCAGCCTTCGCGCCTCCGACTCGACGAACACGCTCTCGATGCCCGCCAGGACCGGGCCGCGCCACAGGCCGCACGCCTCGGCGAACAGCCGGGCGGCTCCGGCGAGGTCGCCCGCGCTCTCCGCGAACCGCGCCTGGGAGGCGAGGCGCTCGGCGAGCAGGTCGACGGGGACGACCCGGCCCGCGCGCAGGATGAGCGTGGCGACAATGATGCGCTGGCGTGACCCGCCGATCGAGACCCGTTGCTCACTTACCAGGACTTCAAGCGGACCGAGAACTCGAAACGACAGAGCAGTGTCCATGCGCCACCATCGGGAAGTGTTCGACCGCCCCTTACGCAGGGTGAATCATTTATTCGCGAAAAACCCCATTCCGACAGCATTTGTCCTGGTATGTCCAGTCTTTATGGTGCAAGCGCCCTGGAGTACGGTCTCACTTGCGGGATTGTCGGGGCTTTTCGGCGACCGGACGTCCGTGTTCACGCCGAACGACGCGGCCGGAACCGAAGGGGGAGGCGGACGGCGCCTTCCTCGCCGCCACGAGGGTGCCGTGTACGGCGACGAGCAGCTCCAGCGTCACGGTCCACCAGCGGTTGGTGCGCGCACGGGTCATGAACAGGCTGCCCAGGAGCAGGGACATTCCGATCCCCGGAGGGCCGGGAGCCTACGCCTCGGCCGCGCTCAGCCACGCGCTGATCCCGGACAGCGCGCCGGGGCCGTAGTCGGAGGTGACGTCGCGGGCCAGGTCGGCCACCGTGACGGATCGCAGGGCGTCCCGCCAGGCGTTCTCGGCACCGGCCATCGCGCGCTTGATGGCGCAGGGGGCGGTGCACGACTCCGGCGAGGCGGCCAGCGGGCCGCGCCGGCGGATCTCGGTGCAGACGAAGGCCGGGCCTGGCCCGTCGACGGCCTCGACGACGTCGAGCACGGTGATCAGCTCGGGAGGGCGGGTGAGGACGTAGCCGCCCGCCTTGCCCTGGACCGAGCGGACGAGTCCGGCGCGCGAGAGGGCCTGGAGCTGCTTGGCGAGGTAACTGGGCGAGACGTCGTGCAGTTGCGCCAGCCGCGCGGCCGGCGCCGGCTCCTCCACCGAGGTCAGCACGACACAGCAGTGCAGAGCCCACTCGACCCCACCGGACATCTTCACCTCCTCACTCTATCCACCCCCCTTTGACTCGGACAAAAAATGTCCGTGTAGTATCCCGGATAACAGATGTCCGAGTTAGCGGGCATGGATCACCGAGGAAGGGCAGGACGTGCCATGAAGTTCGCAGTCATCGGCGGAACCGGGCTGATCGGGTCGAAGGTCGTGAAGATCCTGAACGAGGCCGGGCACGAGGCGGTGCCGCACTCGCTGTCCACCGGAGTCGACGTGCTCACCGGCCAGGGCGTGGACGCGGCGCTGGCCGGCGCCGACGTGGTCGTCAACCTGACCAACTCCCCGACCTTCGACGAGGCCTCCCCCGCGTTCTTCCAGACCTCGATGGACAACCTGCTGGCCGCGGCCCAGCGCTCGGGCGCCGGGCACTTCGTCATCCTGTCCATCATCGGCGTCGACCAGGTCCCCATCGACTACTACCGCGCCAAGACCCTCCAGGAGGACCTCCTCAAGGCCGGCCCCATCCCCTACTCCATCGTGCGCGCCGCCCAGTTCATGGAGTTCATCGGCGACATCCTGTCCTGGACCGCCGACGACGAGACCGTCCGCCTGCCTCGCACCCCCCTCCAGCCGGTCGCCGCGGCGGACGTGGCCGCCACCGTCGCCGACGTCGCGGCCGGGGCACCCCTGGGCGGCATCCTCGACCTGGCCGGCCCCGACGTGTACCCGCTGGACGAGCTGGGCCGGATCACCCTCGCCGCCAGGGGCGACAAGCGCTCGGTGACCACCGACGACGACGGCGGCATGTTCGCCGCCGTCCCCGGCGACGTCCTCACCGCCAAGGACGGCGCCCGCATCGCCCCCACCCACTACACCGACTGGCTGAATTGAACTCCTCGCCGGTTTGAAGGCCGGAGATTCTCCCGTCGTGTCGCGGTTGAGAGCTCCTGACAGAATGGGCTCTGCCGTGCTTTGATCTCTCGCTGTAGCGACGGCGAGAGGCGTGGGCAGGTGGCGCGGCCGAAGCCGTTGAAGGTCGGTGACGAGTTGCGGGCGGTCGTCGAACCACTGCTGCCCACACATCAGCGTCGAGCCCGTTGGCCAGGACGTAGGCGACCCGATGACCGCCTCGCCCTGCAGGGCATCTTGTTCGCGCCCTACACCGGCATCACTTCCGCCGACCGCGCATCCGCCGGGAAGTCCGTGACGACGTCCACGAGGCCTCCCTCAGCCTCGGCTGCGCTCTGATCTGCTTGCGACGCCTCAACTCATCGTGTCAGCAGTTCCAGGGCGGCCGCGCGGTCGGCGGCCGCGGCCGCGCTGCCGGCCCGCCTCGATGCTCGGTAAGGGTCGGTGGTCAGTGAGCTGGACTCTGTGGGGCGGGGTCTGCGAGGTCATACAGTGGCCGCCGTGACGAATTTGGCGCAGATGGCGGCTTTCGCTGGTGTGATGACACTCGGGGCGATGTCTCCCGGGCCCGACTTCGCCGTGGTCGTCCGGCGTTCCGCCGTGTCCGGCCGCGCGTACGGCATGGCCGCTGCGGCCGGGGTCTCGGTCGGGGTGTTCGTCTGGGTGCTGGCCGCGGCGAGCGGCATCGCGGCTCTGCTGGCGACCTCAGCCATGGCGTTCACCGTGGTCAAGGTCGTCGGGGCCGGCTACCTGCTGTATCTCGGGGTCAAGGCCTGGCGTGCGGCTTTGCGCAAGGGCGGCGACCTGCGACTGGATCTGCCCGCCTCGGGAAGGCGCGGCCCGCTGGCGGCGTTCGCCGAGGGGCTGCTGACGAACATGCTCAACCCCAAGGCGGCGCTGTTCCTCATCGCGCTGGTGCCCCAGTTCGTCTCCGGCGACGCCGGGCCGGGCGACGCGCTGGTGCTGTCGCTGGTCGCGGTGGCGGGGACCGTACTGTGGTTCCTCCTGGTGGCCAACATCGTGGGGGCACTGCGCCGGCTGTTCGCCAAGCCGGCCGTACGCAAGACCGTGGACGGCCTCACCGGAACCGCGTTGATCGCCCTCGGCGTCAACCTTGCCGTCGCCGGCCGCCCGTAGAAGGGACGCAGACCAGGTAACGCCGAAAGGGCCGGTCTCCAGGGCCGGCTCCGTTCCACCCATGGCCTCCTTCTGGGCTTCTTTCGGCGTTCATCCCTTTCCCTCTGGACGGCTCCTGCCACCGCCGGTGAGCCGACATCCCACGCCGCGGGTACCGAGTCGGTCGGCGCTCGCCGAGCGCGGTCTCCTCGGCGCGGCGCCGCTGCTCGGCTCTTGCTCAGCCAGATGGGCCTGCCAGACCTCGATCGCCGCGACGGCAGCAGGGCCGCGGCATTGCGCTCGGGGCCTTTTGGTCGGGAAGCTACGGGCTGCCCCCACGGCGGCACCCTGACCGCTGAGGACGGTCTTCGTGCCGCTCGGTTGGTGCTGCGTCTGCCGCTGGCGCCTTCTTCAAGCGCGGAATGAGTCACGTCGGTAACGCCGGCCGCTTGTCGCTGTAGCCGTGTTCGTCACTTGGGGGTGGTGAGCCACACGTAGAGGCGTTCACGAAGACGCAGCCTGCGGGTCTTCGCTGTCATGGCCAGGGCGTGCCGGTTCTCTTCGATCGTAAGCATTTGCCGCAGATCCGCCGCCTCACGGGACGCACCCAGCGTCTCAAGGATCGCGACCTTGGCGCCATTGGCCGTGCGTAACAGCCGCCACGTCATTTCCGGATGATCCTGCCGGTGCTGATGACAGATGGCGATGGCTTGTTCGACTCGATCGAGCGCTTCGGCTGGCCGGTGTGAGTGCAGCAGGATCCTTGCGAGGTCGCTGAGCCGACCAGCGCGTTCGATTTCGGCCAGGTCATCGGATACGGCGCCTGGCTCGACCGCTTCCTCTGCGGCCAGGAGTGCTTCGTCCCATCGCTCGGCCTCAGCCAGTCGAATGCTCAGGTTGTTGAGGGCGTTCGCGAGTCCGGGACGGTGGTCGTCGCCCAGTTGCCGATAAAGGGCGACCGCCTCTCGGGCGATGTCCATCGCCTCGGACTTCCGGCCGGCCGCCGACAGATCGACGCTGTGGCCGTGGAAACCGAGGGCGAGGTGCGGCAGGACGCTGGTGTCGCGTGCGGCCAGGCGCCGATAGATCGCGATTGCCTCGGCGCCGGGGGCCAGCGCCGCAGCGTGGTCACCGGACGTGCTCCTCAGCGTGGCCTGCACGGACAGCGCGGACGCGAGAGACCCGCCGCCGACCTTTCGCTCGTGTGCGACCATGTCGTCGAACATGCGCATGACCTCGGCCCAGCGGTCCGCGACCTCCCGCCCGTGCGCGGGGTCGGAGACGGCGGCGGCGACTCTCAGCGCGTACGCGAGCGTCTCATCGCCGTGCTCCAGAAGGAATTCCGGCGCGTCGGCCGGTGAAGCGAGGTTCTCGGTGAGGTCGATCAGATCGTCGCGGAACTCTTCGTATCCGGCGGCCACGAGTTCGGCGTACAGCTCCGCCGCCCTCTCCAAACGCGTTCCGGCCTCATCCCAGAGCCCCAGCGCACGCAGGTAGGAGGCGCTGTTGCCCAGAGCCGCCGCCGAGATCTCCAGCAACCACGCGGATCGGACCCCCGGCGCATCGTCGCACAGGCCGATGGCTTCGTCGGTGACCCTTAAGGCGTCGTCCCACCTGCGGGTCTCGGTGTAGTGGACACTCGCCAGGTTGACCAGGGCCATTGCCAAGGGTAGGCGCGCGGCCGCGTCACGCGCGAACATGCGGCGGAGCAGGTCCAGATGTTCTTCCGCGGCCGCCGTGGCCTCCGCCGCCCGTCCGGTGAGCCGTAGCAGGTCGGCTACCTGGTTCAGTGCCTCGGCGAGGCGATCGAGGAACTCACCGGGCCGCATGGCGGCGAGGTGCCGGTAAGCGGTGCACGCCTGGAGGGCGGGGGCCAGGGCCTCTTCGTGGCGACCGAGTTCGGAAAGCCGCCCGGCCAGGCTCGCCAGAACGTGCGCGAGTCCCGGCTCGATCGGAGCCGTCCCCTCACGCCGCCACCGGCGGACAGCCCGGCGTCCCGTCATGGCTGTCATCCGCCTCCACTGGAGCGTCGCGGCGGTGGAGGCCGAATCCAGCGCCTCGTCGTATTCTCCGAGGTCGGCGAGGATCACACTGCGGGTGATCAATGCCCGCGCCTGCGCGGCGTCACCGTCGGACAACACCGGACGCCACGGAGGGTGTTGCAGCCACAGTCGCACGGGCAGGCGCGGTGAGGGCATGCGCTGATGCCAGGAGAGGCTTTCCTCCACCGCCGCCAATGCCTCATCGGCCCGTCCGCCGGCGCGGAGCGTGTCCGCCAGAAGACATAGGTCATCGGCGAGCGCGGCCTGCCGGGCCGCGTCCACAGGCTGCTCCTGGACGAGGCGGCGGCGCAGGGCGACCGCCGTCTGCGCGGCCTCATGGGCCCTCGCCGGCTGACCGGCTCCGGACCGTCGGACGGAGAGCATGCGGTATGACCCAGCTTTGGTCGTATCGTCCGGGTCCTGAGTGAGTAGATGGTCGTGCAGGCGCTGGCTGACGGCGGCCATCGCATGGTCCAGGTCTGCGTGCCGCCCGTGCGGCAGCCGCGCCGCGATCCGGGCCAGCAGTCCGGGGTCGAGATCGGGAAAGTCCGCCAAGGCGCCGAGTACCATCCCGCCCGCCCTGACCGGCAGGTCGGGCCTGGCCAGCAACAGTGGGTAGAGACATCCTCGCGCCACGTGCGGCCAGCGGGCGGCGGTCTCGACCAGGATGGTCATCGCCGATCGCTGCCACGGTGACTCGGGAACATACGGCAGCGACCAGCTATCTAGATCGGAATGGAGGTGAAAGTCCGGTCCGGGCAGGTCCGCTCGCTCGCGCCGGACGCGCTCGATCTCGCCCTGGACGCCGAACGCACCGACGAGTTCCGTGCCGAGGGTCAACCCGATGAGCCGCCCGACCGCGTCGGCCGCCCACGGGTCCGGCGGGTGGCCGTCGATGTCGTGACCGGGCAGGGCGAGGGCCAGAAAATCCTCGGCGAGCCGGTCGGGGCGCAGCGGCTCGAGCACGGTCTCCTCGTCGAATGGCGGGTAACACACGGTGTGGTCCTGCAACGCCGCCGCCTCCCCGGCGCCGACCCGCCGCAGTATCTCCGCGGCGACCTCGTAGCGAAGCGGGCCGGTCAGGACGGAGGTGACAACGGTGCGGGACATCACCTCAGGCGGGGTCCGAAACGACAGTCCCTCGGCACCGCCTGCGTACAGCACGGCCCAGTGGCGGCGCTCCCGATCGAGAAGGTAAGCGGACAACCCAGCCAGGCCGGTGGGGGACGGTTCCCGGCGGACCGAAGCGTCGACGGCGACCAGTGCCGCCATGTGCACCGCGAGCGTGAGCCCGAAGTCGGAGTGCGAAAGGTCGGGAAACCCGATCCTCGCGGGATCGACCTGATAGCGAGCGGCGAACGCGTCACGGGCGGCGGCGAACATGTACTCCCGTTCCGATCTCGCTTCGTGATGCGGGGACAGTCGCTGCGAACCGGTCTCGGCCGTGATCGCGAGACCGGTCAGCGCCGCGCGTACGGCGGGCCACGGCTGGGCTGTCCTGGCAAGCAGGAGCACCCGGCACGGTGCCTGTTGAAACATCCGGTTGCTGAACAACACCGTCAGGTGAGACAGCGGCCAACGGTCCGCATAGTCCACGAGCACGAGCAGCCCCGTATGGCCGGCTGAGCTCAGGTCCTCGTGCCGCTCGCTGGAGCGCAGAACGGTCGCGGAACCGTGCACCGCGGTGACCACTTTCCACCCCGCCTGACCACTCAGTCCGGCGAACGCGGCCCCGAGTCGCGTCTTGCCCTGGCCACCTGGCGCGTGCAGCCATCGGACCGACAAGCCGGCCGGACCATCTCGCCATTCCACGAGCCGGCCGAGTTCCTCTTCGCGTCCGACGAACGGCACGATCTCGTAGCGGGCGTCCAGCAGCCTGCTCGGTGGCGACGACGCTTGCGTCGGATCCTGCTCGCGCCGGGAACGGTATTCGGTCAGCATGTAGAGCGGCCCTCGGCCGTGGAAAACGTTGACGTCGGCGTGAGAGGCGGCGTAGGCGAAACCGCTGCCGAATACCGTCTGTCGTCGATCATGGTCGGCCATGACGGTTACGATCCGGCCGGCCGGGCCTCTCCCGGTCCATGGTGGTGGACGTGGACGTCACCGTGCTGGGCCCCGTACGCGTGTCCGCCGTGCGTGGCCACCACGTTCTGCACCCACTGCCGCCGCGCCTCCGACATCTTCTTGTCTACCGCGGCGATCAATGCGGCCACCTCGACGGCGACTTCGGGGCGCTCTGTGAGCAATTCCTCGAACCGGATCTGCCATGCCCCGACGAGAGCCTGCCGGGTGCGATCCGCATCGGCCGACCCGCTGACCGAGGCGTTGTCGATCCGCAGAAGAGTCTCGACCGCGCCACCGGCATCCGCGCCTTCCTCACCGCGTCTCCATAATCGTGCCACCCGGTCACGCGTGTCATCCCACAGATCCGTCGCCATCGCGGCCACCACCGTTGTCGCACCCGTCATCGCGAGCGTAAGCACTTCCTCCAGCATCGCACCCTCCCTTCTCCCTATCGATAAAAGGGTTCAGAACGCTACCGGGGATCCCGGTAGTGATGAAGAAGTTTCCAACGAAGTAGCCGCTGAACTGCGCTGATCTCAGGTCCGATGACCAAATTCTCGATTCGCTTGGAACTGCTGACTCAATGAGTTGAGGCACATTCCGTCAGCGGCCCGCGTGCCGCCTCAGATGAGTTCCAGGCCGCCGTCGACGGTGAGGATCTGGCCGGTGATCCAGGCGGCCTCGGGGTCGGCCAGGTGCACGATCCAGGCGGCCACCTCCTCGGGGCTCCCGCGGCGGCCGAGCGGGATGCTCGCGGCCTCGTTCTGCTTGATCTGCTCGACCGCCGCCTCGGACAGTCCGGCGGCGGCCAGGGCCTCGCTCTCCGTGGGACCGGGGGCCAGCGCGTTGACCCGGATGCCGTCGGCGGCCAACTCCAGCGCCCAGCTGCGGGTCAGCTGCTCCAGGGCGGCCTTGGACGCGGCGTAGTGGGCCGCACCGGGCAGTGGCCGATGCCCGTAGGTGGAGGAGACGTTGACGATCGTGCCGCGACCGGCGCGAAGGTGCGGCAGCGCGGCGTGGGCGAGCATGCTGGGCGCGGTGACGTTGAGGGCGAACAGGTCGCCGATGCGCTGGGCGTCGGTGTCGGCCAGCGACATCATCGCGGTGGCTCCGGCGTTGTTCACCAGGACGTCCAGGCGTCCCCACCGGTCGATCGCCGCGTCGACGATCGTCCGAGCGGCCTGGTCGGCGCGGATGTCGGCGGCCAGGACGGCGATACCGGGATGCCGGGCGGCCGTGTCCCGCAGGGTTTCCGCGCGGCGTCCCACCCCGAGGACCCGCGCTCCGGCGTGGGCGAAGGCGAGCGCGGTGGCGCGGCCGATCCCGGACCCGGCTCCGGTCACGATCACGACATGGTCCCGCAGGCGGCCGTTGGGCTGGTCGTTCATGGAATTCCCCATCGTTCGATGTTTATGAAACATCGAACAACGTATAACATCGCAGGATGAGGCAGGCACACCACCCCGAGCTTGGCGAAATCGCACTGACCAAGGTGATGGCCGCTCTCAGCGACCCGATCCGGGTCGGGCTGGTGCGCGTGCTGGCCGACGGGCGCGAGCGCGGCTGGGGAGAGCTACGGGCACCGGTGGCCAAGTCGACACTCAGCCACCACCTGCGAGTCCTGCGCGACGCCGGGCTGACCCGCACCCGGCAGAAGGGGACCCGCTGCTACGTGGTCCTGCGCCGGGAGGATCTGCAGGCGCGCTTTCCCGGGCTGATGCGGACGGTGCTGGCCGCGGCCGAGACCGACGACGTCGGCAGCCACGTCAGCGTGCAGGAAGACCCCGACGCCACCTGAAGCGAATCGCCGTACCGCGGCATCTCGGGCTCACCCGCATCGGCGAGGTCCGGCCGGGAGTCCGGCGAGGAGGCCGGTCATCGAAGATGCCCACCGCTTGACAGCGATGGGCATCCGCCCGCCCCGGGATCGAGGCGAGATTTTCAGCGACCTTCTTCTAGGGGATGGGGACGAAGGACTTGAACCGCCCGGCGGAGTAGCTGCGAAGGGTGTCCAGGACCGTGAAGCCCCCGGTGCAGTCCGCCGTGCCGAAGAACTGGAACCTCGAGAATCCGGCTTCCCAGGCGGCGTGGAGGGTCGCGGTCGAGGGCACCGGGGTGCACCCTGCGGGCGGGGTCGGGTAGTGGGCGACCACGTTCCGTGCCGCGTCGAAGAAGTAGAGGCCCGAGGGGTCGGAAACATTCGCCGAGGTGGCGGAAGCCGCCGACGCGGCGGCACCACCCCCGAGCACGAGAGCTGTGGCGGTGAGCAGGGCAGAGCCGATCGCCGTTGTTTTGCGCACTGAACATCTCCATCGTGTGGATCAGTTGACGTGAAGATCCTCTCCCGATTTAGTTGATTATTCAAGCGTTATCTGACGTATAGAGTAAGGAAACGGTCGATCGAGACCGTCCGGCCGGCTGCAAACGCCGGCGAGAGCGCTCGCGCCGAAAGACATGCTCAGGTGGTCGGCGGAATCGCATGGTCATCTCCCGGCCTCACAGGTCGGCGCTGCGGAGAATCGTGTTCGGCACCGACACTCCGCGAGCCCTGCCACGACCTCCACAGCGCCTCGTACACCCACCCGCCACGACCAGCTCGTGAAGGCCTCGGCACAGGGGGGCCGAAACAGGCGGGAAAAGGCTGACGCACTTCTCCGTCCGGCGATCACCCGCAGCACTTCGGCAGGGAGATGGCCCTGGCCTACCGGAAGGCCCTCGGCTGCCGGACCGGCTCCATCACGTGGACGGCTTCCGTTCCCGCCGCGTCCGCCTCCGGCCGCTCACGTCAGCACCGCGGCGGCGACCGTGTCGATGTACCAGCGCTCGAACCGTTCGGCCGGCCAGCCGCGCCGGCGTACGAGCCAGTCGTAGTTGCGAAAGTCCATGGCCAGCCACAGGACGTCGGCGACGCTGTCGACGTCGTGGTCGGGACGCGCGCGTCCGGTGGCGACGATCTCAGCGGCGAACATGGTCATGCCGCGCCTGCGGTCTTCGACGTTCTTGTGCCAGATGCGCGCGGCGTCGGCGTCCGCGGTGGCCGCGCCGGCCAGCGCGAGCATCACATCGGCCTGGCGGGCGTGGGTGACGGCGAGGTGCCGGGCGTAGCGGGCGAGCTTGGCGCGAGGATCGGACAGGGCCCGGATCTCGGCCGCGAACGGCCGGTCGGGCAGCGCGACCGGCTCGTCGTCGCCGGCGACGGTGACGTCGACGAGCTCGGACAGCAACTGCTGTTTGCTGCCGAAGGTCGCGTAGATCGTCTGGACCGCCACACCGGCCTCGGTGGCGACGGCGGTCAGCGGAGTGGCTGCGTAGCCGGGGTCGACGAACAGCCTGCCGGCCGCCTCCAGGATCGCCCGCCGGGTCTGGCGGGCCCGCTCCCGGCGTTGCGCCGACTGGTAGCTCCGCTTGCCCTCCACCCGCGTTAGTATAAGGTTCCATTGGATAGAGTTTCGCTCTATTCAATTGAGAGGTGGTCGCGATGCCGTTCGGAGTGCTGCAGGAGATGCCCGGCGTGACCGAGGAGGAATACCTCGCGGTGGAGCGCAACCTGGGCCCGGACCGGCCGCCGGGCCTGCTCGCCCACGTCGCGGGGCCGGTCGAGGGCGGCTGGCGCATCATCAACGTCTGGCAGGACGCGGAGGCGTTCCGGCGCTTCCAGTCCGAGCGGCTCATGCGCGCCGCCGGTCTGGCCGCCCAGACGGACGGGTTCGACGCGGGCAAGGCCGCGAACTTCCGGTCCGTGACGGTCGACGGCGCCGAGATGCCCTTCCCGTGACCGACATCGCCGGCATGCGGGCCCGCAACGTCACGTTCTGGGCGCAGGCCGCGCCGGGATGGATCCACCACGCCGACCGTCAGGACGAGTACGGCCGGCCGCTGGGTGCCGCGGCGCTCGACCGGCTGCGCGCCAGGCCCGGAGAGCGGATCCTCGACGTCGGCTGCGGGTGCGGCGGCACCACCGCGGAACTCGCGGCGGCGGTCGCCCCGACCGGCGCGGCGGTCGGCCTGGACCTCGACGAGTCCATGATGGCCGCCGCGGCCGCGCGGTTCCCGAGCGACCGCCATCCCGGCCTGAGTTTCACCGCCGCCGACATCGAGACCGCCGGCACCGTCGCGGGGGCACCCTTCGACGCGGTCTTCTCCCGGACGGCCCTCATGCTGCTGGCCGACCCCGTCGCCGGCTGCTCCACGATCCGGCGGGCGCTGCGCCCGGGCGGGCGCATGGCCGCCACCGTCTTCCGTGACGGCGCGACCAGCCCTTGGATGCACGCGGTGCTGCTCGGCGCCGCGCCGCACCTCGGGCCGCTCGCGCCGATGCCCGCCGGCGACGAGCCGGGCCCGTTCGCGTTCGCCGACTCCGAACGGGTGACGCGCATCCTGATCGAGGCCGGTTTCGAGGCCGTCGCCGTCCAGCCGCACGACATCGCCCTGCACGCCCCCGACGACCCCGGCACCGTGGCCGAATGGCTGATCGAGATCGGCCCGGCCGGAGCCGCGTACCGCGACGCCGCGCCACCGCGGCGGGCGGCCGCACGCGCCGGGGCGGCCCGGCTGCTGGCCCGCTTCCGCGAGCCGGCGTCCGGCTACCGGTTGACGACCGGGATCTGGCTCATCACCGCGACGGCCGCCCCGTGAGGCGGGCGCCGTCATGACGTTCGCGGCATCGCCCTGCACCACGTCGTCGACGGCCGCCTGTCGCAGCGGGAGCTCGCGACGCTGTGCCGGGTGACCGACCAGACGATGAGCCGGACGATCGAGGGGCTGCACCGGGCCGGGTACGTGGAGCGCGGGACCGACGAGCGCGACCGGCGGCGCACCCTCGTCGAGATCACTCCCGCGGGGCGGGAGGTGCCGGAGACGGCCCGCCGCTAGGAGCGCGACTCCGACGTCCTGCTGGGCGCGGTCGACGAGTACGACCACTTCCGCGAGCAACCGATCAGGTTGATCACGATCGTGTGAGGCACTCGCCGACCGCCGGGCACTACCTGGTGATGGTGAAGGTGTCCACGTCGAACAGCGAACCGGAGCCGCCGCTGAAGGTCAGGAAGATCGGCCCCGAGCCCGTCGCGGTGAGGGTGGTGGAGACGGTCCTGAAGGTGTCCCAGCTGCCGGTGTTGGGCACGGCCACCGAGCCGAGCACCGTCCCGGTCTGCGAACCGGCGCGGACCCGGATGGTGCCGCCGGCACCCGCCGAGGAGACGCGGGCGCTGAAGGTCTTCGCCCCGGAGGCGTTCACCGACGCGTACCCCGCCCAGTCGCCGTTGTCGATGTAGCCCACCGTCCTGCCGCCGCTGGCCGGGCCGTGGTTCGCCACCTGCACGCCGAAGTTGGAGGTGTAGGCCTCCCCCTCGACCGTGGTGCTGGTGCCGCCGGTCCTCGGGCTGCAGTCGGCCGCGGCCTGTCCCGCGGCGTACTTGATGCCGCCGAGAAGCAGGCTGCGGAAGGCCGATTCCGCGTAGGACTGGATGGTGTGGCCCAGCCCCGTGTAGAACGAGCGGCCCGACCCCTGCGGGTGGCACCAGGTGATGGGGTGGTCACCGTTCATGGTGCCGCCGCTGTAGCTGCTCTCGTCGAGAGACTGCAGGACGCGCGCGGTGGAGCGGGGGTTGGTGCCGTAGTTGTACCACTCGTCGCTGCGGCTCCAGGTGGCGCCGAGGTGGGAGGTGGCCGGGTGGGTGTTGTCCTCGGTCCTGACGGTGGCCTGCTGGATCGCGGGGTGGCCGCTGAACCAGGCGCCGACGAGCTGGCCGTAGTAGGCCCAGCCGTACTCGGTGTCGGCCGCCGCGTGGACGCCGAGGTAGCCGCCGCCGCCGTTGACGTAGTTCTGGAACGCGGTCTGCTGGGTGTCGTTGAGCACGTCACCGGTGGTGCTGAGGAAGATCACGGCCTCGTACGTGGCCAGGTTGGACGCGTTGAAGGCGTTCGCGTCCTCGGTCGCGGTGACGCTGAAGCCGTTCGCGGCGCCCAGGTCCCTGATGGTCTGGATGCCGGTCGGGATGGAGTCGTGGCGGAACCCGGCCGTCTTGGAGAAGACCAGCACCTCGTACGGGGCGGCGGCCTGGGCCGCGGCCGGGACGAGCACGGTCGCGGCCGCCATGGTGGCCGCCGCGACTGTCGCCAGCCCGCGTGCGATGAGACTGCGCATCGCTGTCCTTTCGTGTGCGGAAAGATCCCCGGTGCGGCGGGAGACCGCCGCACCGGAGATCCGTCACTACTTGGTGATGGTGAGGGTGTCGACGTCCAACAGCGCGCCGGAGCCGCCGGTGAAGGTCAGGAAGATCGCCCCTGAACCCGTCCCGGTGAGGGTGGTGGTGACGTTCTGGAAGGTGTCCCAGCTACCGGTGTTGGGCACGGCCACCGAGCCGAGCACCGTCCCGGTCTGCGAGCCCGCGCGGATCTGGATGGTGCCGCCGGGACCGCCCGAGGAGACGCGCGCGCTGAAGGTCTTCGCCCCAGAAGCGGTCAGCGTGGTGTACCCGGCCCAGTCGCCGTTGTCGATGTAGCCCATGGTGGTGCCGCCGCTGGCCGCGGCGTGGGCGGCCGGCTGCACGCCGGAGTTGGAGGTGTAGGCCTCCCCCTCGACCGTGGTGCTGGTCCCGCTGCCACCGGTGTTCAGGGTGAAGGCGTCGAGGTCGAAGAGGTTGCCCTGACCCGTGACCCCCTTGAAGACCAGGAACAGCGTGGTGGTGCCCGAGGGCGCGTTGCCGAGGTTGGCCGAGACGTTCTGGAAGTTCTCCCAGCCGCCGGTGACCGGCACGGTGGCCGTGCCGAGGAGCGTGCCGGTGGCCGACCCCGCCCTCACCTCGAGCGTTCCGCCGACCCCGCCGGAGGAGACGCGGGCGGTGATGGAGGTCGCGTTGCCGAGCGCGTACGGCGTGAAGGAGATCCAGTCGCCGTTGTCGATGAACCCGGCGGTCTTGGCGCCCTCGGCGGGGCCGTGCTCGGCGATCTGGATGCCGGACTGGGCGCCGAAGTGCTCGGCCTGGCGGTGGCGAGGCTGCAGGGTGCGGGTGTTCTCGCTGGTCAGACCGCCCTTGTCGGTGTAGCTGGCGACGAAGACCCCGTAGATGTTCGCGGCGCTGTCGTGCTCACCGTCGGTCGGGACCGCGATGCTTCCCGAGCAGCCGTTCCTGCTGGTGATCTCGTGCGCGTGGCTGTCGTGGCCCAGGAGGTAGGTGACCTTGACCTTGGTGCAGTCGATGGTCCCGTCCTCGGGGTCGCTGACGTTGACCTGGAAGGGCACCGTGTCGCCGAAGGAGAACAGCTGCCCGTTGACGGGCTGGGCGAGGTTCACCGTGGGCGCGGTGTTGCCGACCGTGATGGTGACGTTGGCGGTGCCGGTCAGCCCGCCGGAGTCCCTGACGGTCAGCGTGGCGGTGTAGGTGCCGTTCGTCGTGTAGGTGTAGGTGGGGTTGGCCGCGGTGGAGGTGGCGCCGTTGCCGAAGTTCCACGAGTAGGTCAGCGCGCCGCCCTCGGGGTCGGAGCTGCCGGCCGAGGAGAAGGTGACGGCCAGCGGGGCGGGCCCGGAGGTCTTGTTGGCGGCGGCCTTCGCGATCGGGTTGCGGTTGCTGCCCCCGATGTACTCGACGCGGTAGAGGGCCTGGTTGCCGGAGCCGGTGCCGTAGTCGAGCACGTACAGCGCGCCGTCGGGGCCGAAGGTCAGGTCCATGACCTGGGTTCCGGTCCACGGGAAGGCGTCGATCGTGCCGGGCGCGCCGGAGGAGGTGACCTCGATGGCCTTGATCCAGCGGCGGCCGTACTCGGCGGCGAAGTAGCGGCCGTTGAGCGAGGCGGGGAACTTGACGGCCGAGTTCAGGGCCGCGTCGTAGCGGTAGACCGGGCCGCCCATCGGCGACTCGGAGCCGCTGCCGAACTCCGGCGGCGATCCGGCGTCACCGCCGTAGCGGATCCAGCTGGGCTTGGCCGCGGGCAGGGTGGTCAGGCCGGTGTTGCGGAACGAGTTGTTCGTCGGGCCTCCGGCGCAGTTGTACTTGGCCTGGGACGGTCCGGACGGGAAGGTGTACTCGTTGTAGGTCTCGGCGGTGGTGTTGGTGCCGGTGCAGTACGGCCAGCCGTAGTTGCCCGGGGCCGTGATGCGGTTGAACTCCACCTGGCCGGAGGGGCCGCGGCTGGAGTTGCTGCTGCCGGCGTCCGGCCCGTAGTCGCCCAGGTAGACGATGCCGGTGGCCTTGTCGACCGACATCCGGAACGGGTTGCGGAAGCCCATCGCGTAGATCTCGGGACGGGTCTTGGCCGTGCCCGGGGCGAACATGTTGCCGCTGGGGATGGTGTAGGTGCCGTCGGCCTGCGGCTTGATGCGGAGCACCTTGCCGCGCAGGTCGTTGGTGTTGCCCGAGGAGCGCTGGGCGTCGAACTGCGGGTTGCGGTCGGTGCGCTCGTCGATGGGGGTGTAGGAGTTCGACTCGAACGGGTTGGTGTCGTCGCCCGTGGTCAGGTACAGGTTCCCGGCCGCGTCGAAGTCGATGTCACCGCCCACGTGGCAGCACTGGCCACGGTCGTTGGGCACCTCCAGCACGACCTTCTCGCTGGCCAGGTCCAGGGTGTTGTCGGCCTTGAGGGTGAACCGGGACAGGTTCAGGTGTCCCTTCCACGCCTCGAAGGTTGCCGCGCTGCCGCTGGTGGGCGCGTCACCGCCCGGGGTGTTCAGCTTCGGCGAGTAGTACACGTACACGTAGCGGTTGGTGGCGAAGGCGGGGTCGGCGGCGATGCCCTGCAGCCCCTCCTCGTCGTGGGTGTAGACGTCGAGCTTGCCGGCGGTCGTGGTGTCGCCGGCGGCGGTCGTACGGCGGATAGTGCCGTCGCGCGCCGTGTGCAGGATCGACCTGTCGGGCAGCACCGTCAGCGACATGGCCTCGCCGAGCTCGCTCGAGCCGGTGGCCAGGGGGACCTGCTGGTAGTCGGAGGCCGGGATGTCGACCATCGCGCGGGCCGCCGCGCCGGTGGCCGATCCGGTGGCCGCCGAGGCCGTCGATCCGGTGGCCGCGTGGGCCGCCGGGCCGGTGGCCACGGCGCCGGTGGTGATGAGCAGGGCCGCGGTCAGCAGCCTGGCCCACGGCCGAGGGCGTGGGGACATGAAGGGTCCTTTCCTGACTTGGGGGGATCAGTCAGGCAAGGCGCGCGCCGCCGCGCTTATGCCGTCCGGCAGCGCTGTCACACGCGACCGGATGATGCCGGGTCTGGTGGTGCGGTGGTGCGGTTGTTGCGCGCGGTCCCGGAGGGTGCCGTCTCCGGGACAGACCGATGGAGGCCAGCAGTCTGTTTTTTTCGCGACTCGATGTGCGAGTTACAGATTTTTAACACGCAGGCAACTTCGTGTAAACCCCCTGTCAAGGCTTCCCAGGTCAGTCCCCTGATGCGGGAGCGCCGGAAGTTACGCGCCTGCGCCCCGCAACCTCAGGGGCGTCGAGCCGAACCGGTGATCGTCCAGTCCCGACGGGTGGAAGCATGCAAAAATTGGGTAGATCGGGCATGGTGACCGAAGACAACTGGTTTCTCGACCGCGAGGAGCGCGGCAACCCGGCGTCCCGGATCGACACCCGGCACGACGACGGGACCGCCTGGTCGCACGGCAACACCGTGCGCCCCATCCCGCACGGCGCGCCCTACTTCACCGAGCTGCTCTCCCGCGTCCGCGAGCTGCGCTCGGGGGACCTGCTGATGTTCACCGACTGGCGCGGCGACCCCGGGGAAAGGCTGGACGGCCCCGGCACGGAGGTCGCCGGCGTGTTCGCCGAGGCCGCCCGGCGCGGCGTCGTGGTCAAGGGCCTCCTGTGGCGCTCGCACTGGGACAGACTCTTCTTCAGCGCGGAGGAGAACCGCCACCTCGGCGACGCCATCGAGGAGGCGGGCGGGGAGTGCCTGCGCGACATGCGCGTCCCCATGGGGGGCTCGCACCACCAGAAGCTGGTGGTACTGCGCCACCGCGACGACCCCCGGCGCGACATCGCGTTCGTCGGCGGCATCGACCTGTGCTGGAGCCGCCGTGACGACTCCTCCCACGAGGGCGACGCGCAGGCCGCGCCCATGGCCAAGGTGTACGGCAGCCGCCCGCCCTGGCACGACGTGCAGGCCGCGATCCAGGGGCCGGCCGTCGGCGACGTCGAGACCGTCTTCAGGGAGCGCTGGGAGGACCCCCAGCCGCTGACCCGCAACCCCGTGCACCGCGTCGCCGACCTGGTCCGGCGCGAGGACACCCGGCCGGACCCGCTGCCCCCGCAGCCGCCCGACCCGCCCGCCTGCGGCCCGCACGCCGTGCAGCTCCTGCGCACCTACGCCCACCGCAGGACCCGCTACTCCTTCGCGCCGCGCGGGGAGCGCAGCGTCGCCCGCGGCTACCTCAAGGCCCTGCGCCGCGCCCGCAGCCTGATCTACATCGAGGACCAGTACCTGTGGTCGCCCCAGGTCGCCGAGTCCTTCGCCGAGGCGCTGAAGGCCAACCCGGAACTGAGGATGATCAGCGTCCTGCCGCTCCACCCCGACCAGGACGGCCTGATCAGCGGTGTCCCGCAGATCCTGGGCCGCAACCAGGCGCTGGACGTCCTGAAGCGCGCGGGCGGTGACCGGGTCGCGGTCTACGGGGTCGAGAACCGGGAGGGCACCCCGGTGTACGTCCACGCCAAGGTCTGCGTCATCGACGACGTGTGGTCGACCATCGGCTCCGACAACTTCAACCGGCGCTCCTGGACCTACGACTCCGAGCTGACCTGCGCGGTGCTCGACGAGACCCCCGACGGCCGCGAACCGCTCGACCCCGGAGGGCTCGGCGACGGCGCCCGCCGCCTGCCCAGGGACCTGCGCCTCACCCTCGCCCGCGAGCACCTCGACCGGCACGAGGGCTCCGACGCGGACCTGCTCGACCCCGCCTCCTTCTTCGACGCCTTCGCCTCCTCCGCGGCCAAACTCGAACACTGGTACGCCGGGGGCCGCCGCGGCCCCCGGCCCCCCGGACGGCTCCGCGCCTACAATGTGCCGCGGATGTCCCCGTGGACCACCGCCTGGGCCACCCCGTTCTACCGCTTCCTCTGCGACCCGGACGGCCGCCCCCGTGCCATGCGCCGCGCCGGGAGGTACTGATCCCGTACGCCCGGGTCATGACCGGTCACGGCCGGGGTCCCCCGCCGGAGCCGTCCCCGCAGGGTCCGCGACGACGTTCCGGCCGGTTTCGCTCAGCCCCTGAGCGGACGCAAGGCGGAGCCCCAGGCGAGGACCTGGTCGAGGACGAGGTTCAGCCGGTCCTCGTGGACGGCGGCGGGCTTGAAGCCGTCCGCGAAGTCGGTGTGGATCGACAACCCGACCTGGTTCGACACGGTGGCCACGCTGAGCAGGCCCAGGACGTGCCGCAGGTGCGAGATCGCCCGGGGCGCGCCGTCCACGCCGTAACCGACGAAACCGGCCGCCTTGTTGTTCCATTCCGCGTACAGGAAGTCGAGGGCGTTCTTGAGCGCGCCGGGGTATGAGTTGTTGTACTCGGGAGTCACGATCACGAACGCGTCCAGGGGCGAGATCCTGGCCGACCAGCGCTTGGTGTGTTCGTGCCGGTAGTTGCCCGTGGCGGGATGCTCGGGCTCGTCCAGGTTGCCCAGGTCGTAGTCCTTCAGATCGACGAGCTCGTACTCGGCGTCGCCTCGCTTGACCGCCAGATCGCGGACCCAGTGCGCCACCACCTCGCCGTTGCGGCCAGGACGGGTGCTGCCCAGGATGATGCCTACCTTCAGCATGTCGACGCTCCCTCGATTGGTTACGTGAACCAACAGTAGGGAGATCTGATGAGATACTGAATGCGCTCCTGTCCAATATTTATACGCCAGCGTCTCAGGCTATAGACTCGACGCATGGATATGCTGAGCGACGTGGTGTCCTTCATGCGATGTGGGCGCCCCTCCTCCGCCCGCGTCTCCTGGCAGGCTCCCTGGGGTGTGTCGTTTCGCGCGGCGCCCGGTTCCGCGGGTTTCCAGGTGGTATTGCGCGGGTCCTGCTGGCTCATTCCCCCCGATGGCGAGCCCGTTCCGCTGAGCGTGGGCGACGTGGTGTTCCTGCCGCACAGCGACTCGTTCGGGCTGGCCGACGATCCCGCGAGGCCGCTCGTCGAGTCGGACTGCGCCTCGCACTCGGAGCTGTTCGCCTCGGCCGATTTCGGTGGCGCCGGGCCCGAGACGGTGATCCTGTCCTGCGGCTACCAGCTCGACCTCGACAGGACTCACCCGATCCTGGCCTCGCTGCCCGGCGTGATCCACCTGCCCGCGACGCTCGGCAGCCATCCGGAGCTGCGGGCCGCCGTCGAGCTGCTGGCCGCTGAGATCGACACCCCGCGCCCCGGCACGGACACCGTCGTGTCGTCCCTGCTGGACATGTTGCAGCTGTACGTCCTGCGGGCCTACTTCGAAACCCAGGACGAGCCCTGCACGCTGTCCGGCTGGGCCGCCGCGCTGGCCGACCCCGCCATCGGCCGCGCGCTCGACGCCATCCACCGCGACCCGGCCCACCGCTGGACGGTCGAGTCGCTCGGCGCCCACGCGGGCATGTCGCGCGCCGGCTTCGCCCGCCGCTTCACGGGGCTGGCCGGGCAGCCGCCGCTGGCGTACCTGACCTGGTGGCGTCTGGTGAGCGGGGCGCGCATGCTGCGCGAGTCCGACGCGTCGGTGGCGGAGGTGGCCGAGCGGGTGGGGTACGGGTCGGAGTTCGCCTTCGGTAACGCCTTCAAGCGGGAGTTCGGTGTGGCGCCCGGCCGGTACCGCCGCCGAGTCGCGGTGGCTTGAGCCCGGTTGGTCAAGCGGCGTGGCACGCGCCCGGGGGGCGGGTGGCGAGCCGTCGCCACCCGCTCCGGCAAGCTCGCCGGCCGCCGGCTCGCAGGTGTCACCCTGGCATCCGTCATGCTCCGGCTCCGCCACCTCGAAGTGTCGGACGGGCCTCAGGGCAGGCCGTTCCTGGTCTTGTAGTCGTTCCATACCCGCACGCAGTAGGCGTGGCGCCAGTCCCCGGAAGGCAGGTGGCGGCAGGCGTAGGCGGCGCTGATGCCTGCGGCGCCCCCGGTGGCCGGCGGCCTGTTCCTGGAGGCCGAGGGTGACGGCGACCTGGTGGCCGGCGTGCCCGTCCTGCCCGCCCGGGGCTGTGACCTGCCCTCCTGCCCCGTGGAACCCTGCGTCCCCGAGCCCTGTTTCCCCGGGCGCGGCCGCCCCGCCGTCCCGGCACTCCCGGCGTCCCCGCCGGTGCTCGCGGTGCGCCGCCCGGCGCCTTCGCCTCCCCGGCCTCCGCTCTCGCGCTCGGCGCCTCCGTTCGCCCGCCGGGCACCGGCCCCCGGCGCGGCGGTTCCCGCCCCGCCCGCCCCTCCCCGCCCGGCGCCGGCCCGCGCGGAGCCCTCGCCCTCGCGGTGCCGCCCGGCCCTCTTGGCCGGCTTCTTGACGGTCTGGGCACGCTCCACCCGCTCGACCCACTCGTCCCGGATGTTTCCGGCGTCGGAAAGGGCCCGTTCCGCCGGGAGCACTCGCTCCGGATCACGCCCCGGAACCTTCTTCCCGCCGCCGCCGGCCCCCGCCGCGCCCGGCCCCTTCTCGCCCCCGAGGACCTTCCGCTTCCCCGCCGGCGCCTTCGCGTCCGTCTCGGCCACCACCGGGGCCCGCGAGGGGGTGATCACCATGTCGCGCCCGGCGAGAAGGCGTTCCCCGGGAGACGCGGGCGACGTGCCGGCGATGGGCATCCCGCCCCACGGGGACCAGCCGGACGACCAGACGCCGACCCCCGCTGCGGCGAGGAATCCGGCGATCAGCGCGGGTCTCAGAAGCTGGTCGCGCGAGAGGCGGGCCCAGGGCCGCCGCCACGGGCTGGGGGGCGGGGGCATGGAGAACGGCCTGCTGTCGAGGTATGTCCAGGAGCGGCGGACCATCGGACGGGTGGCAGCGTCGTCCGCGTCGTCCGCGTCGTCCGCGTTGCCTGTTTCCTCGTCCTTCCGGTGCCGCGCCGGCCCACGTGGCACCGACGCCCCCTCCCCCTCGCACTCCCCCTCGCGCCGGCCGGGATCCGAGGGGAGCGCCGGTTCCGCGGGCGTCCGGGACTCCGGAAACCTCCCGGGTCGCGGAGGCTCGGCGGGCTCCGGAAACCTCCCGGGTCGCGGAGGCTCGGCGGGCTCCGGAGATCGTCCGGGTCGCGGAGGCTCCGAGGGCGCCGGAACGCGCCCGGCGCGCGAAGGTTCCGGAGGTTCCGGAAGGCGTACGGATCGCGGCGGCCCGGCCAGCTCCGGAGGCCCCGCGGAGCCGGGGAATCCGGCGGGGTGCGGAGGTTCGGCGGGACGTGGGAGCGGCGGGTCGGCGTACGGCATGCGCCCTCGCGGTCTCGCCTTGATGCCGTGGCCGTGAGTGCGATCGTGCTCACCGTGCATCTCGCCTCCCGTGTCGCGTCTGGCCACCCCACCCTGGCAAAATCACCCACTGTATGCGGCCCATGACAGTACGGTCTTACCGATCTGTTATCAGCAGCAGGCCGCAAAGATAAATAAATACGGTGAAAAACCGGCCTGACCGGTAGGAGGGGGCGCCACGTACGGACCGGGATCTTCAGGACTCGCGGGGCGGCGGGGAGAACGGCTCCCGGCGAGGGCGGCGCAACGCTTCATCGACTCCCGCCCGCACAGGGGGGCCGCTTTCCCGACGTCGTCGATCCGGGAGTTGTTCGCTGCCGACCACCGGTATCCGGGATGGGCCGAAGCGCCGCACCCTGCTCCGCGGCTGCGTCCGAAGGGCCACCGCGACCGGCGGCGGCGACGCCGTCCCCCTCATGACCGCTACGAACACCCCTGGCGACCGGCTCCGGCCCGACCACCACGGGCACAGCCCGAACATCCCCGGCGCGGCGGGCGTGAGGGCCGGGCTGGGCGCGTTGATGTGCGAGGGTGAGCACGAGTGAACGGACTCTGTCACTGATCTTGCGACGTGGGACATCGGTACCCGTGTCACGGCCTGATGGATCGGTGTGATCACGCGGCTCCGGTTGAGCGGCCGCCAGGCGCCGGCACGTGGCCCGACGGTCAGCGTCCGTACGCCTCCAGCAGCCGCAGCCACACCTCGGTGACCGTGGGGAACGCCGGAACCGCGTGCCACAGCCGGTCCAGCGGGACCTCGCCGACGACCGCGATCGTCGCGGCGTGCAGTAGTTCCGCGACGTCCGGGCCGACGAGCGTGAAACCGACGATCACTTTCCGGTCCTCGTCGACGACCATGCGGGCGTGCCCCCGGTAGCCGTCGGCGTGCAGGGCGGATCCGGCGACGGCGCCCAGGTCGTGGTCGACGACGCGGATGCGCACGCCGGCGGCCTCGGCCGCGGCCGCGGTCAGCCCCACCGACGCGATCTCCGGTTCGGTGAAGACCACCTGGGGCACCGCGCGCTGGTCGGCCGTGGCCACGTGTCGGCCCCAGCGGCCGTCCTCGACCGCTTCACCCCTCGCCCGCGCCACGATGACGTCACCGACCGCGCGGGCCTGGTATTTGCCCTGGTGGGTCAGCAGCACCCGCCGGTTGACGTCGCCGGCGGCGTACAGCCACCCGTCACCGACCGGCGCCCCGTCCTCCCCGACCACGCGCAGCGTGTCGTCCACCGTGAGCCAGGCGCCCGGCGTCAGGCCGACGGCGCCGAGGCCGATGTCCTGGGTGTTCGGTGTCCGGCCGATCGCCACCAGAACCTCGTCGGCCTCGACCTGCTCGCCGCCGGTCATCGTGATGCGCACCGTTCCGGCCTCGTCGCGGTGCACCGACGCGGCCTCCGCGCCGAGGCGTACCGACACACCGGCCTCCCGCAACGACTCGGTGACCCGCTCACCGGCGAACGGCTCGGCCAGCGGCAGCACACCGTCACGAGCCAGCATCGTCACCGAGGACCCCAGGGCGGCGAAGGCGGTCGCCATCTCCGACGCCACCACGCCACCACCGATGACCGCGAACCGGCCGGGGACCGCGCTCGCGGCGGCCGCCTCCCGGCTGGTCCACGGCGCGGCCTCGCGCAAACCGGGAACGTCCGGCAGCAGCGCGCCGCTTCCGGTCGCGATGACCACCGCATGCCGGGCCGTCAACGTGACCGGGACTCCGTCGTCGCCGGTCACCTCGACCACGTTCGCGGCCACGATCCGGCCCTGACCACGGTGCAGAGCGATCCCGGCCGACTCGAGCCAACCGACCTGACCGTCGTCCTTCCAGTGCGAGGCGAAGGAATCCCGACGGCCCAGCACCGCGGCCACGTCGAGACCACCGGTCACCGCCTCGCGCGCTCCCGGCAGCTGACGCGCGGCCCGCAACGCCGCCGCGCTGCGCAGCAATGCCTTGGTCGGCATGCAGGCCCAGTAGGAGCATTCCCCGCCGACGAGCTCGCGCTCGACGACGGCGGCGCTCAGCCCGCCCTGCACCACCCGGTCGGCGACGTTCTCCCCGACCGGGCCGGCCCCGAGGACGACGACGTCGTAGGTGTTGCCGTCCATGTCAGTTTCCCTTCGCGGCGCGGCCGAGACGGAAGGCCGAGATGAGGAAGAAGATGCCGCCGGGGATGGCGTAGCCGGCCGCGTTGGCCAGCGTCGGGTTGGGCGCGGAGGCACCGAGGATGAACGACGCACCGGCGAGTACGGAGATGCCGCCGCTGATGATCATCGGCCATTGGCCGCCCATCCCGCGGCGGGTGACACCCACGATCAGCTGGACCAGCCCGGCCACGATCGCCCAGGCGCCCCACACGCGCAGCACCGCCGGGATACCGGACGCGCAGGCGACGGCCACGCCGGCGGCGGTGATCAGACTGACCGCGACGTTCACGTACAGCAGGGCAGGTGAGCCGGTGGTGCGCGTCGCGCGGGCGTCGATGATGGCGGCGGCCACGTCGAACAGCGGGTAGAGCACGAGCAGAGTGACCGCGACCGGACCCAGTTTCGAGGCGGTCGTGAACATCGCGAGGGCCCAGACGATGGCGAACGCGAACCGGACGAAGTACAGCCGCCGCAGCGCGGACGCGGTCCCGGAAACATTGGGCGAGGCAGCGATGGTGCTCATGATGATCCTTTCGGTGGATGAGTGACGAGGAGAGCCGTTCGGCGCGTCCCGTGGTCGGCCTTCTCGATCAGGTGGGCGGCCAGGTCGGCGGCGACGGTCAGGACCTCGGCCGTCCGCGGCGCCGGCGTGGGACGCTCGACGGGAATCCGGGCCGGCGAGCCCAGGCCTTCTCCCGCGCCCAGGACCTGGCCGGCCACGTAGACCAGGGCCTCGACGTCGGGGTCGCCGCCGGCAGGCCGGCCGCGGGTGACCTCGGCTGTGCCGACGGACAGCGGGGCGGTGCGTACTCGCATATACGAACCACTGGAACAGCTCCCCACAAGACAGAACGTTCTATCGCGACACAGCATGGCAATCTACGGCGCGAACTGTCAAGACCGAACGTTCTACCTATTAGGATGGCGGCATGCGCAGCCAATCCGAAAGCCGGCCGTCCGAAGCGCGATCGCGGCTGCTCGGCACGGCCACCCGGCTCTTCTACACGGAGGGCATCCACGCCGTCGGCATCGATCGCATCGTCGCGGAGGCGCAGGTGACGCGGGCCACCCTCTACCGGCACTTCCCCGGCAAGGAAGACCTCGTCCTCGCCTACCTGAACGAGGCCGACCGGATGATGCGAAGCCAGGCGGACGAGGCCGTCGCCGCCGGGCTCCCGGCCGCCGACACCGTCCGAGCCCTCAGCGCGTCCATCGCTCAGGGCATCCGGTCCCCCGGCTTCCGGGGATGCGCCTTCCTCAACGCCGCCGCCGAGTTTCCCGACCCCGAGTCCCCGGTGCGCAGGGCCGTGCTCGTCCACCGCCAATGGTTCCTGGAAACCGTCACGGAACTGCTGGCCAAGGTCCGGGAGACGGGCGCCGAGCCCGCCGGCCGCCACTTCGTGATGATGCGCGACGGCGCCATGGCCGCCGGCTGCCTGTTCGACCCGACGCTGATCTGCGAGACCTTCCTGCACGGAGTCGAGAGGCTCCTGCAGGTTCATGCCGCCACCGGCGACGCCGGACCGGTGGGACCCGAAGACGCCGTTGACGCACCTGCACGTTGACCGGCCCTGTCGCTGACTACGAGGAGCCGTGTCGCACGCGGTTCGACCAGCGAGGCGCGGAGGAAGCGGCGCGCCGAGCCGCCAAGATGGCGACATGGGGGAACACGGCAGGCGATGGCTCTTCGCCGATCAGCTCGGGGACCACTTCCTCGACTCCGATGACCAGCCGGTGCTGCTGGTCGAGGCCAGGTCGGTACTGCGGCGGCGGCGCTACCACCGGCAGAAGGCGCACCTGGTGCTCTCGGCGCTGCGGCACCGGGCGGCCGAGCTGGGCGACCGCGCGCTGTTCCTGCGGACCGACACCTTCGCCGAGGCGCTCGGCCGCGCCGGCGGCCGGGTCACCGTCTGCGGTCCCACCAGCCACGCGGCCGACGCGTTCGTCCGGGGCCGCCCCGAGGTCACCGTCCTGCCCTCGCGCGGGTTCACCAGCACCGCGGAGGAGTTCGCCGCCTGGGCCGAGGGCAGGGGCGGCCACCGCCTGCTCATGGAGGACTTCTACCGCGACGCCCGGCGCCGCCTGGACGTGCTCATGGACGGCGACGAGCCCGCCGGCGGCCGGTGGAACCTCGACGCGGACAACCGCGAGCCGCCGCCCTCCGGAGGGCTGGACGTGCCCGGCCCGTGGACGGCCGAGGAGGACGAGATCGACGAGCGGGTGCGCCACGACCTCGACCGGTGGGAACGCGACGGCGAGGTGTCCTTCGTCGGGCGCGACGGCCCGCGCATGTTCCCCGCCACCGCCGCGGAGGCCCGCAGCGCGCTGCGGCGCTTCGTCGGCCACCGGCTGCCCGCCTTCGGCCCGCACCAGGACGCGATGCTCGCCGGCGACCCGTTCATGGCGCACAGCATGCTCTCGCCCGCCGTCAACCTCGGGCTGCTCGACCCCATGACGTGCGTGCGGGCCGCCGAGGCCGCCTACCGGGCGGGCCACGCCCCGCTCGCGAGCGTCGAGGGATACGTGCGGCAGCTCATCGGCTGGCGCGACTACATCTGGCACCTGTACTGGTACTTCGGCGAGGACTACCGCGACCTCAACCGGCTGTCGGCCCGCGCGGCGCCGCCCACCTGGTTCGAGGAGCTGGACGCCGGCGCCGTCGAGGCGCGCTGCCTGTCGTGGGCGCTCGCCCAGGTGCGCGACACCGGGTTCACCCACCACATCGTCCGGCTGATGGTGCTCGGGAACTTCGCGCTCCAGCGGGGGTACGACCCCGCGCGGCTGACCGACTGGTTCCACCGCTGCTTCGTCGACGGGTACGACTGGGTGATGGTGCCCAACGTGATCGGCATGTCGCAGCACGCCGACGGCGGCATGCTGGCGACCAAACCGTACGCGGCCGGGGGCGCGTACATCAACCGCATGAGCGACTTCTGCCCGCCCTGCCGCTACCGGCCCTCCCGGCGGACCGGCGAGGACGCCTGCCCGTTCACCGCGGGCTACTGGTGGTTCTTCGCCCGCAACCAGGAGTGGCTGGCCGCCAACCCGCGCACGGCCCGCGGCGTGCACGGCATGCGGCGGCTCGACGATCTGGACGAGGTGTGCGCCCAGGAGGCCGCACGCGGCGACGCACCCCCCTGACCCCGGCCCGCCCGCCGGTCCGGCGGGCGACACGGACACGGGGTCGAGGACCGCGAGTACGGCCGTCGGCGGTGAGATGGATCATGGCGCGGCTGGTCACCCCGACCTGCGGAAACACTGCCCAAGAGGTCGGTGTGTCGTTCGCCGTCCGCCAAGTGGTGGTCGCTGGTGCTGAGACCGGAAGGGTCCGCCGGGCCGACATCTGACGATCTTCCCTGCCTCTGATCGTCGCCGACCCGGCGTAGGTTTCCGGTCACCACATTAGGTAAAGGCCACATGGTGATTAACCGGAATATGAACTGGATGCGGACGACGATTCGCCGTGAGGTGCGGTATCTGCGTGGCCAGCTGGCCGGGCTGGGCCGGCGAGATTCCGAGCAGCGCTTCGAGGTGCGTCAGATCGCCAAGGCGACCCTGGCCGCGGTGCTGGCCTGGTTCCTGGCCGATCGGCTGCTGCCGCGCGAGACGGTGTGGATCGCCCCGGCCACCGCTGTGATCATGGTGCACGCGACGGTGTACCAGACACTGACCAACGGGGCGCGGCGGGTGTGCGCGGTGGCCGCCGGTGTCATCCTGGCCGGCAGCGTCGGCCACCTGATCGGCCTCAACGCCTTCAGCCTGATGCTGGTCGTGCCACCGGCGCTGGTGGCCGCACGCTGGCGGCGGATGGGCCGGCACGGCACGGACGTGGCGACCACCGCGGTGCTGATGCTGTCGTTCGGCGCCGCCTCCCAGGAGCGTTATCTGCTGGCCTATGTGGTGGCCACCGGCATCGGCGCGCTGTCCGGAGGAGTGGTCAACGCGATGCTGTGGCCGCCGCTGTATCAGCGCCGCCCCCATGAGGCGGTGCGCCGCCTGAGCGAGGAGGCCGCCGAACTGTTGGAGGCCGTGGCAGGCGGGTTGCGCGAGCGCTGTGATCTGTCGGACCTGCCCGGCTGGCAGCGCCACGCCGCCCGGCTGGACGCCCACCTGGCCCGAGCGAGTGCGGCCATCGCCGACGGCGCGGAAAGCCGCCGCTACAACCTGCGCCGCACCCGCGTCCACGAGACGAACGATGATCACGAAGGGCTGCTGGAGGCGATGAGCGAGATCGGCGTGCACATCCACGCCCTGGTGCGGGCGCTGGTTTATGCCGCCCAGCGCCGGCACCGCCACGCCGACGGTCCGCCGTGGATCAGCGACGAGTTCGCCCGCGACTACGCCGCACTGCTGGACCTGCTCGCCCAGGCGCTCCAAGCGCAGATGCGCACCGCCGATGAGCCCGCGAGGCTGAACGCGGTGATCTCCGCCGCGCTGGAGCGGGCCGGCGCGATCCAGGAACAGATGACCGAAGAGGTCCGCACCGGCCGGTTGGACCAGCCGCATGGCTGGGCCGTGACCGGAAGCCTGCTCACCGACGCCGAGCGGATCCTGACCATCTTGACCGCCCTGCACGCCACCACCGAAATCGCCGAGGCCGCCGATGTCGCCGATGCCGTGGTGTGAGGCCGGCCGCCCCGACGAACTCCCGCGGCGGCCCGGCCGGCGCGTACCGGATCTCAGCCGGTCGCAACGTCGCCGGCCTCGGGCTCAGCGCCGAGACCGCCCGGTGAGAGCCCTTCGGCCCAACTCACAGAGCGGTCTTCACGAGATGGCGCAGTGTCTCGCCAAGCTCTGTCGTACACGTGGATCGCCTGTCGCCTCCGGGCTGGAGGATGCCTCGCTGCTCGGCGTCGTACAGGCCGGCGAGCTCCTCGGCGAGCTGGGGCGGAACGCCCGCCTCCACCATCGTGCCGACCCATGCGGGCCGCGGGATGGTCACCACCGTGAGCGGCCTGCCGAGAACGGCCGCCAGCTCTTCGGCCACCTGCCGTTCCGAGTACTGATGACCGTCCAGATCGATGGCCTCGCCGGCCGTGGCGGGGGCCGTGAGGGATTCGGCGACCACCCTGCCGATGTCGCGTGTCGCGACCATCGGGACGGGCACATCGGCCGACGCGCCGAAGACCGGGTAGACGCCGGCCCCGAGAGCGGCGCCGAGCACCGTTTCGACCTTCTCCTGGAAATGCGACGAGCGAATCGCGGTCAGGAGCACGCCCGTCTCCCGCAGCCGGTTCTCCATATGGTGGAGCCAGCGGATGGGACCGGTGCCCTCGGCCAGCTCGGCCCCGATCGAGGACAGCATCACCACGTGCGGGACGCCGCTGTCCAGGACCGCCCCGGCGATCGAGTCGGCCAGCCGGCGATGGTAGACGTCGGCGTCGGCCGCCACCGGATCCGTCGGCAGCAGGACGAACGCCCCGCGGCAACCGCGGAACGCCTCCGCCAGCGCCGCCCTGTCGCCGAAATCGGCGACGGAGACCTCGGCTCCCGCCCCGATCCAGTCCGCGCTCCTGGCCGCGTCGCGGACCACGGCTCGCACCGGTTCCCCCTTGGCCAGGAGGTCCCGGGCCGCCGCCCCGCCCACGTGGCCTGTCACTCCTGTGATCGCGTACATCGGATGCCTCCGGTAAGTCGTCGAGGTGGGTCACGCCCCAGTGAACACGCACCAAAAGAGACGATCCATATTCCGTACGCTCACTTCCATTTCTGTCCGTCTAAACTGAGGTGGTGGATCCGCTCGCTGACCTGCTCGACGGCGTTCGTGCCCGAAGTGCGGCGTTCTGTCAGGCGATACTGGAACCACCGTGGTCGCTGCGGATCTCCGACGGTGCCCCGCTCGCCCTGGCCACCACGCTGCGCGGGCACGCCTGGATCACGCTCGGCAGAGGTGAGCCGGTGCTGATGCGCACCGGGGACGTGGCCATCGTCAAGGGGCCGGATCCGTACACGATCAGCGACGATCCGGCGACCGCGCCGGAGATCATCGTCCGTCCGGGCAACCGGCTGACCACCATGGACGACATCGACGTCACCGACGAGTTGCGGCTCGGGCCGCGCACGAGCGGACGCACCCCTGACGGGTCGGCGATCGTGGCCAGCGGGACCTACCAGGTCAGCGGAGACGTGAGCGAGCGGCTCCTGAACGCCCTGCCGGAGGTCGTGCTCGTGCCGCGGTCGAGCGAGCAGTCCCCGATCATGGAACTGCTCGCTCAGGAGGTCAACAGCGAAGGGCCCGGCCAGCAGGTCGTCCTCGACCGGCTTCTGGATCTGGCGCTGCTCGCGACCCTGCGCGCCTGGTTCGCCCGCCCCGAGGCTCAGGCACCCGGCTGGTACCGGGCGCAGAGCGATCCGTTGATCGGTCCGGCATTGCGGCTGATCCATGACGACCCGGCCCGCCCGTGGACGGTGGCCTCACTGGCGGAAAAGGTCGGCGCCTCGCGCGCGGCGTTCGCGCGCCGGTTCACCACCCTCGTGGGGGAGCCCCCCATGGCGTATCTCACCGGCTGGCGGATGGCGCTCGCCGCCGATCTGCTGCGCTCCTCCGACACCACGATCGACTCGGTCGCCCGGGACGTCGGCTACGCCAACGCCTTCGCGCTGAGCGTGGCCTTCAAACGAGTACGCGGCGTGTCCCCGAGCCGCCATCGGACGGGCGGGTAGGACGCACAGCCACGATCGCCGACGCCCTGCCCGCCACCTGCCCGCCACCTGCCCGCCACCGGCCTGAAGGTGGACATCTGGACGTCCCGGACCCACCGGCCGGGAGCAACGAGGAAATACTCCCGCGGCCACCGGCCGGTGTTCTCCTGGTGTGACAGGATCTGTTCCAGTGCTCGCGGTCGGCGTGGCCGCCCCGTCCCGCCGTTGCGGCGCGCAACGATGGCAAGCCCCGAGTCGTCAGGATCCCCACGATGCTGAAAGCCGGTCGGTCCCAGGAGGAGATCCGCCAGCACAACCTTGGCGCCCTGCTCCGGCACGTGCACCTGGGCGGCCCGCTCTCCCGCACCGAGCTGGCCGACCGGATGGGCCTGAACCGCAGCACGATCATGGGGCTGACCGGGGAGCTCACCGCGGCGGGTCTGGTCCGCGAGGAACTCCCCAAGGACACCGGCAGGGCGGGCCGGCCGTCGCTGGTGGTCCGGCCGGAGTCCGACCGGGTCTACGTGATCGCCTTCGACGTCCGGGTGGACCGGCTGGTCGCCGCCAGGGTCGGGCTGGGCGGAACGGTCCTGGACCGCAGGGAGGCGGTCCGGCCGCGCGCCGGGGCCGACCTCGACGACGTGGTCGGGACCCTCGCCGGGTTCGCCCGCCGGATGTACCGCGAGGCACCCCCGGACGCGGTGTGCGTCGGGGTCGGCGCGGCCTACTGCGGCATGATCCGGCCCGGTGACGGGATGGTGCGTTTCGGGCCGAACATGGGCTGGGTGGACCAGGCCTTCGGCACCGAGCTCGGTCTCAGGCTGGGGCTCGGGCTGCCGGTGTCGGTGGGCAACGAGGCCCACCTGGGCGCGCTGGCAGAGCACGAGCGCGGGGTGGGCGTCGGCTTCCAGAACCTGGTCTACCTGCACGGGGACGTCGGAGTGGGCGGCGGGATCATCGTCGGCGGCAAGCTGCTCGACGGCGACGGCGGGTACGGCTGCGAGCTCGGGCACATGATGGTGAACCCGTACAACGGGCGGCCCTGCGGGTGCGGCTCGCACGGCTGCCTGGAGGCGGAGGTCGGCGAGCAGGCCCTGATCGACGCCGCCGGACGGTCCTCCGAGCTGACCGGCCGCGAGGGCGTACGGGCCGTGGTGGACGCCGCCGGGCGCGGGGACGTCGCGGCCGCGGACGCGCTGCGCCGGATCGGCGACTGGCTCGGCATCGGGGTGGCCAACCTGATCAACCTCTTCAACCCCGGCCTGGTGATCTTCGGCGGGATGCTGCGCGAGGTCTATCGGGGCTCGGCGGCCCAGGTCCACAGCCGGGTCGAGGCCAACGTGCTGGTGATCTCCCGGGAGAGGGTGCGACTCCGCACCTCGGCCCTCGGCGACGACGCCACCCTGACCGGCGCGGCCGAACTCGCCTTCTCCGAGGTGCTGGCCAACCCCCTGGAGGCCCTCGCCCACGGCGCCGGCCGGATCGGGGCCGGGAGGGCACACCCCGCTCCGCGGTGACCGGCTCCCCCTCCGGTGGCGGAACACGACAGGTCCGATCGCGTGAGGCCCGGCCGGACAGGACCCGGTTCCGGAGATCCGTCACGCCCGGTCGGGGACCGCCAGGTGCCATCTGAGCCATTCGACGACGTTCTTGACGAAGGTCACCCGGTTGGCGATCTGCCGGATCTCGTGCCCCTCGTCCTCGAACAGCAGGAGCTCGCAGGGCACCTCGCGGGCCCGCGCCGCCTGGAGCGCCTGCTCGGCCTCGTACAGGGGGACGTTGGTGTCGCGGGCACCGTGCACGATCAGCAGCGGAGCGGCCAGCCGGTCGAAGGAGTGCAGGGGCGACAGGGCCCGCAGCAGCTCGCGATCGGCGACGGGGTGGCCGTACTCGCTGACGGCCGCCGCGGCGATCCACGGCTCGGTCCGCTCGTAGAAGGTCTCGAAGTCGGCCATCCCGCAGACGTCGACTCCGGCGCGGAAGAGACGCGGGTGGGTGACGAGGGCGGCCAGCGTCAGGTAGCCGCCGTACGAGCGTCCCATGCACGCGATCCTGGCCGGGTCGGCGAGGCCCGCCCGTGCCAGTTCCAGGGCGCAGTCGGCGACGTCGTCGATCGCGTCGAAGCGGAGGGCGTGGTTGTCGGCGTTGCGGAAGGCCCGCCCGAATCCCGACGAGCCGCGGATGTTCGGCGCGAGCACCCCGATCCCGGCGGCCAGCAGGTTCTGGAACAGCGGGTTGAAGGTGGGCCTTTCCTGACTCTCGGGACCGCCGTGCAGGTAGACGACGAAGGGCGCCGGACCCCGGGCTCCCGGGACCCGGTAGAGCCAGCCGGTCAGCTCCATGCCGTCGCGCGCCTGGAAGCGCACCAGCTCCGCGCCGGCCGCGCCGGGGATCCGCCCGGATCCCGCGATCCGCCGGTAACCGCCGGTCTCCAGGTCGCAGAGCAGCACGTGGGAGGGGTGGCCGGGCCCTTCGGCCGCCAGGACGGCCAGGCTGCCGTCCAGGGACACCCTGATCGAGGACACCACCTCGGCGGGCAGGGGCGGGAGCGGGCGCGTCTCGCCGGTGGCCGTCTCGATCACCTCCAGCTCCGACCGGCCGGAGTCGTTCCACACCAGGACGGCGAGACGGCCGTCGGCGCTCAGCGCGAACTGGTCCAGCTCGGCGTCGGGACGCTCGGCCAGCACGACCCCCGCCCCGTCCTCGCCCACCGCGACCAGCGCGGCCCGGTCGCGGCCGACGTCGGACAGCAGGTAGGCGGTCGTCCCGTCGGGAGAGAGGATCCCGTAGTCGGTGGTGCCGGTCAGCCCGGCCAGCAACGGCCGCTCCCCGTGGCCCGGCAGGTCGCCCGCGGCCTCGTCGGGAAGGCTCGCGGGAAGGCCTGGCGGGACGTCGGAGAGATGGCCCGGGGGAAGATCGAAGCGCATTCCGGCGGGAGGGTCGGCGGGAAGAGCGGGCGAGCCGTCGGCGAGATGGCCCGGAGGAAGATCGAAACGGATCACGGCGGGAAGATCGACCGGAACCCCCTCCGGCGGGCCCGCGGTGAGATCTCCCGGATGGGCCAGTCCGGAGACGAGACCTCCGGGGTGGGAGTCCGCGGGGTCGCCGGGGAGGGCCGGAAGGTGGCCGGCGGGATCGCCGGGAAGGGCTGGAAGATCGGCCACGTACATCCGGCGCACGCCGCGCGGGCCGCGTCGCAGCAGCATCCGCCGGTGGTCGCGGCTGACCGCGGCCGGCTGCAGGAGTGCCCCGCCCGCGATGACCTCCCGGCTTCCCGAGGCCGCGTCGATCAGCACCGCGTCCGTACGGCCGGAGGAGGAGACCTCCGCGACGAGGAGGACCTCTCCCTGGCCGGTCCAGCGCACGAACGACGCCGATCCGCCCTCGGGCGCGGCCAGCGGGCGCAGGTCGCCGCCGTCGGGCCGCACCGTCCAGACCTGCGTGTGCTCCCCGCCGCCCGGCACGACGAGGACGGCCAGGCGCCGGGCGTCGGGGGACCAGCTCACGTCGGCGACGGGCTCGGGTCCCGTGTCGACCGGCCAGGCCTCCGGGTCCTCCCCCGGAAGCCGCCGGAGGCCCTCCAGCTCCGCGCCGAGGGGCTGGATCCAGACGCGCGGCGAGCCGTCCCGGTCGCCGACGAAGGCGACGGCGCTCAGGTCGGGCGCCAGCGCGGGCGCCCGGCAGCTCCAGGCGGTCAGGCCCGTGCCCATCGAGGGGCGAGAACGGGCGCCGAGAATTTCGGTCATCAAACTCCTTGTGCCTGCAACCACAGCTCCAGGAGTCCGAGTTGCCACAACGCGTTGGCACCCAGGGTAGTGCGGTGTTCGTCCGGTGCCGCGAGCAGCTTGTCGACGTACGGCTGATCGAACAGCCCCCGGGACCTCGCGGTCCGACCGGTCAGCGCGTCCCTGACGAGCTCCAGGAACGGGCCGTGGATGTGCTTGATCGCGGGAACCGGAAAGTATCCCTTGGGCCGGTCGACGACCTCGGCGGGCAGCAGCTTGCGGCCGGCGCTCTTCAGGACACCCTTGCCGCCGGAGGCGAGTTTGAGCTCGGGCGGGCAGGCCGCGGCCAGCTCGACCAGTTCGTGGTCGAGGAAGGGGGTCCTGGCCTCCAGGCCGAAGGCCATGGTCATGTTGTCCACGCGCTTGACCGGGTCGTCGACGAGCATGACGTTCGTGTCCAGGCGCAGCACCGCGTCGAGCGCGGTGTCGGCGCCGGGCCGCGCGAGGTGGCGCCGGACGAAATCGCCGCTGACGTCCTCGGCCGGCATGTAGTCGGGCGACAGGATCGCGCCCAGCGTCCCGTGCGAGCGGTCGAAGAACTCCCTTTCGTAGACGGCGGCGGCGTCCTCGCGCGACACGCCGGCGAGCGGCGGGTACCAGCTGTAGCCGGCGAACACCTCGTCGGCGCCCTGGCCGGACTGGACGACCTTGACGTGCTTGGAGACCTCCTCCGACAGCAGGTGGAAGGCGACGCAGTCGTGGCTGACCATCGGCTCGCTCATGGCCCGCACCGCGTGCTCCAGGGCGGGCAGCAGCCGGGCGTCGTCGATGGGGATGCGCTGGTGATCGGTGCCGAACTCGGCGGCGACCAGGTCGGAGTAGGCGAACTCGTCCCCCCGCTCCCCTCCCGCCGAGGAGAACCCGATGCTGAAGGTCGACAGGCCCGTCTGTCCCTCCTCGGCCAGCAGCGCGACGATCAGGCTGGAGTCCAGGCCTCCGGAGAGCAGCACGCCCACGGGCACGTCCGCGACCATGCGCCTGCGTACGGCCGCCCGCAGCCGGTCGAGCACGACCTCGCCCCACTCGTCCGCGGTCAGCCCGGCGTACTCGGGCAGGGCCGACCGGGTGTAGGGCGGCTGCCAGTAGAGGTGGTCGGTGACGGTTCCGTCGGGCTCGACGGTGCGTACGGTGGCCGGGGGAAGCTTGCGCACCCCGGCGAGGATGGTGCGCTCGGCGGGCACCACCGAGTGGAAGGTCATGTAGTGGTGCAGTGCCACCCGGTCGATGCCGGTGTCCACCCCTCCCCCGGCGAGCAGCGCGGGCAGCGACGAGGCGAAGCGCAGCCGCCCGGCGTCCTGGGTGACGTACAGCGGCTTTATCCCCAGCCGGTCGCGGCCGAGCGTGAGCCTGCCGGTGTCGCGCTCGGCGACCGCGAAGGCGAACATGCCCTTGAAGCGGTCGACGCAGCCGGTCCCCCAGCGGTGGAAGGACTTCACCAGCACCTCGGTGTCGGAGGTGGAGAAGAAGCGGTAGCCCAGGCCCTCCAGCTCCTCGCGCAGCTCGCGGTAGTTGTACAGGCACCCGTTGAAGACCCCCGCCAGGCCGAGGTCGCTGTCCACCATCGGCTGGGCGCCCCGGTCCGACAAGTCGATGATCTTCAGGCGCCGGTGGCCGAGGGCGACCGGCCCCAGCGACCACAGGCCGGCCCCGTCGGGCCCCCTGTCGTGCATCACGTCACTCATCCGGGCCACGGCGGCGACGTCCGCCGGGCGGCCGTCGAACCGGAGCTCACCGCTCAGACCACACATCGAAACCCCCCGGTGACCGGCTCGGGCCGGAGCCCGTCGCCCAGATCACACATCTCGCACGTCTCACACATCTCACGCATCGGTGACCGGTCCACGCCTGAGCTCACCGCTCAAGCCGCGCACCGGCGGCCCTCCTCGGCAACCAGGTGTCCTTGGAACCACCCCCCTGGGAGGAATTGACGATCATGCTGCCGGCCGGGGCGACGCGGGTCAGCGCCGTCGGCGGCACCGTCGCCGTCTCGCCGGAGCAGACGAAGGCCCGCAGGTCGACCACGCGCGGGCGCAGCCGCCGCCCGTCGAAGGTCGGGTGCGTCGACAGCCGGACCGTCTCCTGGGCGACCCAGCCCTCGGGCGCGGTGAGGATCGTCTTCCTGACCCGCTCGAGCTCCTCGGCGGAGGCGTCGGGGCCGACGACCACGCCCTGCCCGCCGAACCCGTCCACCGGCTTGACGACCAGCTCGGCCAGCCGGTCGAGCACCTGCTCCCGGTCCTCGTCGTCCCGGCACAGGTAGGTGGGGACGTTGTCGATGAGGGGCCGCTCACCCAGGTAGTACTCGATGAGGCGCGGCACGTACCGGTACAGGCACTTGTCGTCGGCGACGCCGTTGCCCGGCGCGTTGGCCAGGACGAGCGCGGAACGCTCGACGGCGTCCATGATCTCCAGCCCGAGGCGGCCGCCGAGCAGGTCGCTCTCGTCGATCCTGCGGTAGAGCACCTCGATCCTGCGCCCGTCGATCTCCAGGTTGCCGTTCCTGAAGGACAGGTCGGCCGGTACGGCCAGGACCACCCCCATTTCCTCGGCGAGCATCTTGTGCTCGTAGTAGGCGGAGTCCTCGGGTCCCGCCGAGACCACGGCCAGAGCCGACGGATCGCCGGAGCCCGCCGCGAGCAGTGCCTCCCGCAGCGTCCGCAGGCCCTCCCCCGGGTCGGCGAGCTCCTCGCCGCGGACGAGTTCCGGCATCAGCTCGGTGATCAGCCGCCGGTTGGTCACGGCGTACCCGAGGCCCGAGGGCACCCGCAGGTTGTCCTCCAGCACCGCCCAGCGGCCGACGTTGTCGCGGACCAGGTCCAGCCCGGCCACGGCACAGCGCACGGTGCCCTGCGGCACCCTGCGGCCGGGCCTGCGGTAGCCGGGCGACTCGTCGACCACCCAGGCGGGGATCGTGCCGTCCCTGATGATCTCGCGCCCGTCGTAGACGTCGTGCAGGAACGCCTCCAGCGCGCGCACCCGCTGCGGCAGGGCCCGCTGGATCTCGGCCCACTCGCCGCCCTGGACCAGGCGGGGGACCAGGTCGAACGGGTAGATCCGGCTCTCACCGCCGCCCTCGACCTGGAAGGTCATGCCGTTGCGGCGCTGGTAGGCGTCGCGCTTCTCCTCCCGGTCGCGCAGTCCTTCCACGCCCAGGCGGTCGAGGACCCGCAGCACCGGCTGGTAGGACTCGCGCACCGTTCCCTCGATGATCGCCTCGTCGCCGGGGGCCTCGTAGCCGTCGAGGAGACTGGTGTGCATCCTCGGCGTCGGACCGCCGAAGGCGGTCTCCCACTCCTCGGAGCGCGTCTCGGCGATGACGAGGTCGACCACGTCGGACAGCCGGCCGCTGCGGGCGTACGCCTCACGCTGGCGGGCCGAGGAGCTTCCCCGCGCCAGTGACTCCCGGGCCAGGGACGTGACGAGCTCCCAGTCGCCGCACCGCTCCAGCTGCGGGCGCAGGCCGTCGATCATCCGCCGGATCACCTCGCCCGCGGGCGCCGGGGTGCCGTCGACCGGGTCGACGAGGTCGCCCTCCAGCCCGGAGCGCGACGCCCGCCACGACGCGGCGCGGACCATCTCCAGCCGGACCGTGCGCTCGGGGCCCTTCTGCGCCGCCTCCAGCTCCCTGGCCACCAGCGCCCTGAACAGCCCGGCGATCAGCACGATGTCGCCCACCCGGGGGCAGGCGTCGCAGACCCGCAGCTCGATGGTGGGCAGGTGCGCCGAGGGCCGGATGTCGAAGTAGATCATGCCGGGGTCGGTGATCACCCCGGAGGCGACGAGCTCCCGCACCACCTGGTCGTACTCGGCGGCCGACTCGAACCTGGGCACCGGACCGGCGGTGGGCCAGCGCTGCCACAGCAGCGGGCGGTAGCTGGCGTACCCGGTGTCGGATCCCAGCCAGTACGGCGAGCTGGAGCTCAGGGCGAGCAGCGGGGGGATCCAGGGGGCCAGGCGGTGGGCGACGGCCACCGCCAGGTCGCGATCCTCGACGTCGGCGTGGAACTGCGTCCCGCAGATCAGCTGCTCGCGGGTGAGCAGCTGGTAGTCGGCGAGCATCTGCTCGTAGCGGGGATCAGGGGAGATCTTCAACGCCTCCAGATCCACCAGCGGCACGCTTCCCGCCGCCACGATTCCCAGGCCGAGGCCGTCCGCCGCCTGGATCACCGTGCGGCGCAGCGCGGTCAGGTCGTGCCCGAGGTCCTCCAGGTGCATGAAGGGCCTGCTGTTGGCCTCGACGACCGAACGCTGCAGCTCGTGGGTGAAGCGCTCCGCCGGCAACTGCTCGAGCAGGACACCGGCTCGTGGGACGAGGTGCCGGGTGTCGACATCGACGACGTGGAACTCCTCTTCGACACCGACCGCGATCGGCCCCGCCAGACCCGCCATTTCATCACTCCTGAAGTACGCCGGTTCATGGGGTTTTTTGTTCTTTGCCCGAAAAAAGGAGTTCCGCACTTCACGAGGCACTTTGTGGAAAAGTGAAACCGTGAGGTCGCCCCCTGTTCGGACAGACCCGCTTCCCTTTCGGCGCGCGGACTCACCTCTTTCGGGCAGGAGATATCAAGCGGGTTTCAAAGAGGACGTCGACGGCCACCGGCGACGGGACGGGCCTCTCCGGCGAAACTCCGCCCGAGCCAGGACGCGACCCCGTCACGCCCGGCCCGGTGTGATCACCACCGACCCCGCCACGCCCGGCGTGACGATCCCTTTCCCCGGCCACACCCGGCTCGGCGTGATCGCCCCTGACCGCGGCGGGAACCAGGGCCGGGCTCCCCGTCACGCCCGGCCCGGTGAACGGAGCCCACGCGGGCGGCTACCCGGCCGGGGAGTCGTCACGTCCTGACGGCCCGGCGTCCGGCCGCTCCCGGGCCGGGGAGGCTTCGGAGGGGCCGGGCGAACCCGGCGGGTCCGACGGGCCGGATGGGCCGGGAAGCAGCTCGGCCCCGTCCCGCCGCGACTCGATCATGCGCGGTGGCCGGGGCGCGTCTTCCGGCGGCGGCCCGAACGTGTCGGGAAACGCCCGGACCCCGAGCGCCTCCGGACGATCGTCCGACGGATCGATGAGCTGCCGCACGGGCGGGCTGTCCAGGAACGTGGAGACCGCGTCGACCACCCCCTCCCCCAGCGGGCGGAACGCGTCGACCACGGCCTGGGCGGGCGGGCCGAGGCGGGTGCCGACCTCCTGGAGGAACTCCTCCAGGACCTGCGGCAGCGGCGGCACCGGCAGACCGAACTGGGGCTTCGGCCGCGCCTTCTCCGGCGGCGTCCAGCGCATCGAGTCGTCGCTCATGGCGAGCCATTCGTCGACGGCGCCGTCGATGGAGTCGAGCACGTGATCGGAATCGTCTGGCATGGCGGCTCCCCTCATGACCGGGATCCGATAAGACGACGGTACCTCGCCTCACCTCCCCCGGGCAGGGGCGGGTGGGAACCGTCTCCGCGGTGTCGTTTCCCCGATCACCGGAACGGCGGCTGTACAGCGCTGGTACGGCGGTGATACAGCAGTGGTACGGCAGCCGTACGGCGGCGGAGGCCCGATCATCAAAGCCAGTTAAACTGGCATAACCCCCTCAACTGGGGGAATAAGCTGTCGATGCTCTCTCAAACTCGTCCTGCCGGCAGTGACACGCTCACCTTCCTCGGCGCGATCATGCGTAATCCCCACCAACTCGGGGCGATCGCTCCCAGCTCGAAGGCCGTCGCCCGGCTGGTGTCCTCGATCGTCCCCACGACCCCCGGAGCCGTGGTCGTCGAACTCGGCGCCGGCGGCGGAGTGATCAGCGACGCGATCCGCGACCGGCTGCCTCCGGGGGGACGGCAGCTCGCCGTGGAGGTCAACGAAGGCATGGTGGACCACCTGCGGCGCAGCAGACCCTGGCTGGAGGTGATCCCCGGCGACGCGGGCGATCTCGGCAAGCTGCTGCGGGAGGCCGGTCTGTCCCACGCGGACGCGATCGTCTCCTCCCTTCCCTGGACCCTGTTCGAGGACGCCCAGCAGAAACGCGTTCTGGAGGAGATCGCGGCCTCACTCACCCCCGGCGGCGCCTTCAGCACCATCACGACGCTGACCGTGATGCCGTTCCGGCGCTTCCGGCACTTCCGCGGTCTCATGAACAGCACGTTCACCACCGTCGACACCCTGGGCCCGATCTGGCGCAACGTACCGCCCGCCCTGGTGTACACCGGAGTCGCGGCGAGTGATCGGCTGGCCGGGGAGACGGCCGGCGGCTGAGCGGCCGGCGGGCGACCTGCCGGGGACACCGGCGGCGAATGAACGGCCCGCCGGGATCCACCGGCGGGTGGAGGGCGAGTGCGCCCGCCTTGGTGCGATCGGTGCGAGGGCGGGCCTCGTCGCGATGGCGGCACCGCAGACCGGTCTCGCAGGCTCATGCAAGATCGAAATCAGGCGGTAAACAGAAATAAACCTCTGTCCAGCCTGGTTGCCGCCTACATGGCTGATGACGACAACATCCGCGGGACGGCCCGCGGCTCCTCCGAGGTGCCCCTGTCGATCCTCGAACTGGCGACCGTCGGTTCGGGGGTGACGCCCACCGAGACCCTGAAGGCGAGCACCGAGCTGGCCGGGCGCGCGGAGGAGTGGGGTTACCACCGGATCTGGGTGGCCGAGCACCACGGCATGCCCTCCGTGGCGAGTTCCTCGCCCGCGGTGTTGATCGCCCATCTGGCCGCCGCGACCAGGAGCATCCGGCTGGGGTCCGGCGGCGTCATGCTGCCCAACCACGCCCCGCTGGTCGTCGCCGAGCAGTTCGGCACCCTGCACGCGCTGCACCCGGGCCGTATCGATCTCGGGCTCGGCCGGGCTCCCGGCACCGACCCCGCCACGGCGAGGGCCCTGCGCGGGCGGCACGGTCTGGACGCCGACGACTTCCCCGAGCAGCTGGCCGAGCTGACGGCCTTCCTGGACGGCGCGTTCCCGCAGGGCCACCCGCTGGAGCGGGTCGTCGCGGTGCCCCGCTCGCCCGAGTCGGGCCGCCCGCCGATCTGGCTGCTCGGTTCCAGCGGCTTCAGCGCCCAGCTCGCCGGGATGCTCGGCCTGCCGTTCGCGTTCGCGCACCACTTCAGCGGGAACAACACCATCCCCGCCCTCGAGCTGTACCGGTCGTCCTTCGAGCCCTCCGCCGTCCTCGACCGGCCGTACGCGATGATCGGCGTCTCCGCGGTCGCCGCCGAGACCCCCGAGCAGGCGCTGCGCCTGGCCCGCTCCGGCGGGCTGTCCATGCTGCGGCTGCGGCGCGGGGCCCCGCAGCCGATCCCCACGCCCGAGGAGGCCGAGAACTACCCGTACAGCCCGATGGAGCGGGACTTCCTCGACGACCACCTGTCCAAGGTGGTGCTGGGGGACGCCGCCGGGGTGCGGCAAGGGCTGGAGGATCTCCGCAAGCGCACCGAGGCCGACGAGCTGATGATCACCACGATGGTCCACGGCACCGCCGACCGGGCCCGCTCCTTCGAGCTCATCGCCCAGGCGTACGACCTCACCGGCGGCTCCTGACCCGGGAGCCCGCCGCCTCCGCCGGCTTTCGTCCCTGTGATCCGGCGAGGGCCGCTGGACCGGATATCGCCCATCTGCGCCGGTAAAGACGTAGATCTCCACCGAATCTGCACAGAAGACCGTTACGCTCCGGGTGCATGATCAGATCGAGATGGGTGGACCTGCTGGTCTGGCCGGCGGTGCTGCCGTTCGCGGCCTGGGCGGCGCTCAGGGCCGGCGGGTGGACCCCGCTCTGGCAGTGGGTCGCCCTGGTGGCGTTCACGCCGTACGTGGCGGCGGCCTCGGCGGTCCCGCTGCTCCTGGCGCTGGGACTGCGCCGCTGGGCGGCCGCGGCCGTCGCCCTGGTCACCAGCGCGGTGCTGGCGACGGCCGTACTCCCCCGGTACTTCGGCGACACGGATCAGCCCGCCGCCGACGGGGGACGGCTGCGGGTGCTCGCCGCGAACCTCGCCGTCGGCGCGGGCGACACCGACGTCCTGATGAGGCTCGTGCGCTCCCTCGACCCGGACGTGCTGGCCCTCCAGGAGGTCACCCCGGCCGCGCGCGACCGTCTGGAGGCGGCCGGGCTGCGCCGGCGCATGCCTCACGTCGTGGACCGCGCGGTCGACGGGGTGTGGGGCTCGGGCATCTACTCCAAGCACCCCGTCACCGAGAAGCCGCTGATCGCGCTGGGCAGGTTCCGGCAGGCGCGCGGGGTGGTCAAGCACCCGAGCGGCCACGAGATCGAGGTCGTCTCGGTCCACCCCTGCGCGCCCCGGTACGGCGACAAGGTGCCGTGCTGGGACCAGGGGCTGCGGGCGCTGCCCAGGGCGGGCGGGCAGCTGCGGGTGCTCGCGGGCGACTTCAACGCCACCCTCGACCACCGGCTGGTACGCGACCTGCTCGACAGCGGCTACCGCGACGCGGCCGACGTCACCGGGCACGGCCTGACGCCCACCTGGCCGCAGCAGGGCTGGGAACCCGTCCCCGGGGTGACGATCGACCACGTGCTCGCCGACTCGCGCATGGCGATCAGGAGTTTCGGCGTCCACCGCCTCCCGGACACCGACCACCGCCCGGTCTTCGCCGAGCTGGGTCTTCCACGCTTCACGAAGCGCTGAACCCGGCCCGGGACCGGCCCTGGACCGGCCCTGGACCGGCCCGCCTCACGGCCCGCCTCACGGACCGCCTCACGGCCCGCCGAGCGGGACCCGGGCGGTCGCCGATCTTCGCGAGCGGGACCCGCCGAGGAACAGGACCAGGGCGAGGACGGCGTACGGCACCGCGGACGCGGTGAAGATCGCGGCATGGCCGGTCAGCGCCGAGGCCGCGGCGTAGCCGCCGTAGACGAGGACGGCGCCCAGCTCGGTGCCCAGCCCGGCCAGCGATGTCACGGTGGCACGGGCCGGGCCGGTGATGCTCTCCTGCAGCCGTACGTCGGCCAGCACGCTCGCCATCTGGAAGACGCAGAAGGCCACCGCGAGGGCGACGAACCCCGCCGCGGTCCCGCCGGCCGCGCCCGCGCCGAGCGCCAGCGCCCCGAACGCGAGGAGCGCGGCGAACTCCCGGTCCGTGAAGCTCCGCCCGGCCGCCGCGAGCAGGCCACCGGCCGCGATCCCCACGGAGACCAGGAGCACCAGGAGCGGCACGAGGTGCGTGGCGACGCCGGTGCCGATCGCGAGCAGCGGGGTGTACTCCTCCAGCGAGCCCCACAGGGCCGTCACCGCCGGCACCAGCAGCAGCGCCCGGCGCGTCGGCCGGTCGGCGCGCGCCGCCCGCAGCCCCTCGCGCAGGATCGCGGCGTAGCCGCCCGCGGGCGCCTCCTCCTCGTCGGCCCCCTCCGCGGCCCCCTCGCCTTCCCGTCCGGTTTCCTGCCCGGCGCGTACGCGGTGTTCGGGAAAGGCCAGCGCGGACACCGTGGCGAGCACGCACGCCAGGACGCTGCCGGCGGCGACCAGCGGATAGCCGCCCACGGCGAACACCGGGGCGGCCACGACCGTGGACACCACGACGGCGCCGGTGCCGACCGCGCGGGCGCGGCCCATGATCGCGGCGTAGCGACCGGCCGCGCCCAGGCGGTCGAGCTCGGTGTAGACCAGCGCCTCCAGCGCGCCCGACTGCAGCGCTCCGGAGGCGCCCCACAGCACGAAGCCCGCGGCGAACACCCAGTAGGAGGGGGCCGCGACCCACAGGCCGAAGCCGGCGGCGGCCAGCAGCGGCGCCAGGGCGAGCAGCGCGCGCCGCGAGACGGCGTCGGCCCACACCCCGGAGGGGACCTCCAGCGCGACGGAGGTGACCGACCAGATCGCCAGGAGCGAGGAGATCTCGGCGGTCGACAGACCCGTGTCGACGAACAGCAATGCGTAGAACGGGTAGAACAGGACGAACTCATCAAGGAGGGTGTAGGCGTAGAGCGTCGCGGCCAGGCGCTTCGCACGCCCTTCGGGCGCACGGTGAAAAGAAGTGGTCATGAGGTCCTTCTCGCGGAGGCTGGGCGGACTCGGGATGCTCGGCATCTCCGGGGGTCCACGGCAGCTCGCGCCGGACCGACCGATCGTTGAGGATCAATGTCGCCAGGTCATACCGCAGACCATACAGCCGCCCCGCCCTCCCCTGCCTCTCCTTTTCCCCGGGCGGGGAACACCTCCCCGGCGTGGACGCGGCCGCGCGTCAGGCCGCCGCGGACACCACGGGCGGCCGATCCCGCTCCGCCTCCGGCCGGCCCGCCGTGACCGGACCGGGCGGCCGGGGGCCGGTCAGAACTCGTCGTGCCCGGAGACCTGGCCGATCGGGAAGACGTGCCTGTTCGCGGCGCAGATGGTCTCCAGGACGTGAACGGGCACGTCCTCGTCGGAGTAGCCGGCGCGGAGGACCTGGACGACCCACTCCCCCGGTTCGAGCTCCAGGGTCTCGCACTCGAAGGATGTCGGCGGGCGGGCCGTCAGGGTCTCCTCGGCACGGCCGAAGGTGTGGCCGAGGGCGACCAGTGCCGACTGGAGTGACGGCTTGACGAACCCGGGCTCGGCGAGGCGGGTGCCCCCGAACAGGTCCGCCCGGAAGTAGCTGGTGGCGACGCGCACCGGGATCCCGTCGGCCGTCATCATCTTCCGGCGGGCGATCACCTCGGCGCCGGATTCGACGCGCAGGCAGGCGGCCACGTGCTCACCGGCCGGCTCCGGGCCCACGTAGAGCATTCTGCGGCCCGGTGTGACGCCCTGCCGTTCCGCCTCGGCGAGGAACAGGGACGCGGAAGCCCGCACGGCGGGGTCGGTCGGCAGCGCCCGCCGCACCAGGACCCTGGGCGCGCGGATCACGGGCTCCTCGGACGTGCGGATCGCGGGCTCCTCAGGGACGCGGGCCGCGGGCTCCTCGGGCGCGCGGATCGCGGGCTCCTCGGGGACGCGGGCCGTCGGTCCCTTTCTCATCTGGGAGACGCGGCCGGGGGACACGCCAAGGCGCGTCCCTATGTCCTCCAGGCTCATCCCGGAGTCACGGGCTTCGGCGATCGCCTGACGACGCATCTTCGCCGCCTCCGCGAGGAGTCCCTGCTCTTCGATGATGAGACGGCTCAGAACCCGTGCGCGCTCCACGGGGTCGCTCAGCCCGGAAACATCGCGCAACGTCTCCAGATCCATCGGGGCCCGCCTCCTCGCGCTCAACACCACCGGGGATTTTAGTCCTCCCCGTTTCCGGGCCGGGCCGGTGCCGACGGCCCGGACGGCCGCCGGGCCGTCGCACGCGCCCGCCCGGGGCACGGGCCGTTCTCCGTGGGAGGCGCGAGCCGTTCGCTCCGGGAGAGTCCGGGAGAGGACGCGCGGTCAACGGGCACTCTGGCCTGGGGGTTACAGCATGGGGACCGTCAAATCAGTTGCCGACGCCGTACCCGGGTGCGAAGACTGGATGGTCACCCGTGTCACGCGGGTGGCGGTGATCCGACGGGGCGGCCACCGGGAGCGGTGGCACGGGAGAGACCGGTCGAGAGGGAATGGTGTTCCGGCCTGCCATGTCCCGGACGGCTCTCACCCCGTCAGAACACCGTGAGGAGCGTGCCGCCTGCCGATGCCCCCTGATACCAGAATCACCACAGCCAAAGCAGACAATACAGCCAACGCAGACAACACAGATACCTCGGCCGCCGACGCGGAATCCCCGCCCCGGCAACCCCTCTCCCCGCGCCGCGCCAGGGCCGCCTCCCTGTGGCGGTTGAAGTCCTACCTCCACCCGTACGTCGTCCGCCTGGGCGCCATCTGGGTGGTGTCCTTCGCCGCGGTCGCGATCGGCATCGCCGTCCCGCTGATCGGCAGGGAGATCATCGACGGCCCCGTCGCCCGGGGCGACACCGGGGCCGTGGCTCCCCTCGCGCTGCTGGCCCTGGCCCTGGGCGTGGTCGAAGCGCTGCTCGTCTTCCTGAGGCGGTGGCTGCTGGCCGACGCCGTCCTGGGCCTGGAGACCAGCATCCGCGACGACCTCTACGGCCACCTGCAGCGGCTGCCGATGGGGTTCCACGCCTCCTGGCAGTCGGGCCAGCTGCTGTCCCGGGCGACGACCGACCTGTCGACGATCCGGCGCTTCCTCGGCTTCGGCCTGCTCTTCCTCGTCCTGACCACCGTCCAGATCGCGACGGTGACCGGGTTGCTGCTCCACATGTACTGGCCGCTCGGGTTGCTGGTCGTGGCCTCGGCGGTGCCGATCGTGTTCACCACCCTGCGCTTCGAGCGCACGTACATCACCATCTCCCGCCGGGTCCAGGACGAGCAGGGCGACCTCGCCACGGTCGTCGAGGAGTCGGCGGCCGGCATCCGTACGATCAAGGCCTTCGGCCGCGGCCGGTACGTCTCCGGGATCTTCGAGGAAGGAGCGCTGAAGGTCTACCGGACCTCGATGGAGAAGGTCCGCCTGTCGGCCAGGTTCTTCACCTTCCTCGAGGTGATCCCGAACATCACCCTCGCGCTCGTGCTGCTGCTCGGCGCCCTGGCGGTCGGCTCGGGCACGCTGACGCTGGGCACGCTGGTGGCCTTCGCCACCCTGATGCTGCAGCTGGTCTGGCCCGTCTCCGCGCTCGGCTTCATCCTGACGATGGGTCAGGAGGCGATGACCGCGGCGGACCGGGTGATGGAGGTGCTCGACACCGAACCGGAGATCGTCGGGGGCACCGGCGCGATCGAGCGGCCCCGGGGGCACCTGCGCTTCGAGGGGGCGTGCTTCGCCTTCCCCGGCGCCGCCGAACCGGTGCTCCACGACGTCTGGCTGGAGGTGCGGCCGGGAGAGACGGTGGCGGTCGTGGGCGCGACGGGGTCGGGCAAGACCACGCTGACCTCCCTGGTGCCGCGGCTGTACGACGTCGGCGCCGGCCGGGTCACGATCGACGGGGTCGACGTCCGCGACCTGCCGCTGCCCGTGCTGCGCTCGATGGTCGCCACGGCCTTCGAGGAACCGACGCTGTTCTCGATGAGCGTCAGGGAGAACCTCACGCTGGGGCGGCGCGACGCGAGCGAGGAGGAGATCGCGGAGGCGCTGCGGATCGCCCAGGCCGGATTCGTCCACGCGCTGCCGTGGGGGCTGGAGACCAGGATCGGCGAGCAGGGCATGTCCCTGTCCGGCGGCCAGCGCCAGCGGCTCGCGCTGGCCCGCGCGGTTCTCAGCCGTCCCAGGATCCTCGTGCTGGACGACACGCTCTCCGCCCTGGACGTCGAGACCGAGGCCCTGGTGGAGGAGGCGCTGCGGCACGTGCTGCGCGAGGCCACCGGGATCGTCGTCGCCCACCGGGCCTCCACCGTGCTCCTCGCCGACAGGGTGGCCCTGCTGCTCGACGGCACGATCGCGCATGTCGGCGAGCACCACGAGCTCATGGCGAGCGTGCCCGAGTACCGCGCGCTGCTGTCGGCCGACCCGGACGCCGAGGAGGCGCGGCTGTGAGCGTGACCGAACCTTCCACCCAACCTTCGGGACCTTCCTCCGGACCCTCCGGACCCTCCGGGTCTTCCGGAGCCTCCGGGTCTTCCGGAGCCTCCCCCGCCGGGACCGCGAACGGATCCCGGGAGTGGCGGGGGGTCGCGGCGGAGAACCAGGACGAGCTGTCGGCGCGGGTGTCGTTCCTGCTGCGCGACAGGTCCAGGCGGCTGCTCGGCGACCTGCTGCGCCCGTACCGCAAAGAGATCATCCTGCTCGTCGCGATCATCGTGACCTGCAACGTCGCCTCGCTCGCCATCCCCTACCTGGTCAAGGTGGGCATCGACGCGGGCATCCCGCCGATGGTGGCGGGCGCGGGACCGCGGACGCTGGTGACGGTCGTCGCGGCGATCCTGACGGCGGCGGTCGTCCAGCTGGTGACCCGGCGGATATTCCTCAGGATGGCCGGGCGCATCGGTCAGGGCATCCTGCTGGAGCTGCGGCGGCGGGTGTTCGTCCACTTCCAGCGGCTGTCGCTGTCGTTCCACGAGGACTACACCTCGGGCCGGGTCGTCTCCCGGCTCACCTCCGACATCGACGCCATCTCCGAGATGCTGCAGTCGGGGTTCGACGACCTCGTCACCGCCGTGCTGACGCTGGTCGGCACGGCGGTCCTGCTGCTCGTCCTGGACGTCCACCTCGGCGTGGTCGCGCTGCTTCCGCTGCCGATCCTGATGCTGTTCACCGGCTGGTTCCGGCGGCAGTCGAGCATCATCTACCGCAGGACCCGGGAGACCGTGGCCCTGGTGATCGTCCACTTCGTGGAGTCGATGGCCGGCATGCGCGCGGTCCAGGCGTTCCGCGGGGAGCCGCGCAACCAGGAGATCTTCTCCCACCTGAACGCCGACTACCGCGACGCCAACCAGCGAAGCATGCACCTGGTCGCGATCTTCTCACCGGGCGTCAAGCTGATCGGGAACGTGACGATCGCGGCCGTCCTGCTCTACGGGGGCACGCTGGCGATCCAGGGTGAGGTCACGGTGGGCGTGCTGGCCGCCTTCCTGCTCTACCTGCGCCAGTTCTACGAGCCGATGCAGGAGATCTCGCAATTTTATAACACGTTCCAGTCCGCAGGGGCGGCGCTGGAGAAGCTCTCCGGCGTGCTGCAGGAGCGTCCCGTGGTGGCCGAACCCGACGACCCGGTGACGCTGGAGCGGCCACGCGGGAGAGTCGAGTTCCAGGGCGTGGAGTTCTCCTATCTGGACGGCACCCCCGTGCTGCCCCGGCTGGACCTGGTGGTCCCCGCCGGGCAGACCGTGGCGCTGGTCGGCACCACCGGGGCGGGCAAGACCACGCTGGCGAAGCTGGTCTCCAGGTTCTACGACCCGGTGGCGGGCCGGGTGCTGCTGGACGGCGTCGACCTGCGCGACCTCGGCGAGGAGTCGCGGCACGCCGCGGTGGTCCTGGTCACCCAGGAGAACTTCCTGTTCAGCGGGTCGGTGGCGGACAACATCAGGTTCGGCCGGCCGGGCGCGAACATGACCGACGTGGTGGCGGCGGCCCGCTCGATCGGTGCCGACGCGTTCGTCTCCGCGCTTCCCGAGGGGTACGACACCCAGGTCGGCAAGCACGGCGGCCGCCTGTCGGCCGGGCAGCGGCAGCTGGTGGCGTTCGCGAGGGCGTTCCTGGCCGACCCGGCGGTGCTGATCCTCGACGAGGCGACGTCCAGCCTGGACGTCTCCAGCGAGCGGCTGGTGCAGCGGGCGATGCGGACCATCCTGGCGGACCGGACGGCCCTGATCATCGCGCACCGCCTGTCGACCGTCGAGATCGCCGACCGGGTGCTGGTGATGGACGGCGGCAGGATCATGGAGGACGGCCCGCCCGGCGAGCTCGTCCGGCGGGCGGGCCGCTACGCCGACCTGCACCGCGCCTGGCTCGACAGCATCTCCGACCACCGCGACGTCCCCGGCTGACCCACCCGGCGGCCGGGCACGGCGAGCTCGTCCGGCGGGCGAGCCGCCACTCGTTCGGGTCCCGCGACGTCCCCGGCCACGTCAGACGGGGCGCGCTCAGGACAGGGCGCGCTCAGAAGACGGGGCGCGCATGAAAGACGGAGTGCGCCCGGAAGACGGGGCGCGGCCCGAGCCGGAATCGGGTGCCCGGAATGTCGGGCACCCGATTTCCGGCGGACCCTGAACCCCGGGAACGGGACCCGCGTATCTCAGGGCGGAACGGCACGAATGATCCTTCCCACCCGCAGGAAAGGGGCAGTGATCTCGATGAGCACCCGGCGGTCGCGCAGAAGACGGTCTCTGACCGCCACCTTGCTGGTCTCCGCCATATTGGTCGCCGGGTGCTCGTCAGCGGCCGTGACGGCCGGGACCGCCGTCCAGGCGGTGGGACTGGCCGGCGATCGGGCGGACGCGGACGTCCGCTTCTCCCAGGAGATGATCCCCCACCATCGCCAGACGATCCAGCTCGCCGGCCTGGTGGACGGCCGGAGCGAGAACCCGTACGTGCGCGACCTGGCCGCGAAGATCAAGAAGGACGAGGCCGCCGACATCGACCTGATGTCCGGCTGGCTGCGGTCGTGGCAGGTCGAGGTGCCGGCGGAGGGCGACCACGCCGCGCACGACATGCCGGGCATGCTGTCCGCCGCCCAGATCTCGTCCCTGGAGGGACGGTCGGGTGCCGCCTTCGACAAGCTGTGGCTGAGCGTGCTGGGCAAGCATCTCGACAGCGGTGTCCGGATGGCCCAGGTCGTGATCGCGCTGGGCAGGCACCGGCCCACCGCCCGGCTGGCGGAGAGGATGGTCACCGGGCAGCGCGCCCTGATCGCCGAGATCGGGGAGAAGCTCGCCTGAGCCGTCGTGCCTCCGGGTGGCGGGCCGTCCAGGAGCGGGCCCGCCACCCGGAGGTACGAGACCCTCCAAAAGGGGCATAAGCGCGAGGCACTGCCGGGTCGCGGCGCCGGCGGTGACGCCGGACGGCACCCGGTGTGTCCGGCAGGCGGCGGACGTCCGCCCGATTCCCCGCTGGAGGTCTCATGAGCACGACCGGCAGGCGTCCCGTCCTCGCGGACCCCGTCCGGATCACCGATGACGCCGTGGAGATCCTCGACCGCCGCGTCTATCCCTTCGAGCACCGCTGGGTGCGCTGTGTCACCAGCGAGGACGTCGCGGTGGCCATCGAGCGGATGGTCACCCAGAGCACGGGCCCGTCGTTCGCGGCGACCGCCGGGATGACGCTGGCCGCCCGCGAGGCGCGGGGCGAGCCGCCGGGCCTGGCGGCGGCGCGGCTGCGTAGGGCGGGCGACCGGCTGATCGCGACCCGGCCCACGAACAACCACATCCGCGACGCCGTGGAGGCCGTCCTGGCCGCCACGGTGGACGGGCCGCTGCCCGAGGCGCACGGGGACGAGCTGGTGAAGGCCGTGACCCGGGCGGCGGCCGAGCACGACGCGGCCTACCTGGCGAGCAGCGCGGCCGTGGGCAGGCACGCGGCGGCGCTGCTCGACGACGGCGCCCGTGTCCTCACCCACTGCTGGGCGGACGCCTACCTGATCGCGACCGTCGAGGCCGCGCAGGAGGCGGGCAAGCGGCTGGAGTTCGTCTGCACCGAGACCCGGCCCTACCTGCAGGGAGCGCGGCTGACCGCGCCGACGCTGGTGGAGATGGGCTACCGGCCCACCCTGATCACCGACGGGATGGTCGCCTCGGTGCTGTCCGACGGGCTCGCCGACGTGGCGCTGACCGCGGCGGACCGGGTGACGATGGACGGGCACGTGGTGAACAAGGTCGGCACGCTCGGGGTGGCGCTGGCCGCCCGCGCCTTCGACGTCCCGTACTACGTGGTGATCCCCGCGCCCGACCCGCGGGCGCCGGGTGTCGACGACGTCGTCATCGAGCGGCGGAACGGCGACGAGGTCCTGTACGTGCTGGGGACGCGCACCGCGGGCGAGGGCGTGACCGGCCACTACCCCGCCTTCGACGCCACCCCGCCGCACCTGGTGACGAGGATCGTGACCGAGCACGGCGCCTACCCCGCCGAGCGCGTGTCGGAGCACTTCGGCCCCGCGGAGGGTTCCCGATCGCCGAACGGCACCGCCCGTACGTGACGGACGGCGCCGTTCTCGCCTGACGGGCGGTGCCGCCCGCTCTGCCCCGGGCCCTGCCTCAGCCCGAAGGCACGGACGATCGTCTGCTCGACAGGGGTGCTCCTGGACGAGCTCATCAGGGCGTCCTTGAGCTGCCCGCCGGTCCAGCGGAGGTGCGTGGCGGCGAGGTGGGGGCCGTGACCCTGCCGGTCGGCGGCCTCCTCGCCGGGTACCGCTGGAGGAACGCGCTCGACGCGAGCCGGGCGGCGGGCCGATCCCGGTCGGCCCCTCTCCGTCGCCGTGGGACGGGGGGCGGGCCCCCGCACCCCGCGAACCTTCGCCCACCACGACACGAAGGCCCCTCTCGCCGAAGCGAGAGGGGCCTTCGTGGGATATGGCGACCCGGAGGGCGCGCCGGGCTCAGCTGGCGGTGCCCGCGGTCTCCTGCTCCGCGGCGCGGCGCCTCTCCTCCTCCTCGATCGCCTCGACCGTCTCGTTGTCGCGGTCACGGCGGTACTCGCGGACCGAGTAGGCGATGGCGGCGGCCCAGATGACGGCGATGGTGATGTAGGCGAAGGTCTGGACGCCGCTGGAGGCGTCGATCCAGTCACTGCGCAGCAGGGTCCGGACGTTGGTCAGGATGATGACACCGCCGACGGCGGAGCCCAGGATGCGCGGCGGGATGTGCCGGACCAGCCAGGCGGCGATGGGGGCCGCGATGACGCCGCCGATCAGCAGCACGGCGACCCAGGAGAAGTTGATGTTCTCGGAGCCGATGCCGACGAAGAAGCCGATGCTGGCGGCGATGGCGACCAGGAACTCGCTGGCGTCGATGGAACCGATCACCTTGCGCGGCGCCAGGCGGCCGCTGGCCAGGATCGCCGGGGTGCCGACCGGGCCCCAGCCGCCGCCACCGGTGGCGTCGACGAAGCCGGCGACCAGGCCGAGGGGCGCGAGGAAGCGCTTGCGCAGCGGCTTGCCCAGGTTGCCGCGCGGGAGGCCGAAGGCCGTGAAGCGGATCAGGACGTAGACGCCCAGCGCGAGCAGGATGATCGACATGACCGGTGCCGCGACCTCGGTGGAGAGGCCGGACAGGAAGGTGGCTCCCGCGAACGCGCCGACGGCGCCGGGAACACCGATCTTGGCGACGACCTTCCAGTCGATGTTGTTGAAGCGCCAGTGGGATATGCCCGAGGCGAGGGTCGTGCCGATCTCTGCGAGGTGGACGGTGGCCGAAGCGGCGGCGGGGTTGGTGCCGATGGCCAGGAGCAGCGTCGTCGAGGTGACACCGTAGGCCATGCCGAGGCTGCCGTCGACGAGCTGTGCCGCGAAGCCGACCAGGCCTAAGAGGATGAGCGCACGCACAACGCCCCCCTTCCTGTTTTTCCTACTCTGTTGATAGGAATTATCGTGATTGAATGCCAAGGCGACGTCAAGTCACGTTTCGAGCAAGGCGTCTCAAGGTATGGGAATCTTCATCCCACGCGCGGCGCGCGGTGCACCGTCACACCCTGCGCCGCCCGCCGGCCTCGGCCACCGGCGACAGGAGGGCGGCCAGGCTGACGGTGTCGACGATGGCACTTATGGAGGTCTCGATGTTCAGCCATACCGTGCGCAGCCGCACCGCCTCTCCGAAGTAGGCCACGTCGCCGGTCGGCAGCCCTCGCACCGAGGTCAGCTCTCCGGCGACGGCGCGCAGGACGTCCCCGACCGAGATGTCGACGGGCGGCCGGGTGAGTGTGAAACCGCCCTCGTGGCCCCGCTGGGCGAAGACGAGGTCGGCGCGGCGCAGGTCGGTCAGGATGCCGCGCAGGAAACTCGCCGGGATCTCCTGCGCCTGGGCCATCGTCTCCGACTTGACCGGGGCGGGATCGCTCAGCGCGATGACCAGCATCGCCCTTATGGCGTAGTCGCTCCGAGCCGTGATGTGCATCCGAAAGTCCCCCCGACGGTGCGCCTCTGCCGCTGGCCGATGGCCTCATGTGGGCTGCTCTCGCTTAAATCTACTATCTCTACAGGTTAACTGTGAATTATTCTCGTGGTCAGGTCTACCCGCGAGAGCGCCGGCGTACCCCTGCCGTCGCACGCCGGCGCCGCGTTCCCGAGGCGTTCCCGAGGCGTTCCCGAGGCCCTGTGGCCGGCCGGCGCCGGAGAAGGCCTGTGGGGTCAGTGACCGACGGAGTCGGAGTCGGTCGCGGCGGCCTCGCCCCGGTCGAGGGAGGACAGCTCGGAGACCTCCTCGGGGGTGAGGGCGAAGTCGAAGATGTCGGCGTTGGCCCTCATCCGTTCGGGGCTGGACGACTTCGGCACGGTGATCAGGCCGAGCTCGATGTGCCAGCGCAGCACGATCTGGGCGGGGGTCCTGCCGTGCCGCTCGGCGGCGGCCGTGACGACCGGCTGCGCCAGCAGGTCGCCGCCCTGCCCGATGGGACCCCAGGACTGGGTGGCGATCCCGTGGGCGGTGTCGTAGGCGCGGGGCTCGTCACGGGTGAAGAACGGGTTGAGCTGGATCTGGTTCACGTCGGGCACCACGCCGGTCTCGGCAAGGAGCCGGTCGATGTGGGCCGGCTTGAAGTTCGACACGCCGATCGCCCGCACGCGACCGTCCTCCAGCAGCTTGACCATACCCTTCCACGCCTCCACGTAGCGGTCCTTGCGCGGCAGCGGCCAGTGGATCAGGTAGAGGTCGGCGTAGTCGAGGCCGAGCCGGTCCAGGCTGGCCTGGTACGCCTCCTGCGCGGCGTCGTATCCGTGCCACTCGCCGTTCAGCTTGGTGGTGACGAACAGTTCCTCCCTCGGCACCCCGCTCGCCCGCAGCCCGCGCCCCACCCCGGTCTCGTTGCGGTACGCGTAGGCGGTGTCCACCAGCCGGTAGCCCATCTCGACGGCCTCGGCGACCGCGACCTCCGCCTCCTCGTCCGACATGGGCCAGGTGCCCAGGCCGACCTGCGGGATGTCCGCGCCGTTGACCAGCTTCAAGGTTGGGATGTCCAGAACAGTCATGGCCGACAGCCTTCCACGCCGGGTCCGGCGAGCCGTCGCCGGGGAGCGGTCACGCCGGGCGCGTCGCCTCGGGGAGACGCTCGCGGACGAGGAACGTCCCGGCCAGGGCGACCAGGGCCAGGAGGGCGAGGACGATCCCGTAGTACGTGGTGAGTTCGACGAGGGGCAGGTGGCCCGCGACGATCCCGGCGGCGGTGGCGGGGATGCTCATGGCGAGGTAGCTGACGATGTAGAAGGCGGCCATCAGCCCGGCCCGCTCGTGCGGGGCGGCGGCCGGCAGCAGGATGCGCGCGGCGCCCTGGAAGCCCGCGCCGAAGCCCAGCCCGGCGACGACCGTACCGGCGAAGAACAGCGCTCCTGAGCCGGCGTTGACACCGAGCAGGGTCACGACGACGCCGAGGGCCAGCAGCGCGGAGGCCACCCGCATGGCGCGCGGGGCGGGGACCGCCCGCAGGGCGAGGATCGCGACGGTGCCGCTGATGGTCAGCGCGAAGACCAGCAGCCCGCCCACCACGACCGATCCCGAGCCGGTGACCTCGCGCGCCAGGGACGGCCCCAGGGACAGGTAGAACCCGCCGAGCGCCCACCCGGCCACGGTGATCGGGGTGACCAGCAGCAGGACCCGGCGCGCCCCTGCGGGCACGCTGACGCGCGGGCGCAGCGAGGCCAGCGCGCCCGCCCGGCGGCCGGCGGACTCGGGCAGGAGGAGGATGGCGGCGCCCTGCAGCACGAACGCGACGGCCAGGACGACGAACACCGTCCGCGTCGGCGCGGGCAGGTACTGCACGAGCAGGCTCGATCCCAGGCCGCCCGCCGCCAGGCCCAGGGCGGGCGTCACGCTGTTGACCAGCGGGCCGCGCGTCCGGTCGGCGTCCAGCAGGCCCGCCCCCAGCGCCCCGGTCGCGGCCCCGGTGGCGAAGCCCTGCAGGACGCGCGCGACCACCAGGGCGGTCACCCCGTCGGCGGAGGCGAAGATCGCCATCGCGACCGTCTCGAGCGCCACCGCTCCGAGGATCACCGGGCGGCGCCCGACGTGGTCCGACAGGGAGCCCACGGTGAGCAGGGCCACCAGCAGGCTGACGGCGTAGACGGCGTAGACCGCGGTCAGGACGCTGGAGGAGAAGCCCCAGTGGCCCTGGTACACGGCGTACAGCGGGGTGGGCGCGCTGGCGGCGGCCATGAACGTCGTCAGGGTCGTCGCCAGGAGCACCACGGCCGCGCCGGCCCCCAGGCGGACCCGCTGGGCGGGCAACGTCGAAGTCACGGTGGACATGGAGGAACTCCCGAAGCTTTAAAGCAAAAGATTTGCGTTAGCAACGTACACACCTCGGGCCACTGAAGCAAATATTTTGCGTTAAGCTCGGTTCATGGCGACGAGGCAGGCGGTACGCACCGGGGGACGGAGCGCGCGGGTGCAGCAGGCCGTCCACGAGGCGGTACGGGAGCTCCTCGCCGAGCGCGACCGTGCCGACCTGACCGTTCCGCTCGTCGCCGCCCGCGCGGGCGTGACCCCCTCGACCGTCTACCGCAGATGGGGTGACCTGCAGGAACTGCTGGCCGACGTCGCCCTTGAGCACATGCGGCCCGACGGACCCCCCGCCGACCTCGGCAACCTGCGGGACGACCTCGCGACGTGGGCCGAGGAGTGGCTGGAGGAGATGTCCTCCCCCACCGGGCGCGCGTTCACCCGCGACGTGGTCGCCGGCGACGACGACGGCAGGAGCACCGGGCAGTGCTGCGCGTACACCAGCAGCCACATCCAGACCATCCTCATCCGCTCCGCCGGGCGCGGCGAGGACGTGCCCACGCTGGACGCGGTGCTGGACCACGTGGTCGCGCCGATGACGTACCGGCTCCTGTTCATGAGCGACTCCCTCGCTCCCGGATACGGCCGCGCCCTGGTCGACGCCCTGCTGGGCTCCCGATAGCGGCCGGGCGGGGGACCACAGGATCCGTCCGCGGCGCCGCGTCTTCGGCGTCTTCGGCGTCTTCGTGTGCGCCGTCCCGCTCGGCTCCGCGGGCGGCGCCGGCCCGGCGCGGCGGGAGAGGAGCCACCGCGGAAGGCGGTTCGCAAGCGGGCCGCAACCGGGCCCTCCTATAAAGGGTCGCGTTCCCGTATGGTCCATCGGGCGGGCCCCTCCCCTCGGGGTGTCACCCGCACCGGCCTGTCCACGAACTCCCGCCCGGCACCGCTCTCCCCCGCCGGCGGATCCGCGCGCCTCGGGGGAGACAGTGAGAGAGACATGTTCAGCCTTACCCGCCTGCTCGCCGGGGCCGTGATCGTGCTGCCCGCCCTGCTCCCCGCCCCCGCGGCGTCGGCCCACGCCGTCCAGGACACCCACGCCGTCCAGGACGGCCGGAGCGCGCGGGACGACCGGGCGACGGGGAGCGCCGCCGGCTGCAGGCCCGGCAGCGGTCCCAAGCTCGCCGGCAGGGACCTCACCCGGGTCGCGCTGCCCGCCGACCTGTCCTGCGCCGACCTGCGGAGGGCGAGGCTGGACGGCGTGGTCGTGCGCAGCCTCCTCACCGGGGCCGACCTGCGGGGCGCCTCGCTCAAGGGCGCCCGCCTCGGGAACGCCGAGATGGCCGGGGCCGAACTGCGCGGGGCCGACCTGACGGAGGCGGAGCTGTACTACGCGAACCTGCGCGGCGCCGACCTGCGCGAGGCGACCATGGACGACTCGCTGCCCTACGGCGCGCACTTCGAGGGTGCCGACCTGAGCGGGGCCACGATGGTGCGCGCCAGGACGTACGGAGCCCAGTTCGACGACGCGAAGCTGGTCGGTGTCGACCTCACCGACGCCGACGCCTACGGCGTGGACCTGCGCCGAGCCGATCTCACCGGTTTCAAGGCGCCCAAGGCCCGCATGTACGACTCCACGATGATCAGGGCCGTGTTCCGGGACGCCGACCTGCGGGGCGCGCAGTTGCGCGGGTCGGTGCTGGACGGCGCGACCTTCCAGGGCGCCGACCTCGGCGGGGCCGAGCTGCGCGAGGCCACGGGCGCGCTGCTGGCGGGCAGCAAGGGCATGCCCAAGGACCTGCCGACCCCCGACCCGGCGTGCGCGCCGGGCAGCGGGCAGAAGTACGCGGGCTGGGACCTGACCTCGGTCGCCGAGTTCCCCCGGGACCTGAGCTGCGCCGACCTGACCGGAGCCAAGCTGGACGGGGTCGACCTGGGCAGCGTCAAGCTGGACCGGGCGATCCTGCGCGACGTCTCGGCCACCGGGGCCACGATCCGCTACCTCAAGGGCGCCGACCTGCGCGGCGCGCGCCTGGAGCGCGCCAAGCTCGGCAGCGTCGAGCTGATGGGGGCCGACCTGACGGGGGCGCGCATGGCGAGGGCGGAGCTCGGCAGTGCCAAGCTCGCCGGGGCGAACCTGTCGAAGGCGGACCTGTCGGGGGCGGCGTTCGGCAGCGCCGACCTGACGCAGGCCAGGCTGGGCGGCGCCGACCTGCGCGATGCGGAGTTCGGCAGCGCCAGGGCCGACCGGGCCGACTTCACCGGTGCCAGGATGGAGCGGGCCGACCTGAGCAGCGGCAAGTTCCAGGACGCGGTCTTCCGCGGGGCGACGCTGACCGACGCCGACCTGAGTTTCGCCGAGCTGCGGGGGGCCACCTTCGTGGACGCCGAGGTCACCGGCATGGAGACCGGCCACGCCAAGGACGCCGACCTGTCCGGGTCGTCCAGCCGGATGGCGATCGGCTGGGTGATCTTCCTCTCGCTGGTGGGCCTGGTCGCGCTCTGGGTGCTGGTCAAGGTGGTCGCGCGCGGGCGGCGGCTCGGGAGGGCCGTGAAGCTGGAGGCGTCCGAGCGGGCGGCCCGCCTGGAGAAGACCAGGCTGTCGCAGGAGGAGAACGTGACGCGGCTGGGTGAGGAGATCGACCGCCTGGCCGACGGGGGCGAGGGCGGCGACGACGTCAACTGGCACCGGGCCCTGGACGCCTACGACGCGGCCAAGCAGGCGCTGGCCGCCGCCCGCGACATCGACGAGGTCAAGGCCGTCGACATCATCGTGGCGCGGGGGCGTGACGCGTTGAGGGGACGCACCGCGAGGTAGGAACCGGCGGGTGGGAACCGGCCAGTGCCACCGCGGCCGGCGGTCCGGCGGCGATCCACAACGCGAGGTTCGTCATCCACTCCTTGATCGAAGATTGCCCGCACCGCGTATGACGGGACAGCGCCCCCTCCTGTGACATCCCCTGGACCCGACGCGGGAAGGCGCACGGCCTTCTCCGGCACGTCCTCGTCCCGGTCGTGGGCGACCTTCACCGGAACCCCGGCGAGGCGCGTGCCTTGTGGACCACGGCGATGACGCTCATAGTTATTCCTTGACACGAATATTCTCCGTAGAGAATACTTTGTTCCATGGACGTACTCCTCACCGCGCTGGCCGACCCGGCCCGATGGCGGCTCGTGAACCTGCTGGCCGAGCGGCCCCGGTCGGTCGGTGTCCTCGCCCAGCTCGCCGGGGCGCGCCAGCCGCAGACGACCAAGCACCTGCAGACCCTTGAGCGCGCCGGCCTCGTCACCTGCCGGCGCACCGGCCAGCGCCGCGTCTACGCGCTCCAACCCGGTCCTCTACGGGACCTGGCGGCCGCGCTCGGCCGGCTCGCCGACACCGCGGACCGGCCCGGTGGCCCTCGCGAGACCTACGACCGCCACGGGCTCAGCCTCCACGCGGAACGACTCGCCGCCGAGGAGCCGGGCTGGGCCGACGGCCGCACGTTCAGGTTCCTCCGGTCGCTGACGGCGCGTCCCGAGGTGGTCTGGCGCCACCTGACCGAGGCCTCCCTGCTCGCCCGGTGGTGGACGCCCGACGACCTCCGCGTCTCCGAGCTCGTCTTCGAGGCACGACCGGGCGGGCGGATCGTCCACGAGTACCGCGATGCCGAGGACGCCGACGGCTCCGACCTCGTCGCCGGGCGCGCGGAGGGGGTCGTCGACGACGTACGCCCCGGTGAGCGCCTCGCCTACCGGCTCTCCCCGCTGCTTCCCGGCGGCGGCCTCGCCTTCACCGCCCACCTCGACCTCGACCTTCGGCCCGTCGACGCCGGTACGGACCTCGAGGTCCACTTCCGGATCACCGGCAGCACGGTCGACTCCGCGGACTTCGTCGCGGGCATCGAGATCGGCTTCGGCCAGAGCCTCGACAAGCTCGCGGCGATCCTCGCCGCGGACTCGCACGATCCCCTCGACACCGGACAAGGCACCGAACACGACACCGGCACAAGGAGCACGAAGTGACGCAGCAGATCGGCGGCCGCAGGGTCGTCACCAACATGAGCCTCTCCCTCGACGGTCACTACGCCGGGCCGGGCGACCCTCGGGACATGGGCTGGGTGATGCCGTACGCGCACACCGACGTCGCCCGCGACCACCTGACCAGCCTCTGGGAACCGGCCACGACCGCCCTGCTCGGGCGGGTCAACGCCGAGGGGTTCCTCGGCTTCTGGCCCACCGTCATCGGCATGGAGGGGGCCGACCCGCGCGACGAGGGCTTCGCGAAGTGGCTCGTCGACACCGACAAGGTGGTCCTGTCCTCCACCCTCGGCGAGGCGCCGTGGGAGCGGACGACGGTCGTCGACAAGCCGGCCGCCGAGGTGGTCGCGGACCTCAGGGCGACCGAGGGCGGTGACATTCTCGTGCTCTCCAGCGCGAGCGTCGTCAAGGCGCTGCTGGCGGCCGACGAGGTCGACCGGCTGGCGCTCACCGTCTTCCCGGTCTTCCTCGGTGGCGGGCCGCGCCTCTTCGACGACGGCCTGCCCGCGGGGCGGTGGGCGCTCGCCGGCCAGGCCGCGGGCGAGCACGGCACGCTGGCTCTCGTCTACGACCGGATCCGCTGAGCCGGTCAGGGCTGGAAGCGGTACCCCATGCCGGGCTCGGTGAGCAGGTGGACCGGGCGGGCCGGGTCCCGTTCCAGTTTCTTGCGCATCTGGGCCATGTACTGGCGCAGGTAGTGGGTCTCCTTGAGGTAATTGGAACCCCAGACCTCCGTCAGCAGCCGCCGCTGGGTGATGAGCTTGCCGGGGTTGCGGACCAGGATCTCCAGCAGGTGCCACTCGGTGGGCGTCAGCCGCACGCCGCCGGAGACGGTCTTGTCGACCAGGTCCACGATCCGGTCGCCGACGCGGATCTGGGCGAGTTCCGCGTCGTTCGGCGCGCTGCGCCGGGAGACCGCCCGGATGCGGGCGAGGAGCTCGTCGATGCCGAACGGCTTGGTGACGTAGTCGTCGGCCCCGGCGTCCAGCGCGTCGACCTTGTCGGAGCCTCCGGTACGGCCGGAGAGCACGATGATCGGGACGGTGGTCCAGCCGCGCAGGCCGTGGATGACGTCGATCCCGTCGAGGTCGGGCAGGCCGAGGTCGAGCACGACCAGGTCGGGGTGCCAGTCGGCGGCCTGCCGCAGGGCCCCGCCGCCGTCGGGGGCCACGGCCACGTCGTAGTGGCGCGCGGCGAGGTTGATGCGCAGGGCGCGCAGGAGCTGGGGCTCGTCGTCGACGACGAGGACGCGGGTCACGGTCGTTCCGCCGCGCCGGCCCCGTCGCGCGGCCGCGCGCGGGAGGAAACGGGAAGTGTCAGGATCATGGTGAGACCACCCCCTGGAGTCTCGTCCGGTAGCAGGGTGCCGGCCATCGCCTCGGCGAGCCCCCGGGAGAGCGCGAGGCCCAGGCCGACGCCGGTGTGGTTGTCGCGGTCGCCGAGCCGCTGGAAGGGCATGAAGACCCGGTCGTAGGCGTCGGGCGGGATGCCCGTACCGCGGTCGACGACGCGGATCTCCACGTGGTCGCCGTACTCTCCGGCCATGACGAGGACCTTCCGGTCCTCGGGGCTGTAGCGGACGGCGTTGGACATCAGGTTGACCAGGATCCGTTCCAGCAGCGCCTGGTCGGCGACGACCTCGGGCAGCGCGACGGAGAGATCCGTCTCGATCCGCGACGACAGGGGGCCGAGGTCGTCGACGGCGCGCGGCACGATCTCCTCGAGCGCGGTCGGCTCCAGCCTCAGCCCGAGCACCCCGGCCTGCAGGCGGCTCATGTCGAGCAGGTTGGCCACCAGGCGGTCCAGCTTGGCCAGGGACTCGTCGGCCGTGGCGAGCAGCTCCTCCCTGTCGTCCGGCGACCAGTCGATGCCGGTGTTGCGCAGGCTCTCCACGGCCGCCCTGGCCGAGGCGAGCGGGGTGCGCAGGTCGTGGCTGACCGCGGCGAGCAGCGCGGTGCGCATCCTGTCGGCCTCGGCCAGCGGCCTGGCCCGCTCCGCCTCCGCCTCCAGCCGGTCCTGGCGCAGCGCCACCGCCGCCTCGGCGGCGAACGCCTCCAGCACCCGCCGGTCGGAGGCCTCCAGCAGCCTGCCCCGGATGGCCAGGACGAGCCGCTCGTCGACGGCCACGTCGGTCTCCGCGACCCCCGGGCAGGTGCAGGGCGCGTCACCGGCGGTGGCCACGATCCGCCACGCCTCGGGGTCGGACTGGTCGTCGGGACCCGGCTCGCCGGTGCGTTCCAGCAGGGTGACCGAGGCGAGCCCGAAGGTCTCCCGCAGCCGGGCGAGCAGCGAGGCGAGCGCGTGCTCGCCGCGGAGCACGTGACCGGCCAGGGTGGAGAGGACCTCCGCGTCGGCGCGGGCACGGGCCGCCTCCCGGGTACGGCGGGCGGCGACGTCCACGACCGCGCTCACCATGACGGCCACCAGCACGTAGACGCTCAGCGCGAACAGGTTCTCCGGGTCGGCGATGGTGAAGCGGTCGACCGGCGCGGTGAAGAAGTAGTTGAGCAGCAGGAAACCGAGCACCGCGGCGGTGACGGCCGGCCACATGCCGCCGGCCAGTGCGACCACGACCACCATGAGCAGGAAGAGCAGTATGTTGCTCGGCAGGTTCACGTCGCCGCGTAAGGGATGCAGCGCCAGGGTCAGCAGCGGCAGCCCGAGGATCGCGAGGACCCAGCCCGCCACCCGGCGGGTGCGGGTCAGCGCGGCCCGCGACGGAGCGCGGCCGCGCCCCCGGCTCACCCTGTCGTGAGTGATCATGTGGACGTCGATGGACCCGGACCGCGCGGTCGTGGTCACCCCGACCCCCCGGGAGAGGATCTGCGCGAACCGGCCGCGCCGGGAGGCCCCCAGCACCAGCTGGGTGGCGTTGACGCCGCGCGCGAAGTCCAGCAGGGCGGTCGGGACGTCGTCACCGACGACCTGGTGGTAGGTGCCGCCCATGTCCTCCACCAGCGTGCGCTGGCGGGCCGTGCTCGCCGGATCGGCGCCGGCCAGGCCGTCGGCGCGCGTGACGTGCACGGCGAGCAGGTCGGCCCCCTTGCTCCTGCCCGCGATCCTGGCGGCCCGCCGCACCAGCGTGTCGCCTTCCGGGCCGCCGGTCAGCGCGACCACGACGCGCTCGCGCGCCTCCCAGGTGCCGGCGATGCCGTGCTCGGCGCGGTAGCGGTCGAGCTGGGCGTCGACCTTGCCCGCCACCCACAGCAGCGCCAGCTCGCGCAGCGCGGTCAGGTTGCCGACCCTGAAGTAGTTCGACAGGGCCGCGTCGACCTTCTCCGGCGCGTACACGTTGCCGTGGGCCATCCGCCGCCGCAGCGCCTCCGGCGCCATGTCCACCAGCTCCACCTGGTCGGCGCGGCGCACCACCTCGTCGGGTACCGTCTCGCGCTGGACCACCCCGGTGATCTCCTCGACCACGTCGTTGAGCGACTCCAGATGCTGGATGTTGACGGTGGAGACGACGTCGATGCCCGCGTCGAGGATCTCCTCGATGTCCTGCCAGCGCTTGGCGTTGCGCGAGCTCGGCACGTTGGTGTGGGCCAGCTCGTCGACCAGGGCGACCGCAGGCCTCCTGGCGATGACGGCGTCCACGTCGAGCTCGGTGAACACGCTCCCCCGATGGACCATGCTCGCGCGCGGGACGACCTCCATGCCGTCGACGAGTTCCGCGGTGCGGGGGCGGCCGTGGGTCTCGACGAGCGCCACGACGACGTCGGTGCCTCGCGCGAGGCGGCGGCGGCCCTCGCAGAGCATCATGTACGTCTTGCCGACACCCGGCGCGGCCCCGAGATAGACGCGCAGCCGCCCCCGCCCCCCGCTCATCGGTCGAGCGCCAGGTTGAGCTCGAGGACGTTCACCGCCGGCTCTCCCATGAAGCCGAGGGGGCGGCCGGTGGTGTGCGCCGCGATCAGCCGCCGCACCGTCCCCACGGGCATGCCGCGCTCCCTGGCGACGCGGGCCGCCTGGAGGTCGGCGTACGCGACGGAGATGTCCGGGTCGAGGCCGGAACCGTTGGCGGTGACCGCGTCGGCGGGCACCACGGCCCTGGCCGTGCCCCGGACCGGGACGGTGCGCCCGGCCGCGTAGTCCTCGCCGGGCCTGCCGCACTCGACCCTCACGCCGCGGTACTCGGCGACGAACGGGGTCGCGGGGCAGGCCTGGTTGACGCTGACGGCCCGGGTGGGGGCGCCGACGGCGGGGAAGACCTTCAGCACGGCGCCGACTCCGTCGGGCGTGCAGTACGGCCGGGCGCCGCTCACCCCCTCCAGCGCCCCGACGGCCCTGGAGCGGGCACAGACCTGGGTGAGCAGGCTCTGTCTCCCCTCAGCCCCCAAGACGTCCACGACGTCCTCGGGCCCGAGGTTGCTCGCGGCGGTGGAGAGCATGTCGTAGCCGTCACCGGCCGCCGACGGCCTGCTCTGGAAGTACCTGCCGACCGGCCTGCCGTCGGCGTCGGTGAAGTTCTGGCCGACGATCGCGCTGCCCACGTCCTTCCCGTCCTTCTGGACGAGGGAGCCGTTGGCCCCGTCGTTGAACACGGCCTGGGCGACGCCGGTGACCACCAGCGGGTAGGCGGCCCCGGTGACCAGGGTGAGGACGAGCAGCGCGCGGAGCGCGGCGAGATGCCGGCGGATCCAGCTGGGCATGCGTTCCATTTATGACATCCCCGGAAGGAACTGGATGAGAAGGTCTATCAGCTTGATGCCGACGAAGGGCACGACGATGCCGCCCAGACCGTAGACGTAGAGGTTGCGGCTGAGCAGCTTCGACGCGCTGGAGGGGCGGTAGCGCACGCCGCGCAGGGCGAGCGGGATCAGCGCCACGATGACGACCGCGTTGAAGACGACCGCAGACAGGATCGCCGACTGCGGGCTGGACAGGCGCATGACGTTCAGCGCGTCCAGGCCCGGGTAGACGGCCGCGAACATCGCGGGAATGATCGCGAAGTACTTGGCGACGTCGTTGGCGATCGAGAAGGTCGTCAGCGCGCCGCGGGTGATGAGCAGCTGCTTGCCGATCTCGACGATCTCGATGAGCTTGGTCGGGTTGGAGTCGAGGTCGACCATGTTGCCGGCCTCCTTGGCGGCCGAGGTGCCGGTGTTCATCGCCACCCCGACGTCGGCCTGGGCGAGGGCGGGCGCGTCGTTGGTGCCGTCGCCGGTCATCGCGACCAGCCTGCCGCCCTCCTGCTCCGATCTGATCAGGGCGAGCTTGTCCTCGGGCGTGGCCTCGGCGAGGAAGTCGTCCACGCCCGCCTCGTCGGCGATGGCCTTCGCCGTCAGCGGGTTGTCGCCCGTGATCATGACGGTGCGGATGCCCATCCTGCGCATCTCGTCGAAGCGCTCGCGCATGCCCTGCTTGACGACGTCCTTGAGGTGGACGACGCCCAGGACACGCGCCTTCCCTTCGACGACCTCCCCGACCACGAGCGGGGTGCCGCCGGAGCCGGAGACGGCGTCGACGATGCTCCCCACCTCGCCGGTGGGGTGGCCGCCGTGCTCGCGTACCCACTTCATCACGGCGGTGGCGGCGCCCTTGCGAACAAGGCGGCCGTCGAGGTCGACGCCGCTCATCCGGGTCTGCGCGGTGAACCCGATCCACTCGGCGTGGGCGAGCTCCCCGGGCTCGCGCTCTCTGAGGCCGTACGCCTGCTTGGCGTGGACCACGATGGAGCGGCCCTCGGGGGTCTCGTCGGCGAGGCTGGCCAGCTGCGCGGCCGCCGCCAGCTCGTCGGCGGAGACGCCGGGGGCGGTGAGGAACTCGGACGCCTGCCGGTTGCCCAGCGTGATGGTGCCGGTCTTGTCCAGCAGCAGGGTGTTGACGTCGCCCGCCGCCTCGACCGCGCGGCCGCTCATCGCGAGGACGTTGCGCTGGACGAGGCGGTCCATGCCCGCGATGCCGATCGCCGACAGCAGCGCCCCGATGGTGGTCGGGATGAGGCAGACCAGCAGCGCGACCAGCACGATGCCGGTGACGCCGTCCCCGGTCAGGGCGAGCGAGTCCGGTACGCCGGGGTTCTGGGCCTTGGCGTAGATCGCCAGCGGCTGCATGGTCGCGGTGGCGACCAGGAAGATGATCGTCAGGGCGGCCAGCAGGATGTTGAGGGCGATCTCGTTGGGCGTCTTCTGCCGGTCGGCGCCCTCGACCAGGGCGATCATCCGGTCGATGAAGCTCTCGCCGGGCCGCTGGGTGATCTGGACGACGATCCGGTCGCTCAGCACCTTCGTACCGCCGGTCACCGCCGACCTGTCGCCACCCGACTCGCGGATGACCGGGGCGGACTCGCCGGTGATGGCCGACTCGTCCACCGAGGCGATGCCGTCGACCACGTCGCCGTCACCGGGGATGATCTCCCCCGCCTCCACGACGACGAGGTCGCCCCGCAGCAGTTCGGAGGCTCCGACGACGTCCCACTCGGCGGAGTCGCGCCCGCGCAGCCGCCGCGCCGTGGTGTCGCGCTTGGCGGCGCGCAGCGTGGCCGCCTGGGCCTTGCCGCGTCCCTCGGCGACGGCCTCGGCCAGGTTGGCGAAGATCACCGTCAGCCAGAGCCACACCACGGTGGCCCAGGCGAAGAACGACGGGGTGAGCACGGCGAGCACCGTGGTGAGGACCGCGCCGATCTCGACGATCAGCATCACCGGGTTGCGCCAGAGCGTGGCCGGGTTGAGCTTCCTGAGCGCCTCGGGCAGCGAGGTGACCAGCTGCCGGGGATCGAGGAGGCCCCCGCCCACCTTCCCGTCCTTCTCGCCCTCCTCCGGGGCGGGGGTGCGGCCCGGCGCCTCGAGCGTCTGGGTGGTCATCACTGGATTCCTTCCGCGAGCGGGCCGAGCGCCAGGGCGGGCAGGAAGGTCAGCGCGACGAGGATCACCGTCACGCCGACGACCATGCCGACGAACTGCGGGCGGTGCGTGGGCAGCGTGCCCGCCGAGACGGGCACCGGTGCCTGCCCGGCCAGGGATCCGGCCAGGGCGAGAACGAAGACGATCGGCAGGAAGCGGCCGAAGGCCATGCACAGGCCGAGCACCACGTCGTACCACGGCGTGTTGACGGTGATGCCGCCGAACGCGGAGCCGTTGTTGTTGGACGCGCTGGTGAAGGCGTACAGCACCTCGGAGAAGCCGTGCGGGCCGCTGTTGAGCATGCTCGCCCGCTGCTCGGCCGAGCCCATCGCCAGCGCCGTGCCGGTCAGCACGAGCAGCGGCGTGACCAGGAAGTACATCGCGGCGAACTTGATCTCGCGGGAGCCGATCCGCTTGCCCAGGTACTCGGGGGTGCGGCCGACCATGAGCCCGGCCACGAAGACCGTGATCACGGCGAGGACGAGCATGCCGTACAGGCCCGCGCCCGCGCCGCCGGGGGCGACCTCGCCGAGCATCATGTTGAACATCGTGAGCATGCCGCCGAGCGCGGTGAACGAGTCGTGGAAGGAGTTGACCGCTCCGGTGGAGGTGAGCGTGGTGGCGGCGGCGAAGGTGCCGGAGTTGGGCACGCCGAAGCGCACGTCCTTGCCCTCCATCGCCGCGCCCACCGCCTGCGGGACCGTACCGCCGTGGGCGATCTCCAGCCCGGTCAGCAGCGCGACGCTCGCCAGCGCCAGGGTTCCCATGATCGCGACGATCGCGTAGCCCTGCCGGGTGTCGCCGACCATGCGGCCGAACGTGCGGGGCAGCGCGAACGGGATCAGGAAGATCGCGAAGATCTCGAACCAGTTGGTCCAGGCGGTGGCGTTCTCGAACGGGTGGGCCGAGTTGGTGTTGTAGAACCCGCCGCCGTTGTTGCCCAGCTCCTTGATGATCTCCTGGCCGGCCACCGGGCCGCCGGTGATCGCCTGGGTGCCGCCGGTCAGGGTGGTCACCTCGTGCGGGGAGGCGAAGTTCTGGATCAGGCCGCCGGCCAGCAGCACGACCGCGCCGACGAGGGCGAGCGGCAGCAGGACGCGGACGGTGCCGCGGACCAGGTCCACCCAGAAGTTGCCGAGCTCCTCGGTCCTCCTGCGGGCGAAACCGCGGACCAGCGCGATCGCCACCGCCATGCCCACCGCGGCGGACACGAAGTTCTGCACCGCCAGGCCGGACATCTGCACCAGGTGACCCATGGTCGACTCGCCCGAGTACGCCTGCCAGTTGGTGTTGGTGACGAAGCTGACGGCGGTGTTCCAGGCGACGTGGTCGGGCACCGGGGCGAGGCCCAGCGACAGGAACAGCCTGTCCTGCAGCCGCTGCAGCCCGTACAGGAACAGGACGGAGATCACCGAGAAGGCCAGCAGGGCGCGGGCGTAGACGCCCCACCTCTGCCCTGCGTCCGGCCGGGCACCGACGAGCCGGTAGATCACCCGCTCGACGGCGAGGTGCCTCGTACCGGTGTAGACGCGGTACATGTGGTCGCCCAGCGGCCGGTGGACCAGCGCGAGGGCGACGACGAGGGATCCGACGAACAGGATCCCGGCCGTGGTCGAGGACATCAGAAGCGCTCCCTCATCAGAAACGCTCCGGGAAGAGCAGTGCCGCGACCATGAAGATCACCAGACCGGCGACCACCACCAGGCCGACGGCGTTGACGGCGCTCACAACCGTTCCACCGCCCTGACGACCAGCCCGAGGATCACGAAAACCGCGACCGTCAGGGCGACGAAGATGACGTCTGCCATCCCCACTCCTCGAATCCGGGGTTCACTCGCCGCCGCCCGACGGGCGGGGCATACGTAAGGGAACCGCCGTTTTTCGCACTTGCTGCGCGTCTTGACGGGTCCCATACGCCCCGGCCCCGAGGCTTGACACCTCCCTTACGCGAGACCCGGACGACCCCGGACCGGATCCCGTACGGCCTTTCGGCAGCCGTACGGGATCCGGTCCGGGGCGCGAGCGGTCACGACGCCGGCGCGGTGGTGCCCGCCCGGCGCGGCTTCACGCAGCGCGGCTCGACCCGGTCGGCGAGGCGGCGCAGGGCCACCGCGGTCAGCCGGCGCACCGCGGCGCCGCGCCGCCGCCGCGGGCGCTCGGGCACTGTGGGCGCGTTCGGACGGGCGGACAGCACGTGACGTCTGGTCGCCTTGTCAGCCAAGATCATCGCGACTGGATCGAACATCGGACACTCCTTTCGGACGGGGTCGGCCGAGACCCGGACAACGAGTTCGGCGGACAGGACGACCAGGCACTACGCGAGGCCGGCCGGCGAGATCGCGCGGGAACCGGCCGGCCGGGCCCCGGTCCTTGCTTCAACCGGCCGGGCGCCGGCCCCTACTTCAACCGGTCCTGCAGGGCGGCCAGCGGACCGTCCCAGTCGCGGGCGAGCACGGCGAGGAACTGCTGCGCCACCTTCATCGGCGCGGAGTCCACCCGGTAACGGACCCGGCGCCGCTCCCCCGGCTCGGCCACCACCAGCCCCGCCTCGGCCAGCAGGGCGAGATGCTTGGCGATGGCCTGCCGGGTGATCGGCAGCTGGGCGGCCAGATCCGTCGCGGTGGCCGGCCCCCCGGCCGCGAGCGCGGCGAGGATCCCCCGCCGGCTCGGATCGGCCAGGGCGGTGAAGACCTCCTGCGCCACCGCCTCCAGGTCAGGCATGTCCGTCGAGGTACGCGACCAGCTCGCCCAGCTCGTTCGTCCAGCCCTTGGTGTTGCCCGAGTAGGCCGCCTTGTGGGCTTCGGCGTCCGGCAGCTGCGCGAACCCGCTCTCGACCATGGTCAGCGTGGTGCCGGCACCGGCGGGCTCCAGCGTGAACTCCACGTAGGTGCGTCGCGGATCGCCGTCGGGAAGGCCGGCGACCGGCCAGGTGTAGCCGAAGACGCGCGGCGGCTCGAGGCGCTCGATGGTGAGGGTGGCGGTGTCTCCGCTGTCCCAGACGAGCTTGGCCTCGCCGCCGACGCGCAGGTCGACCTCGGCGCGGTTCCCGAACCAGGTGCCCAGGCCCTCGGCGGTGGTCAGCGCCGCCCAGACCCGCTCCGGCGAGTGAGCCAGCTGGACCGTGCGCTCGATGCGATCGGGGAATGTCATGTCCGCCTCCATGTAGCAACCAGTTGGTTGCTACTCAACATATGGCAATCATCTGGTTGCGTCAACCTTCGGGTCCGCCGAGCCCCGCCCCGACGGGCACCTGAGACCCCGGTGGCCGTGAATCTCGCAGGCCACCCCACATGTCGCTCGGCAGGAGGGGGAACGTTCGCCTACCTGCGGAGGGACGGCGGCCTCGTCGTCCGTTCCGACTCGGGCAAGGCCCGGTGGAGCAGCGGCAAGTCGGCGCGTGCCCGCCGCGGGGGCCGTATCCATTCGGCGAAGGGGCTCCTAGCCGGTGACCTCGGCGAACCCGTACGCGCCCGGGTCGGCCAGCAACACCACCCGGCCGGCTTCGACGTCATATCCGAGGACAGGATGGCCGTGATCACCTTCAGGGGTCATCAACACCGACTTCCCGAGTCGCCTCCCGATCGCGGTGAGGAATTCGAGCAGGACGTCCAGCCGCTCCTGGCCCTGCAGTTCCCTCAGGTCGACGTCGAAGTCGATGAACTCGGCGCCGTAAGCGCGAAAGATCGCCAGAATCCCGGGGGCCGGCCAGACCCTCAGGGCCGCACCTCCCGCCCCCTCCGCGATCATCTCGGCCGCGGTCGGTGGAGCCGACGATTCACCGTCCCGGACATACTCGCTCCTCCAGCGCTGGGACCGAACGAGATCGAGAAGCGTCTGCCAGTCCTCGGGACCGGTTCCCTCCACCGCCACATCGGGCAACACCCCGTTGCACCCGGTGTCGAAGAAGAGTTTGACGTCATCCCAGAGCAGATCAGGCATGACCACATCGTCTCTCGAACACCCGCCTCCGGCCGGCGCCGTCCGGCTCCGGGATGGGTCAGGCGGATAGAGGGTGCGCCGCGTGCGCCGCATCGGTGACCCCGTCGAACTCACCGATGCGCCGGCCTCGGGCATGGACGAATCGACCCTCTCCTTCAATCCTCATCCGAGCGGGATTCAAGAACAAGACTGTTCATGGCTGCTCGATTTCATGAGATGCCAGGTATGACCCCCTGGACGAATATGACTCTGCCGATCGTGTTCATCGGCTGGCGCATGTCCGCTGGATCGCCGGGGGCACCGGCGCCGGCAAGAGCACGCCCGGCCGGATTCCGGGGAACCGGCCTCCGGGAGCAGCCATGTCGAGGGGGCCTCACTCCTGACTGCATGGGTCGACGACGGCAGCGGGTCCGATCCGATGCCAAGTGAGCCGTGCTCGTCGCGTGCCCGTCAGGAGGGTGATCGAGGGGAACTCACGGATACTCGAAGCACTCCCTCACAGGTCAGTGTCTTCGCAGCTCAGCGACCAGATGCATGGGAGATTTCCCGAACCGGCAGCGCGGGTTCGACTCCCGTCACCCGCTCCGACGCTCGCCGACACTCACCAGCAACGGACATCCCAACCTCCGCCGTCGTGACCGTTGTCCTGAATCTCAACGATGATTCGCTGACCACCACCGTCTTCCAACGGGGAAGACTGTGACCGAGACAGCGTCCACACGTTGATCTCAAGCGGCCTGTTCCCCTCAACAGGTTCGATCTTCGCTGGCTGGTAGTGCTTCAGTGTCTCCTCTGCCGACATGTATGTGTGGAGATCGAAACGGACCCGATAGCCGCACGTGTCCTTGTGGCCACCACCAGGCATCACCACGCCCTGCCTCTCGTAATCGCCGAAGTCGGTCCCCGGCGGGAGGGGGTGGCTCAGAATCCGGTCCGCGAGACCATCAAGCAGATGATTGTGAAACCACGCGGGCGCCATGATGAGCGCGTAAAGCAGAAGAATCGGCGCGAACACGATCACCATACGGCGAACCCACCGCCGTCGCCGACTCGGCGATGGACGACAGGTCTCATCTTGTGATTCTTCTGGCGAGGTGGCTGACACGGCCACCATCCTCCTATGGACACGAGCACCGGTCTGCTGTCGCCTGCGTACCGGCCGGCGGGAATCGGCGCGCGGGAGGGATCGTTTCCGGAAAGCGTTCAAGATTGGTTCAACGCGGTTTTCAGGTTCATGCGGGCCGCGCCCTAAATGCTTTGCCCGCGGATGGCACGTGCTGGGATGCTCGACCGAACCGGCACGGAGAGGAAACCGCGACATGACCGTCACCGCATCCGGCAAGCCGTCCGAGTCCGAGCCGGAGGTCCGCACGGCGGCCGGTGTCCTGCGCGGCGGCCGGGAGGCGGGCCTGGCGGTCTTCCGCGGCATCCCGTTCGCCGAGCCGCCGGTCGGCCCCCTCCGTTTCGCCGCGCCGCAACCGGTGCGCGGCTGGGACGGCGTGCGCCCGGCGGTCGCGTACGGCCCGCCGCCCCCGCAGTCCGGCGTGCTCGGGGTGTCCCGGGACACCGCCGGCGACGACTGGCTGACGCTCAACGTCTGGACACCGGAACCGGATCCGGCGACAGGGCTCCCGGTGATGGTGTGGATCCCCGGCGGCGGTTACGCCATGGGCGACTCCAGCCTCCCGGAATACGACGCCGGGCGCCTGGCCGGGAGCGGAGCCGTGGTCGTGACCCTCAACTACCGTCTCGGTGTCGAGGGGTTCGCGCAGATCGGCGGAGCCCCGGCCAACCGGGGACTGCTCGACCAGGTCGCGGCCTTGCGGTGGGTGCGGGACAACATCCGGGGGTTCGGCGGCGATCCGGACCGGGTCACGATCTTCGGCCAGTCGGCGGGTGGCGGATCGGTCGCCGCGCTGCTCGCCATGCCGCGCGCCGCAGGGCTCTTCCACCGGGCGGTCGCGCAAAGCGTGCCGGGGACGTTCTTCTCCCCCGAGCTCGCCGCCGACATCGCCGCCGCCTGCGCCGCCGAGCTGGGGGTACGGCCCACGGTGTCCGGCCTGTCGGCGGTGGCCCCGGACCGGCTGCCCGCCGCGGGCGACGCGGTCTTCGCCAAGACGGTCCAGTGGCGGGAGCGCTGGGGGCAGATCACGCACCGGCCGATCCCGTTCGCACCGGTTGTCGACGGCGACGTCCTGCCGGCGACCCCCTGGCAGGCACTGGCCGACGGCGCCGCCCGGGACGTCGGGCTTCTCGTCGGGCACACCCGTGACGAGCACCGGTTGTTCAGCCTGATCGACGGCGTGCTCGGCCAGGTCACGCACGAGCAGGCCGAGGCCGCTCTGCACATGCTCGCCCCCGGCCCGGACGGCGCGCGCCGGTACCGCCAGGCGTTCCCGGCCGCCGCCGACGAGGAGCTGTACGAGCTGGTCAACGCCGACTGGTTGTTCCGCATGCCGAGCCTCCACCTCGCCGACGCCCAGATCGCCGGCGGCGGCCGGGCCCACCTCTACGAGCTGACCTGGCCCGCCCCGGGATTGGGCGGTGCCCTCGGCGCCTGCCACGGCCTGGACGTGCCGCTCGTCTTCGGCAACCTGAGCGGCGGACAGCCCGCCGTGCTGATCGGCGACCCGCCCTCCCCGGCGGCGGAGGAGCTGTCCGCGCGGATTCGCGGGGCGTGGACGGCGTTCGCCGCCCACGGAGACCCGGGCTGGCCTCCGTACGACGCCGGCCACCGCCTCGCACAGCTCTTCGACACGCCGTCGACGGTGGCCTCCTACCCGGAGGAGACCTCGCGGCTGCTGTGGCAGGACCACACCTTCCCGGCGCTCCCGCTGCTCGCGCGGTGAATCTGGAGCGGTGTGGGCGAATCGCCCACACCGCTGGAGAAATCCACCTTGGCGAATATCCTCACTTCGGATAATTGCCATTTACGACACGAACGCCTTCTGAAGCGGCACGCCACCGAAAACCGCTCGTGGAGTCGCGTCACCCCGATGATCACCTGACAGGGGCGCGCCTCACCCGGCGGGCGCCGGGGTGATCTGGAACAGGGCGGCCTTCCACTCGCCGTCGCGGCGGGTCAGCACGGTGGTGGCGAAGATTCTCATGGTCTGCTTGTCCGTGCCGTTGACGAGCACGTCGATCTCCACGGTGGCGGTGTGGGTCGCGCCGCCGTCGTTCAGCACGGTCACCCGGTGGTCGCTCAGGTCCGTGCGCGTGTACGGGTTGCGGTTCTCGGCGAACCCCTTCAGGATCGCCTCCCGGTCGTCCACGATCCCCCACTGCGACACGCTCAGCGGCGCCTCGGCGAGGAAGCGGTCGTAGAACTCCGCGTCGCCGTTCCTGTTGGCCTCCCAGGCCCGCTCGGACAGTTCGATCAGCTCACGCTCGAGGCTCATCGTCGCACTCCCTCTCGTTGACACTGGTTTAACCGGTGTCAAGTGTTACACTCGATCCATGACCTTGGCAACCGGTATGGAGCTCACCCCGCTCGACGGGCAGCGCTTCAGGTTCGACGCCGGCACGCTGTGCCTGGAGCTTCTCGTCACCGGAGGCGAGGGAGAGCTCTCGAAATGGGAGCGGCTCCACACGCCCGGCGACCTCGCCGCCTGGATCCCGCACTCCAGGGCGGGGCTCGGAGACCTCGTCCAGGTCTCCCAGGGCGACTTCGCCGCCGCCCTCCGCCTGCGCGCCGCCGTCCAGCGGCTCGCCGCGACCGCCGCCACGGGCTCGCGCGCCTTCTCCGAGGCCGATCTCGCCACGCTGAACGAGGCCGCCGCCGCGCCGCCGCCCGTCCCGGTCATCGGCCCCGCCCTGGATCGCGGCTGGGCCTCCCCCGTGACCGGGGCGCAGTTCCTCTCCGCGGTGGCCCGCGACGCCATCGAGGTGTTCGGCGGCCCTGCCCTCGACCGGATCAGGATGTGCGGGGGCGAGCGCTGCTACCTGCTCTTCCTCGACACCTCCCGCCCCGGGGCGCGGCGCTGGTGCTCGATGGACCGCTGCGGCAACCGCCACAAGCTCCGCACCCGCCGCGACCGCCACCCGGCGGGCGACAACGCCTCCCCGCCCTCGAGCCCGGAGTGGCGGACCGCGCCGCTCGGAGGGACGTCGGCCCCGGGGGACGTCGACCGGTCCGAGTAGTCTCCTGTTCGATACGCGCATCGTGACGCGCGGGGCCCGACGAACTCGTCCCGGCGGGTCACGACACCCCCTTTCAAGGAAGTGTGATGACCTCACAGTCAGCGGGACGTTTCGGCCTGGTCGGCAGCGGGTGGCGTTCGGAGTTCTTCGTGCGCCTGGCCAGGCGGTTGCCCGAGCGGTTGTCGGTGTCCGGCGTGGTGACCAGGTCACGGGAGCGCGGCGCCGAGGTCGAGGCCGCCTGGGGCGTGCCGACGTTCCGCTCCGTCGGGGAGATGCTCGCGGCCGGACGTCCCGAGTTCGTCATTCCCTCGGTGCCGTGGCCGGTCACCCCGGAGGTGACGAAGGAGCTGGTGGGGTTCGGCGTGCCGGTGCTGGCGGAGACGCCCCCGGCGGCCGACCTGGACGGGCTGCGCGACCTGTGGTCGGCCGTCGGGTCCAGCGGCCTGGTGCAGGTCGCCGAGCAGTACTCGTACATGCCGGGGCACGCGGCGAGGCTCGCGCTCGTCCGCGAGGGGATCATCGGGCAGGTGACCTCCGCGCAGATCTCCTCGACGCACCTGTACCACGCCGTGTCCCTGATCCGGCACCTGCTCGGGGCCGGTTTCGGGGAGACCACGGTGACGGCGCGCTCGTTCACCGCCCCGCTGGCCGACCCGCTGTCCAGGGACGGCTGGACGGGCGACTCCACGCCGAAGGAGGCGGCAACCACGATCGCCACCCTGGAGTTCGCCGAGGGGATGGGGCTCTACGACTTCACCGACAACCAGTGGTGGAACCCGCTGCGCGCCCGGCGCGTCGTCGTCCGGGGATCGCTGGGAGAGATCGTGGACGACAGCGTGGTGCGCCTGGCCGACCCGAGGACGCCGGTGGAGTCGCGGCTCATGCGGCGCCAGACCGGGATCGACCTGAACCTGGAGGGCCGCGAGCTGGACCACATCAGCTTCGACGGGCGCGTGGTCTACCGCAACGATCATCGGGGCGCGCACTTCTCCGAGGACGATCTGGCCGTCGTCTCGCTCCTGTGCCGGATGACCTCCTGGTGTCGGGGGGAGGCCCCGGAGCCCTACTCCCTGGCCGACGGCTGCCAGGACCACCTGATCGGCCTGGCGATCGAGGAGTCACTGCGCACCGGCGCCGGTGTGACCACCGGCCGCGAGGCCTGGGCGAGGTAGTCCTCGCCGGGCCGCCGGACACGGTCCGGCGGCCCGCGGCCCGGCGGACGCCACGGGCTCGGGTCGCGCTCCCACCTCGCCCGCGGGTGTAATCTTCACCGGTCGCCCGGTTGGCCCGGCCACCGTGGTCGCGCCCGCCGGGAGGGCCCCGGCCCGGCCGGCGCGGTCACACCCGCCGGGGAGGTCCAGGCCCGGCCGACGCCCGTCGAGGCGGGACGACGGACTCCACCACCGACCCGAGCGGAGGCGAGAAGCGAATGGACGACCAGTCTCTCGAGGACGACGGGCAGCGCATCGACCCGCCCCTCGCCCACCTTCGAGACCTTCGAGACAGCATCGACAACATCGACGCGGCGCTGGTCCACTTACTCGCGGAGCGCTTCAAGTGCACCAGGCAGGTGGGTGAGCTGAAGGCCGCCCACCGGCTCCCCCCGGCCGATCCCGTGAGGGAGGCGGCGCAGATCGAACGGCTCCAGGCGCTCGCCACGCAGGCGAAGCTCGATCCGGAGTTCGCCGGGAAGTTCCTGCGTTTCGTCATCGAAGAGGTGATCCGTCACCACGAGCGGGCCGCCCGCGGCTGACGGGCACGCCGCCCCCGCGCCGCCGTCCCAAAGCCGCCGTACCGAGCCGCGGTCCTGGAACAGCCGCCCTGAAGAGGCCCTCGCCCACGCCGGGGGCTCGCCGGAAAAGGTCAGTGACCGGCGCTCTGGCCACCGTCGACGTGCAGGATCTCGCCCGTCACGAACGGCGCGTTCTCCAGGTAGACCACGGCGTCGACGATGTCGGAGATCTCACCCAGGCGGCCGACCGGGTGCAGGGTGGCCAGGGCCTCGTGCGTCTCCGGCGCGTGCATCGGGGTCCGGATGACGCCCGGCGACACCGCGTTGACCCGCAGGCCGCGGCCGGCGTACTCGACCGCGAGCGACTTCGTGGCCGACTGCAGGCCGCCCTTGGTGAGCGAGGCGAGCACCGACGGCACGTTGGAGTTGGCGTGGTCGACCAGGCTGGTGGTGATGCTGACGATGTGGCCGCCGCCGTGGGCCAGCAGGTGCGGGACGGCCCGCCGGGTGACCTGGAAGAACGCGGTCAGGTTCACGCCGAGGTAGATCGCGAGGTCGTCGTCGGTGTAGTCGGTGAACGGCTTGGCGATGAAGATCCCGGCGTTGTTGACCACGGTGTCGAGGCGGCCGAACTTCCCGATCGCGGCGTCGACGACCTTCTCGGCGGTCTCGGGGTCGGCGATGTCGCCCCGGACGGCGAGGATCTCCGGGTCGTCGGGCTGCGCGATGAAGCGCGACGTCGCGACGACGGCGTAACCCAGCCGGCGGTACCCCGCGACCAGACCCGCGCCGATGCCCTGGGAGGCCCCCGTGATGATCGCGACCTTCTGTTCCTGCGTGTTCATCTGATGACTCCTTACTAGCCGACTGGTCTACTACTTCAATGTAGACGACCGGTCTAGTATTCGTCAAAACCTGGGAGGCGGACGCCCGGCCCCGGAACCGGGCCCCCGCGGACGCGCCGGCTACTGCTCGAGGACGCGCGAGACGTGGTAGTGCCGGATGCGCCAGGTGTCACCCTCGCGCACCAGGACCAGGGAGAGGTTCACCGGCACCTCGTCCTCGCCGTCGGCACGGAACGAGACGGCGGCGAAACCGCCCGCCACCACCTCCCCGAGCGTGTAGGTGTGCAGGATCCTCACCTCGGCCGTGCGGCCGGGCGGGACGGCCGCGTAGTAGGCGCGTACGGCCTCCCTGCCGGACGCCGGTTCCGGGAGGAAGCCCAGGAACAGCGCGTCGTCGGTGAACAGCTCGGCCATCGCGTCCGGCCGGTGGCCGTCGAACGCGGCCTTCCATCGCTCCAGGATCACAGGCATCGGATGACTCATGATTACCCTCCGTTTATAGACGACCGGTCTAGTGGAAAACATAGACGACCGGTCGTACACTTGTCATATGGGACGGACCAGTGACGCCAGGGAAAAGATCCTCACCGCCGCGCAGCGGCTGATCGAGCTGAACGGGTACTCCGCGCTCGGGGTCGCGGAGATCTGCAAGGCCGCCGGCGTCCCGAAAGGCAGCTTCTACTACTTCTTCGAGTCCAAGGAAGCCCTGGTCCGGGCCGTCATCGACGAGGAGTGGACCGAGGAGCGCGACAGCTGGAAGGTGATCCTCGACGGCGACGGCGCCCCCCTGGAGCGGCTGCGCCGGCTGTTCGAGGCGACCGCGGCCGAGCAGAGCGCCGGGAAGGAGTCGTGCGGCACCGTCTCCGGCTGCATGTTCGGCAACCTCACGCTGGAGCTGAGCAACCGGACCGAGCCGATCCGCGTCCGCCTGCAGGAGATCTTCGACGCCCAGGTCGACATGGTGCGGTCCGTCGTCGAGGAGGCGCGCGCGCGAGGCGAGGTCACCGTGGCCGACAGCGCCGCGGCCGCTCGTGCCGTGGTCGCGCAGATCGAGGGCCAGGTGCTCTTCGCGAAGCTGTACAACGACACCCAGGGCCTCGACACCATGTGGGTCAACTGCCTGGCCCTGCTAGGCGCCCGCCTGCCGGAGCAGGCGACCGCCGCCTAGAGCCTGTTTCAAAGGCAGGTGAGCCAGTCGTCGATGGCGGCGATATGGATGGTGGCCTGGTAACGGACGGCGAGCTTGTCGTATCTGGTGGCGAGGGCGCGGTGGCGCTTGAGCCGGTTGACGCCGCGCTCCACGGTGTCGCGATCGCGGTGGTCGATCCGGCCGAAGGCCGAAGGCCGGCCACCGCGGCCACCGCGGCTGCCGCGTCGTAGCCGGCCTTGAACCCGGTCGGCCGGTTCGGGAATCGTGGCGCGGATACCGCGCCGGCGCAGGTGAGAACGGATGGCCTGGGAGGAGCAGGCCTTGTCCGCCCGCACCCGGGCCGGACGGGTGCGCGGTTGTGCCGGATCGCGGCGGTCAACGCCAGGATCCGCTGGGCGGCACGGACCGCGACGCCGCTCGGGCTGCGCCCGCCGTGCAGTTCCAGGTCGAGCCGGCCCTTGAGGGTGTCCAGGATGACGGCGATTGGCTGCGAGAAGTCGAGCACCTTCCTGACTTCCGGGTTCGAGGGGATCGCGTCCGGTTTCCGGAGGTCGGCTTCGATCACAGTGGTGGCGCCCGTTTCGGTGCTCGTGAGCAGAGCACGGCCGTGAGCGAGCACGATCGGGTCGTTGTCCACATAGGCCACACGGGCGCGCGGATTGATCTCCTGCGCGATCTCATGAGTATTGCCCTGAGTGGGAATGCCGGTACCGATGTCGAGGAACTGCTCGATTCCAGCGTCCTCGGCCAGGTATCTCACTCCTCGGCCGAGAAAGGCGCGGTGCGCCCGAACACCCTCGCGCGTCCCGGGCGAGACCTTGATGAACTGCTCGGCGGCGGCGCGGTCGGAGACGAAGTTGTCCTTACCCCCCAGGGGGTAATCCTAGATACGAGCGGGATGCGGGATCGTCGGGTCGATCCCGATGGCAGGATTCTTGACAGGTTCGGAGTCCCTCATCTGTGATCCCTACCATATCGATCGGTCATCGATCCCCTTCCTTGGTGCTCGCCTGCCGAGCCTCCGCCCAGGATCGCGATCCACGTTATGTGAAGTCGCCCATGGCGCTCCCGTTCATTTCTGAAACGTCGATCACTCACCATGAGAATAAGAGATCGAAATCGACATATTTCCTTTCATCGCAGTGTAAATGAAGTGACAAATCGGTCAGATGATACGAGGCAGGAGTGCCCGCACCTCGGCCCCGAAGGCCCTCGACGCCGCTCCGCCCACACCCGCGCCGGCGCCGATCCCCACCCCGAGTGGTGGCATGCTCCCGTCGAGCCTCCGGTGGAGCTTCGGCAAAGTCCCGATCTCGCCGAAGCCGGACTCCACGTACAACCCCGGGCGGCCTCCCGGCAGTTCACTGGCCAAAATTTGCCACAAATGCGACATTTGCCCACATACGATTAGTACGTTCCGGGTTCGCTAGATCTCCTGCCAGCCCACCTGGGCGATCATCAAACATGCATGTGGACAAACACACCCTGGACATACAGGGACTCTCGAAGCGTTCGGCAGTGGAAAGGCTGCGGGCGCTTGAGAGCATGGACGACGGCCTGACGGCGACCGAGGCGCTGCGGGTCGCGCTCCACCATGCGGTCGCCGAGCTCGGCGGGCTGGGCGGCATGGCGCACCTGAGCGACCCCTCCGGCGACCACGCGCTCCGCCTGGTGGTCACCACCGGCCTGCCCCGGACCTTCACCCAGGCGTGGGAGAACGTCAAGCGGGACGAACCCGGCGCACCCGCCCGCGCGGCCCGCGGCGGCGCTTTCGCGTGGTCCTCTCCGAAGCCGGCCGCGTATCCGGCTCCCGGCTCCGAGCCACAGTTCCGGACCTCTCCAGGCGTCGCCGGAATGGCGGCCGTCCCGCTGCCCGGCCCCGACGGCCCGCTCGGCACGCTCTCCGTCCTGACCGCCGCCCCCGGCGAGCCTTCACCGGACCAACAGGTGTTCCTCCGGATGGCAGCCCGCTGGGCGGCGAACCGCCTGCGCGGGGTCTCCCCGCCACCGTCCGCCGCCGCCCGCGGTGTGAGCCCCACGCTCTCGGGCGCCCAGCTCCAGCAGGCGCTCAACACGGTCATGGTCGGCACGTGGGACTGGGACATCCGCACGGGCGACCTCACCTGGAGCGACGCGCTCTGCGAGATCTTCGGCGTCCACCCGGACACCTTCGACGGGCAGATCGAGACCTGGACCAAGATGGTCCACCCCGAGGACCTGCCATGGGTGCTGGCCGCGCTGGACGAGGCCATCCGCTCCAAGAGCATGTTCAGCGCCGAGCACCGCATCTGCCACGCCGACGGGAAGATCCGCTGGGTGCAGGTGCGGAGCCGATTGCTGCTCGACGAGAGCGGCGAGCCGGCCTACATGATCGGCACGTTGTGGGACACCACGGAAGCCCGTTTCGCCCTCGACCGTGTCGGCCGGGCCCTCTGGCACATGAGCGACGGCTTCATCGCCATGAACGACGACGGAAAGATCACCTTCCTCAACCTGGAAGCCGAACGGCTCATCGGCTCCGGGCAGAAGCCGCTCGGGCGCGTCCTGTGGGAGCTGCCCACGGTCACGACACCCGATCTGGAGAGCCGCTTCCGGCAGGCCACCGACGAGGGACTGCCGGCCGAGTTCGACGTCCGGTGGCCCGCCAACAACCGCTGCTACCACGTGCGGCTGGTTCCGGTGCCCGAGGGCATGACGATGTTCATCAGCGATGTCACCGAGAAGCGGGCACAAGAGGCCGAGCAGGCCGCCGACGCGCGCGCGGCGGCGGAACGCGCCGCCCGCATCGGCGAGCTGACCAGCGCGCTCGCCTCGGCACTGACCCTGCGCGACGTCACGAACGTCACCGCCGACCGGCTGTCGTCGCTGTTCGTCGCGACCGGTCTGATCATCTACGGGATCGAGAACAATCGCCTTCGATCCATCGGCTCGGTGGGATACTCCCAGGCGTGCATCGACTCGGTGCAGTCGAAAGACCCGGCGACCATCCCTCCCATCGTCCAGGCGCTCGAAAGCCGTGCCCCGGTCTTCATCTGCTCGCCGGAGGAGTATCTCCGCGTGTTCCCGGGCATGGCCGACCTCCTCGCCGTGAGCGGGAAGCGGGCATGGGCCTTCCTTCCCCTGCTCGCCCCCGACCACCGGGTCGGTTGCTGCGTCCTGGGCTTCAGCCAGCCGCGCCGTTTCACCGAAGATGAGTCCACCCTGCTCAACGCGGTCGGCAGCCTGATGGCCCATGCCCTGGAACGTGCCAGGCTGTACGAGGCGGAGCACGCCCACGCCCAGGAACTACAGCGTGAGCTGCTTCCCCACGAGCTTCCCTCTCTGCCCGCCGTCACCGCCGCGGCCCGCTACATGCCCGCCGGGAAGGAGATGGAGGTCGGCGGCGACTGGTACGACATCATCCCCCTGTCCTCCGACAGGGTGGCACTCGTCATCGGCGACGTGATGGGCCACGGCATGCCCGAGGCCGTGACCATGGGACGCCTGCGCACCGCCGTGCACACCCTCGCCGCCCTCGAGCTTCCGCCCGAGGAGATCCTGTACAACCTCAACGAGCTCGTCAGCAACCTGGGGGACGACTCGTACGCCACCTGCCTGTACGCCCTCTACGATCCCAGCACCCGAATCTGCACCCTCGCCGGCGCCGGGCACCCGTCCCCCGCCATCGTCCGCCCGGACGGCACCACCTTCTTCCCGGACATCCCGGCCAACCCGCCGCTCGGCGCCGCCGAACCCCCCTTCGAGACCCTCGACGTACGACTGCCCGACGACGCCCTCCTCGTGCTGTACACCGATGGCCTGGTCGAGTCCCCCACCTGTGACCTGGACAGCGGCATGGCCCAGCTCGCCGCGAGCCTCACGACCTCCTTGAGGCGGATCACCTGCTACACCTGTGACGCGGAGCTGGAACTCCTGTGCGACTCCGTCACCGGCGCCCTGCTCCCCGCCGACCTGCAGACCGCCGACGACGCCGCCCTGCTCATCACGCGCGTCAAATCGTTCGACCGCCGCGACATGAGCTCGTGGTGCCTGCCCGAGGACCCCAGAGCCGCCGGCGTGGCACGGCAGCACGTCCGCGAGCAGCTGTCGACCTGGGGCCTGGACGACCTGACGATGACCACCGAACTCCTGGCCAGCGAGCTGATCGGGAACGTGGTCCGCCACGCGAAGGGGCCGATCGTGCTCCGCCTGCTGCGGAGCCGGTCGCTCATCTGCGAGGTCCACGACAGAAGCCTCACCACTCCCCGCATCCGCCGCGCGTCCGAGACCGACGAGGGGGGACGCGGACTCCAGCTGGTCGCGGCCCTGTCGCAGCGCTGGGGCACGCGCTACACCGCCGAGGGCAAGTGCATCTGGACCGAGCAGCCGCTGCCCGCGAGGGCTCCCACCCCCGCTTCCACGATGTCAGCCGTGGGATCGATGACCAGGCTCGGGTAGTCCCTCAACGTAAGAGCGGATCATCGAGTGGCGCGGGGACCGGGAGGGCCGGGGCTGTGTGACCGCTCATCCGGATGCTCCACCTGGACAGGTCGGATTCTCCGATCGCGGCGAGTGGCGACGAACGTGCCCGGCGGCCGGAGCTACTCCAACGCCACCCAGTCGATGTTGGCGACGCCCGCACCGCCGGTCGCGACCAGGAACACATCGTGCACACCGCTACTGCTCGCGATGGCGATGCTCTGGGTCGCGAACCGCGTCCATCCACCGGTCGAGGTCGTCGTGACCGTACCAATCGCCGGACCGGTCGCGCTGTCGATCCGGACCTCGAAGGTCTGGCCCGCGTAGGCGGGATCGACACCCAGCGAGGCGGAGAACGATGTGCGTCCCATTCCGAAGTCGACCGAACGGAAGGACAGGCTGTCACCGCCGTCGAAGCTCCCGACGGACGTCCCGGTCCCGCCCGCGATCACGCTCGTGCCGGAACCGGCGTCCGCTTGCTCCGCCTCCAGCTTCGCCGTGGTGCGCGTGAAGGCGATCGTGTCGATGTCGCCGACACCCGGCCCGGTGCCGAGGGCGATGAGGTACACGTCATGGGTGCCGCTGGTCGGGACGATCGGCGTGTACTGGGGCACGAAGCGGTCGAAGCCGCCGGTCGCCGAGACCGTCGCGGTGCCGATGACGGGGCCGGTGGCCGAGTCGATGCGGATCTCGAAGCGCTGGTTGGCGTACTGCGTCTCGGTCGCGAGGGTCGCCGCGAACATGGTGCGCCCGTTGCCGAAGGCGACGTTCGCGTAGCGCAGCCGGTCGCCGCCGTCGAAACTGCCGACGACCGTGCCGGTCCCGCCGGAGCGGGTGTTCGTGCCGGAGCCGGATACGGCTGACTCCGCCTGGATGGCCGCGCCGACGGAGCGCGCCCCGCCGACCCACTTCGTCGCACCGTACTGGTAGGCGCCGATCGTGGGGGTCGCGTCGGTCGAGTTGTCCGTCCAGGGCGGCAGCACCGCACCGGCGTTGCGGGCCGGGGAGCCGGAGCCGACCGTGAAGTCGAGCCCGGCGGCGTTCGTGAACTGCGGGTTGGTCGAGTTCGGCAGGTTGCCGGTCACCGTGACCCCTGTCGCGGTGTCGACCGTGCCGATGTTGTTCTTCACCTCGGAGGTGGAGTAGGTGCCGCCGAACAGGCTGACCGCCTTGGGGTCGGTGCCGCTCGTGTTGCCGTAGATCTTGTTACCCGAGGTCGTGCCCCCGTTCGGGTTGATCAGCACGACGCCGTAGGTGGTGCGGTTCCAGGCGACGTTGTCGGCGACCGTGGCGTTGTGGGTCTCGAGGTCGAGGTATACGCCGGGCGCCGGCCCGTCCTCGGCCACGCCCGGGGCCGCGTCGTGCAGCAGGTTGTGGTCGATGATCGTGTTCGCCATGTTCACCCGGCAGCACACGTAGATCGCGCCGACGTCGTTGACGAGCTTGCCGTAGTCGCCGAAATCGTTGTACCGGATCAGATGGCCCGACGCGGTGGTGCCGGAGACCTTGTTGTCGATGTTGAGGTTGCTGCGCCCGCTGCCCCATGCCGTGTTGTGACTGATGAGGTGGTCACTGCCGAGCACATTGACACTCGCCGCGTAGCTGCCCATGTAGTTGGCGTTCGTGATGCGGTTGTTGGTCACCGTGTTGCCGGTGCCCGCCACCATCACGCCGTTGCCGGCGCTCCAGTCGATTGTGCTGTTGCGCAGCACGTTGGCCGTGCCACGCAGCTGGATGCCGCTCGTGGTCTCGCCGGCGGTGAGAACGTCGCAGGGGTCGCTGGGCGTGACCTTGTTCGGGTCGATGGTGAGGTCGCTGTAAGCCGAGACGTGGCGAGCGGTGATCCCGTCGAGCACCACGTGGTGGGTTGACGATGAGGTCCGGACGGTGGCGCCCTTGATGCCGATCCCGAGCACGGTCGTGTACGAGCGACCGGAGAGGTCGAAGGCGAGGTCGCGCTTCTTGAGCTCGACGGTGTGACTCGAGGGGGCGGCCCCGTCCGGGGTCCAGAGGTAGAGGTGGCCGTCGGCCGAGCGGTGGTGCCACTCGCCCGCCTTGCCGAGCAGGGCGAGCTTGCCGCTCAGCGAGTAGAGGTTCTTCCGGTTGGGACTGAGACCCACGCATGCCGGCAGGCTGCTCGCGGTCACCGAACCGACCGCCGAGCCGGTCACGGTGCCGGTCTCGCTGACGAACCAGTTGTGCGACGTGAGGCGGGCGCCGACCCACCAGCCGGCCGGCTGGGTGAGCGCCGGGTCGGAGAGCGAGGTCTGGGTGCCGGACTGCGCGGAGGCGAGCACCGGCTCGGCCGGGTTGTTGCCCGGGTGCGGCCACGCCGCCTCGGGCTGCATCGCACCGTCGACGAACACCTGCTGTCCGGAGAGGTCGCCGTTGACGGTGACGGCGGCACGATGGATCCGACCGGCTCCGACCGCCGCGGCGAACTCCGACCCGTCGAGGGTGGGATCGTTCGCCTTGAGCGCGGTCAGCTGCGCCCCGGTGACCTGCGACCAGCCGGCCACCGGATCGCTGCCGTCGACGATGACCGCCGCGCCCGGCGCGGCGGTGTAGGTGATGCGGTTCGTCGCCGTGCCGTTGGCGGACGGCGTGACGGTCTCTCGATATGTCCCGGATGCGATCTCGCACGTATCGCCGGCGGTCATGACAGCGGCGCATCGCTGGAGGTTCCGGAACGGGGAGCTCGAGGTGCCCGGGTTGGAGTCGGAGCCGGAGGTGCTCACGTGGTAGGTGGCGCCTCCCGTGGCCGCGGCTGGAGGCGCGCCTGCGAGGGTGCCGCCGAGCAATGCGGCGACGGCGATCGTGGCGAGTGCGGCGGCGCGTGCCGCGATGATCCGACGGGCCATCGTTGGTCCAATCACTAATCGATAATCGAAAAGTAGTGAGGGACATCCAGCGAGTCAATGGGGAGCCGGCAACCGGGCCGAGACGGCTTCGGTCTCGATCACCGCGACAACGGCGACGCCCTCTATCGACTATCGCTAGCCTGGACAGAACATCAGAGCGCAACGGAAGGCACCATGACCGACACCGGAATCAACCGGGGACTGCTTTCGGACCAGGTGTACGACCTGATCCTCACCTCGATCCTCGACGGCTCGCGCGCGCCCGGATCCCGCGTCGTGGAATCCGAGATCGCCCGGCAGCTCAGCATCAGCCAGGCGCCCGTGCGCGAGGCGGTGAAGCGGCTGGTGCACGCGGGGCTCGTGGTCTCGGTGCCCCGCCACGGAAGCTACGTGACCGAGATCTCCCCCGAGGAGTTCGCGATCGCCCGACAGATGCGCGCCGCGCTCGAGGCGGCAGGTGCCCGCCTCGTGGTCACGACCGCGGACGCCGCCATCCTCACCCGGCTGCGCGCGATCGTCTCGCGAATGCAGGAAGCCGTCGCCGCCGGGGATTGGGCGGCCTTCCGCACACTCGATGTCGAGTTCCACCGCGGCGTGATCGCCGCCGCGGGCGTCTCGGTGCTCGCCAGACTCTGGGACACCCTCGAGCCCATGCTCATCAGCCAGCGCGCGATCGGCGACCCCTCCTACCTCGGCGACCGGGCACGGGTCGTCCACTGGCACGCCGATCTCATCGACGCGCTCATGAGCGGCGATCCGGAGGTCGCCGCGAGCGCCTTCGCCGCGCACGCGTCCGGAAATCTCGACGCATCGAACCCGTCCTAAGGTTGCCGCCGAACGCGCGACCGATTACTGTGCGCCCATTGCCTATCGATAGGCGATTACAGATCAAGGAAGATTCATGCGACACAGCACACGCGGCGCCGCCGCGATCCTCATCGGCTCGGCAATGATCGCGGGATTGCTGACGGGATGCGCGACCGACAGCGCCGAGGAGGGCGGGGGTGAGCTCCGCATCCTCGCCAACATCACACCGGTCCTGACGAAGAAGTACTACGAGGACCTCGTCCAGCCCTGGGTCGCCAAGCACAAGGGGGTGACCGTCACCATCGAGGTGCCGAGCGGGGAGGACGTGCAGGCGACCCTCCAGCAGGAGCTCGCCTCGGGTGACGTGCCCGACATCGTCGCCAGCAACCTCGACCCCGTGGTGGCACCGCAGTTGCTCGCCTTCCCGAAGGAGCCGTGGGTGCTCGACACCCCGCTCGCCGAGCAGAACCAGGTCGACGGCAAGATCTGGCAGGTCGCCACCGGCGCGCAGATCCAGTCGCTCGTCTTCTACAACAAGAAAGCCTTCGCCGCCGCCGGCATCGACGCGCCGCCGACCAGCCTCGACGAGTTCACCAAGGACCTCAAGGCGCTCAAGGCGGCCGGCTACCTTCCGCTGCAGACGGCGGGCGAGTGGGTCACCGGAGCGCAGTTCGCGATGCTGGCGAACCCGCAGCTCCTCGCGTCCGATGATTTCTACGCCAAGCGCAACGCCGGCTCCGCCACCTTCGCGAAAAGCGCGTACGAGAAGTACCTCGACGCCTATGCGGGCTGGATCGCCGACGGCCTCGTCGATCCCGACGCGCTCGGCCTCAAGTACCAGGACTCGATCGACGGATTCACCTCCGGCAAGGCCGCGACCTACGTGATCGGCAACTGGATCGTGCCCTCGATCGACGAGGCCGCCACCTCGTTCGACGTGGGAGTCTTCGCGGCGCCGTCACTCGACGGCAGCCCGGCCGGGCAGATGAGCGGACCCGCGCAGCCGTACTCGATCCTGCAGGCCTCCAAGAACCGGGACCTCGCGCTGAGCCTGGTCGAGTACCTGGTCAGCGACAAGACGGCCGTCACCGCGTCACTCGCCTCCGAGGGCAACTTCCGCCAGGGGATCTCCTACAAGGGCAGCCCGCTCAACCAGGCGGTCGCGGCGATCCTCGACGCCGCTCCCCGCCTCGTACTCGGCACGTCCGGCCCCAGGATTCCCGGCGGTTTCGGCGACGAGCTCAACAAGCAGGTCCAGGCCCTCTACGTCAAGACCACTCCGGCGGACGCGGCGGCCGCCCTGGACTCCTGGTGGGATCTGAATGCCGGGCAATGACACCCGGGCCGGAGCCGGCGGGGCGGCTCCGGCCACCCGCCGTCGCCGGGACGCCCGCCTCGAACTGCTCACCGACACCGTCATGATCGCGCCGGCGCTCGCGCTGGTCGCGTTGTTCGTCCTCATCCCGATCGCGATCGCCATCTACCTCAGCCTCACGAACTGGGACGGCTTCACCATCCCGCCGTCATGGGTCGGAACCCGCAACTACGAGAGGCTCGTGCAGGACCCCGAGGTGCTGCGGGCCGCCGCCTTCACCGCGGTGATCGCCGTCGTGGGCACGATCGCCTGCAACACGCTGGGCGTCGGCGTCGCCCTGCTCCTCAACCGCCACACCCGCGTCAACACTGTCATGCGTGTGCTGGTCTTCTCACCGTATGTGATCGGGCCGGTCATCCTCGGTTTCCTCTGGGCGTCGATCCTCGGCAGCAACGGCGCGGTCAACGCGCTGCTCACCAACCTCGGTCTCGAACGCCTCCCCTTCCTCGCCGACCCCGTATGGGCCACTTTCACGACCGTCGCGGTGATCATATGGGCGACTTTCGGGGTCAACGTCGTGCTCTACCTCGCGGGCCTTCAGACTCTCAACGTCTCGCTTCTGGAGGCGGCCCGCATCGACGGGGCCGGCCCCTGGCAGACCTTCTGGCAGGTCAAGCTCCCCGTGCTCGCGCCGACCGTCACGCTCAACGTCGTGCTCTCCGCCATCGGCCTGCTGCGGGTCTACGAGCTCGTGCTCGCGCTCACCGCGGGCGGGCCTGCCGGAACCACCCAGACGACCGTGTTCAACATCCTCACGACCTCCTTCAGCCGTTCACAGCTCGGCTACGGCGCGGCCCAATCGGTCGTGCTCATGGTCGCGATCATCGCGGTGACGGTCGTCGTCACCCAGCTCCGCCGCCAGAGTGAACAGGCGGTGTCCGCGTGATCGTCATCCGGTTGCTCCGGGGCGTCGTGCTCGTCGTTCTCGCCGCCGTGATGGTCGTCCCGCTCTATCTGCTCGTGACCAACGCGTTCAAGAGCCAGGACGACATCGTCAGTTCGCCGTTCGACGTGCCCTCCGACGGGTTCACGATCGACAACATCGTGGCGGCCGCGACCTCCGCCGACTTCAACGTGATCGGCGCCTACGGCACGACCGCGCTGCTCGTCGCGTCGGTCAACGTGCTCTCGATCCTCGTCACCGGGCCGGCCGCCTACGCGATCGCCCGCGGGGTCCGGCGCGGCCACCGGCTGGTGCTGCTCGTGCTGCTGGCGGGCCTGTTCATCCCGAGCCAGGCGATCGTCATCCCCGTGATCTACGTGCTGAGGACCATCGGCCTCATGGGCACCGTTCCCGGTCTCGTCCTGTTCCAGACGGCGCTGACGATCCCCACGACGGTGTTCCTCTTCACCGCGTTCGTCAAAAGCATCCCGCGCGAGCTCGACGAGGCGGCTCGCATCGACGGCGCGAGCCGGATGGGCACGTTCTGGCGCATCATCTTCCCGCTCATGCGCCCGGCCGTCGCGACCGCCGTCGTGCTCAACTCGGTGGGCGTCTGGTCGGACTTCGTGAATCCGCGGATCATCCTGGGACCCGGGTCCGGCATCTACACGGTGACCACCGGCGTGTTCGCGGCGATCAGCAAGTACTCGACCGACTTCACGATCGTCTACTCGAACATGCTGCTCGCGGTCGCGCCCGTGATCGTGTTCTACGTCCTCCTGCAAAGACGCATCATCGGCGGTCTCACCTCGGGAGCGGTCAAAGGATGATCAGGATCTCCGCCACCGTCCCCGTCCGTGAGCTGCCCCGCTGGGCGGTCCTCGAGCGCGAGCTGCTCGCCCGCCTCGACCGTGCCTGGCGCGAGTTCGAGCGACGCTTCTGCGAGCCTGACGGCCGGCTGCGCTACCGGGGACGGATGTACGGTCGCGACGGTGTCGACGACTTCTACGAGCCGTTCTTCAACTGGCCCGTGCTGTATCGCCTCGGCGGATCCGCCGACGTTCTCGACGCGGCCAAGCATCACTGGGAGGGCGTGACCCGGCAACTCACCGAGTTCGGATTCGTGCGGGAGGAGTACGAGCTCGGCTACGACTGGTTCCACCAGGGCGAGTCGCTGCCGTTCTTCCTCTCCATCTGCGCCGCGGATCCCTCCGACGCCGTGTTCCGCGCACGCGCGCGTCGCTTCGCCGAGCTCTACCTGCCCGGCGCCGGCAACTACGACCCGGTCACCCGCACGATCGTCGCCCCGCACACCGGCTCCGGTGGTCCGCGCTGGGGCGTCGGCGAGGACTGGGAGGAATACCGCGCCGACCAGGCCGGCATGGAGATCTACGGCCTCCCCCTGCTCGACGTCCCCGGCATCCGCGGCTGGGACGACCTGGCCGACCCGGCCGCGGCCCGTGCGATGGGCCGGGCGATGCAGGAGCGGATGGGGCGCGGCGACACCGCCGTCAACCTCGCCGCGACAACCCTCGCGGTCAACGCCTGGCTCTACGACCACGACCGACGCTTCGCCGACTGGGTGCTCGAGTACGTCGACGCCTGGCGCGAGCGCGCGGCCGCGAACGGCGGCGTGCTGCCCGACAACGTCGGTCCCGGCGGGGTCGTCGGCGAACTGCACGGCGGCGCCTGGTACGGCGGCCACTACGGCTGGACCTGGCCTCACGGCCTGCACTCGATCGCGCCCACCGCCACGGTCGCCGCGCTCAACACCGTGGTGCTCACCGGCACGCTCGACCGGATCGGCCTCGTCGGCGCCACCCTCGACGCCGTGATGGCGGAGGGCGTGGTCGCCGACCGCATCGCGACCCGCGGCAGCCTCGGCCCCGGCTGGGCCGAGCGGCTCGGCGCCGACGAGAGCACCCGCGAGCTGCTCGTGCCCTACCGGCACGGCCCGGAGGGCTGGTTCGACCGGCACCCGGTGCCGCTCGCGCCCGTGCTCTGGCTCGCGTGGGCGCAGGGCGACGTCGCGCACGATCCGCGCCTCGAGCGGCTGCGGGCCGCCTCCGACTCCGACTGGGAGGCGGTGCGCTGGTTCCACGACAAGGAGGAGCAGGGCCACGAGGCGCCGTGGATCGGCTACCTCGCCGGACGCAATCCGGACTACCCGGAACGCGCGCTCGAGCTGGCCCTCGCCCAGACCCTCCGGCGGATGTCCCTGATCGCACAGGCACCGGACGAACCGGAGGACGGGGACATCCACTTCTGGCAACGGCTCAACCCCGTCGTGACGGAGGTGCTGAGCCAGCTCGTGACGGGCGCGCCACCGGCCATCTACTACGGCGGCCTCGCGCTCGCCCGTGTCGTGATCGGCGACGGGACGCGCGAACGCCCCGGCCTGCCGCCCGGCGTCGCGGCGCTCGTCAGCGCGGTCGAGGAGCACCACGTCGCGCTCGAGCTCGTCAACACCGGCGACGAGGATCAGCTCGTCGTCGTGCAGGCCGGCGCCTTCGGTGAGGACGAGATCGTCACCGCCGGTCACGACACCGCCGAGCCCGGCTACCCGGGCGACGACCGCCGGTACGACATCCCGCCCGTTCCGACCACGCGCCACCGCGTCGCGGTCGGTGCCTCACGGATCGAGGTGCTCCTGCCCGCGCGCACGCGGATCGCCCTCGACCTCGAGACCACCCGGCGCGTCCACCGCGCCTCCCACCAGGACTTCGTCCGCACCGCTCAGGAGAAGAACGCATGAACACCACCCGCGAGTCGCCGTCGACCGTCTGGCCTCTGCCGGTACGCGGCGGGGCCTTCGACCGGGCCGACCCCGACATCCTCCGTCGGATGGAGGCGGTGAGCGCCGCCACGGCGTGCGCCAAGCTCAACGGCATGGGGATCACCCGCACCGCCGTCCAGGGCCCCGTCCCGCTCGAGCGCGGCAGTCGCGTGGTCGGCTCGGCGCTGACGCTGCAGTTCATGCCGCAGCGCGAGGACGTCGCGAGCGGCCTGAGCCAGGAGTACGTCGAGCGCGACACCGCCCTCTGGGCCGTTCTCGAGACCGTGCAGGAGGGCGACGTGCTCGTCGTGCAGGCCTACGGGAGTTCGTTCACCGGCTGTTTCGGCGACATGCTCGTGCGCTACTTCAAGCGTCGCGGCGGTGCCGGCATCGTCGTCGACGGGTGCATCCGCGACGCCGCGCGCGTGCGCGAGCTCGGGGTGCCGATCTGGTGCACCGGCACGACGCCGCACTACGCCTCGCAGACCGACCTGTTCCCCTGGGCCTACGACGTGCCGGTCGCCGCCGGCGGCGTGCTCTGCCTGCCGGGCGATGTCGTGGTCGCCGACGACGACGGCGCGGTGATCGTGCCCTCGGGCAAGGCGCTCGAGCTCGTGCGGTCGGCCGAGGACCACGAGAACTGGGAGGAGTTCAGCCGGATGCGGCTCGAGCAGGGCGCGCGGCTGTCCGACTACTACCCGCTCAGCCTCGACAGCCGCGCCGAGTACGAGGCGTGGCGCGACGCCGGCCGCCGGCCGCTCGTCTAGCCCGGTGAGCGTCGTCGACGCCCACGTCCACGTCTGGGGCGCGGAGCTGCTCGGCACCGGCTGGCTCGCCGAGCCGGCGTCGGGGGCGATCCGCCGGATATTCACGCTCGACGACCTCGCCCCCGAGCTCGCAACGACGGGCGTCGCCCGCGTGGTGCTGGTCGCCGCCGAGGAGAGCGACGCGGGATCCGAGCGGCTGCTGGCGGGCGCCGCCCACGACCCGCGGGTCCTGGGCGTGGTCGCCTGGGTGGAGCTCGCCCGCCCGGACGCGGCGGAACGGCTCGCCGCCCTGCGCGCCGCGCCCGGCGGCACCCTGCTGCGCGGGGTGCGGCAGTCGCTCACCGCCGCCCCGGCCGGCTGGTGGACCGACCCGGCGACGGTGGCGGGGCTCATCGCCCTGGAGAGGGAGGAGCTGTTGCTCGAGCTGCTCATCTCGGCCGCGCAGCTGCCCGAGGCCGCCGCGCTCGCCGCCCGCCATCCGGGGCTGGCCGTCGTGATCGACCACCTGGCGAACGCGCACGAGCCGGATGCCGACCCACGGTCCTGGCGCACCGCGCTCGATGAGCTCGCCCGGGCCCCGCGCGCGGTCGCCAAGGTCTCAGGGCTCGGTGACGACGAGGGAAGGGCCGTGACACTGCTCGCCGCCGCTCGGGCCGCGCTCGGAGCCGACCGGCTCCTGTGGGGCTCCGACTGGCCGGTTCTGCTGCTGCGCGACGACTACGCGGGCGAACGCGCCCGCGTCGAACGGCTGCTCGCGGGCTGGCACCCCGCCGAGCGCGCCGCGGTGCTCGGCGGCACCGCCGCCCGGGTCTACGGGGGCGCGCGATGAGGCGACCGCTACCGGCCGGTCTAGACGAGTAAGTCCTAAAACTGAGAACGGGTAAGGCGGGACGTACCGGCTGATGAGCCCACCCGTGGAGCGCGTCGGCAGTGGGGCGAATGTCGCCCACCCGGGCTGCGCCTCACGACAGACGAACCTGCCCCCGACGCCAGAGCAGAAGCGACGAAGGGTGTCGAGGATCGATGTGTGACCAACGACCTCGACACCCTTCTGACCGCACTGTATGTCAGGATCGATGACTGGCTCACCCAGACGGGTCAGCACGTTCGCCTGGGCCGCCCACCGCGCCTGACCGACGCCGAACCACTCACCGTGGCCATCGCCCAGGCCCTGCCCGGCATCCGCTCCGAGACCCGCCGGCTGCGGTTCCTGCCTCGCCATCTGCCCGGCGCCTTCCCCTGTCTGCCCGGCCAGTCCGGCTACGACAAGCGCCTGCGCAGCGCACTGCCCCTGCTCCAGCGCACCATCTGCGCGCTGGCCCACGACAGCGACCTGTGGGCCGACCCGATCTGGGTCGTCGACTCCACCCCCGTCGAATGCGGCCGCTCGTGCCCTGCGAGGTGTGCGACTGCTGCGGCCCTCCTACCGCAACCTCGCTCCCCGGCCCGGCGAGCAGTTCCTCGAACCGATCCGCCAGCTGATCGAGTCGGTCAACGACACCCTCAAGGGCCGGCTCGACCTGGAACTGCACGGCGGGCGCAGCCCGAGCGGCGTCGCGGTCCGTGCCGCCCAGCGGATCCTGGCGTTGACCGCCGCGATCCGGCACTACCGCGCCACCGGCCAGCCCGTCACCCGGTCACTGATCGCCTACGACCACTGACCGGACTTCGGACCTGCTCGTCTAGGACGGCGCCCTCGGCACGAGAAGGCCGGCGACCGGGATGCGCGGCCGCGCGCCGTCGGGGGTGTTCTCCCTCCCGGGGGTCCGGACGCGGCCGACCCCGTGCGGGAGAACACGCGACCCCGTCCGGAAGGCGTGCGAGGAGAAGGTGGAGAGCGCCGCCCGCCCGGGGGGTGAAAGGCACAGGCGGGCGGCGCCGTTGAGGAGCCGCTCAGCGCAGGGACAGCTGGAGCAGCAGGTCCTTCACCTCGGTGGCGGCGATCCGGTCGCTGGCCACGGACGGGTCGGAGCAGAGCAGCACCGGGCCGTCGAGGGGGTCGTCGGGAAGGCGGCCGTGCGAGCCCCGGATGGCGCGGGCGCCCGCGTCGAGGCCGACGACGTTCATCGTGTAGCGCATGCCGGTCTTCTTGCGCAGCAGCGCCACGGCGGCCCTGCGCTTGGCGGCGCCGGGGGCGGCGGGGTCGAAGAACAGCTCGGCGGGGTCGTAGCCGGGCTTGCGGTGGATCTCGACCAGGTTGGCGAAGTCGGGACGCCTGGCGTCGTCGAGCCAGTAGTAGTAGGTGAACCAGGCGTCCGGCTCGGCGACGAGGACCAGCTCCCCCGCCCGGGAGTGCGCCAGCCCGTTCCTGGCCTTGCCCTCCTCGTCGAGCACCTCGGCCACCCCGGGCAGGCCCGCGCAGAGCTTGGCGACGGCCGGGATGTCGGCGGGGTCGGCGACGTAGACGTGGGCCACCTGGTGGTCGGCGACGGCGAACGCGCGGGAGGTCCAGGGGTCGAGATACTCCATGCCGTCCTGGGTGTAGACCTCCAGCAGTCCCTCGGTCCGCAGCAGCCGGTTGATGTCGACCGGGCGGGAGACGTCGGTGATCCCGTACTCCGACAGGGCCACCACGGTGGTCCCGCGCGCGGCGGCGGCGTCCAGCAGGGGGGCCAGCACGGTGTCGAGCTCGGAGGCGGCGGCGGCCGAGCGCGGGTCGGACGGGCCGAACCTCTGCAGGTCGTAGTCCAGATGCGGCACGTACGCCAGGGTGAGATCCGGGTCGTGGTCCTTCATGATCTGCTCGGTGGCGCGGCAGATCCAGGTGGACGAGGCGATTCCCGCGCCCGGGCCCCAGTAGGTGAACAGCGGGAAGGCGCCCAGCTTGCCGGTGAGCTCGTCGTGCAGCTCCGGCGGGTAGGTGTAGCAGTCGGGGTCCTTGCGCCCGTCGGCGCGGTAGATGGGCCGGGGGGTGACCGTCCAGTCGACGTCGGCGCCCATCGCGTACCACCAGCACACGTTGGCCACGGTGAAACCGGGCCGCTCGCGCCGGGCGGCGTGCCACAGCTTGTCCCCGCCGACCAGCGCGTTGTGCTGGCGCCACAGGAAGACCTCGCCGAGCTCGCGGAAGTACCAGCCGTTGCCGACGACGCCGTGCTCGGTGGGCGCGACGCCGGTGAGGAAGGTCGACTGGGCCGAGCAGGTGACGGCGGGCAGCACGGTGCCGAGCTCGGCCTGGAAGCCGCCGTCGGCGACGGCGCGCAGCCTCGGCATGTGCGCCAGCAGTCTCGGGGTGAGCCCCACCACGTCGAGGACCAGCAACGATGTCATGCTTTCACTCCAAGGTCGCGCATCTCGGCGCGGGCGAAGTCCAGCTCGTCGGCGATGCCCGCGGCGAGCTGCTCGGGGGTCTGCGGGCGCAGTGCGGGTGGCAGCACGCCCCAGGTGTAGGTCTCCACGTCGAAGTGGTCGCAGAGCGGCTCGGGGCCGCCGACCAGCTCCGCGAGGGCCTCGCGGAGCACCGGCACGGTGGTGCCGAGCGGCGCCTGCGGTGCGACGTGCAGCGGTACGTGGTAATGAACCCGCCACGGTCCTGGCAGTTTCCGCTCGAACGCCTCGTCGAGGTCGTCGGCGTCGTCGCCGGCCGCGTTGCGGGTCTGGTGCAGGAAGCGCGGCTCGACGTACTCGCGCAGGGTCTCCGGGTCGTCGCTCTCCAGGGCCGCGGAGACCTGCACCTTGACGACGGGCAGGCCCGCCTCGGCGTACCGGCGCAGCGCGTCGGCGGGCCGCTCCCAGGCGCACGCCAGGTGGGCGAGGTCCAGGCAGATGCCGAGCCGGTCGGTGTCGACGCCGGACAGGGCGCGCACGGCCTGCCCGGTGGTCTCCACCACGCAGCCGGGCTCGGGTTCGAACGCCACCCGGATGACGCGGCCGGTGGCGGACTCGACGGCGGCGAGCCCGGCGGCGAGCTTCTCGAGCCCGCGCATGGCGAGGCGGGACATGTCCTCGTCCCAGGGGTCGCGCCAGGCGAGCGGGAGCGTGGAGATCGACCCCCTGGCGGCGTCGTCCGGCAGGAGGGCGGCCAGGATGTTCGCCAGGTCGATGGTGTAGGTGAGCCGTTCGGAAGTGGTCCAGTCGGGGTGGTAGACCGCGTGCTTGACCACCGGGTCCTGGAACGAGCGGTAGGGGAAGCCGTTGAGCGTCACGACCTCCAGCTCCCGCGCGTCCAGCTCGCGGCGGAACCCGGCCAGCAGCGCGGGGTCGGCGGCGAGCGCGGCGGCGACGGGCGCGGCCAGCCAGAGCCCGAGCCCGAGCGTCTCGGCGCCGAGGCGGGCGCGGATCGGCACCGCGTACGTGTCGAGCTGCTCGACGATGCCGTCGAGGTCCTCGGCCGGGTGCACGTTGGTGCAGTAGCTGAGGTGCAACGTCCGTCCGCCGGGGTGACGCAGCCGCATCAAGACCCTCCGCGCTTGATGGAACTGCCCTCGAACGTGGCCTCCCGCGCCCCGGCGACCTCGGACAGGTCCAGGCGTCCCGACTGGCCGTAGAACTCCACGGGGTTGCGCCAGAGCACCCGGTCGACGTCGTCCTCGCTGAACCCGGCCTCCAGCATCGCCCTGCCGGTCTCCAGGGTGAGCAGCGGGTCGGACACGCCCCAGTCGGCGGCGGAGTTGACCAGCACCCGCTCCAGGCCGTGCTCGCGCAGGATCTCCACCATGCGGGGCGGCGACATCTTGGTCTCGGGGTAGATGGAGAAGCCCATCCAGCAGCCCGAGTCGTGCACGATGCCCGCGGTGACCTCGTTGAGGTGGTCGACGGCGACCCGTCCGGGCGCGATTCCGGACGAGGCGACGACGTCGAGGGTGCGCTGGGTGCCCCTGGCCTTGTCGCGGTGCGGGGTGTGCACGAGCGCGGGCAGCTCGTGGTCGACGGCCATCGCGAGCTGCCGTTCGAAGGCGTCGTCCTCGGCGGGGGTCATCGAGTCGTAGCCGATCTCGCCGACCGCGACGACGCGGTCCTTCTCCAGGTAGCGCGGGAGCAGGTCGAGCACGGGCCGGCAGCGCGGGTCCCCGGCCTCCTTGGGGTTCAGCGCGATGGTGGCGTGGTGCAGGATGCCGAACTGCCCCGCGCGGTACGGCTCCCAGCCGATCAGCGAGTCGAAGTAGTCGGTGAACGAGCCGGGGTTGGTGCGCGGCTGGCCCAGCCAGAAGGCGGGTTCCACGACGGCGAGCACCCCGGCGGCGGCCATCCTCGCGTAGTCGTCGGTGGTGCGCGACGTCATGTGGATGTGCGGGTCGAAGATCCGCATCAGGCCTCCTTCTCGCTGGTCGGACGGTCGGATTTCTCGCTGGTCAGGCGGCCGAGCAGTGCGGTCGCGTCGTCGGGGGTGTGGCGCCCGGCCGCGGTTCGCTCCTCGGCGAACGCGGCCAGCATCCCGGCCAGTTCGGCGTCGGCCCGCTCCTCCAGCCGGTCCACGGCGGCGAGCGGCACGCCCATGAACACGCACTTGAGCACCGCCTGCCGCCACATGGTCTGGTCGAGGTGGCGGGCGTAGGGGCCGAGGGCGGCGGCCACCAGGCGGGTGTCGTTGGTGCGGATCGCGTCGTGCAGGAGCGATACCGCCTCCGCGCCGAGGGGCAGCAGCGGCAGGGCCTTGAGCACGGCGCGCTTCTCGTCGGCGTCGCCGTACCGGTAGAGGTCGGCGACCTGCCCGGCCACCGCGTCCGGCGGGAGCGCGGCGAGCAGGACGGCCCTCGCCGCCTCGTCGGCGGTCCAGCCGGGTGCGTCCGGCAGCGGTGCCCGTCCGGCGCGCCGTCCCGCGGAGGCGAAGTGCCGCGTGACGCTCTCGGGCTTGGCGGCGACGCTTTCACGCGCGCCGGCGAGCCACTCCTGGTCGAGCGCCTTCAGCAGGCCGTCCGTCTGGATGTTCGGTCGTGGGGTCATGCGTTCGTCCCTTCTGCGGCGGCCGCACGCAGGAAGTCCAGGGATCGGGCGGCCACCTGCGGCGCGGCGTGCGAGTGGCGGGGCAGCTCGACCGCGACGAGGCCCCGGTAGCCGCAGCCGGTCAGGGCGCGCAGCACGGGAGGGAAGTCGATCTCTCCCTCGTCGAACTCCAGGTGCTCGTGCACGCCGCGGCGCATGTCGTCGATCTGCACGTTGACCAGGTGTTCGGCGACGGCCCTGACGCAGTCGGGGACCGGGTCGGGTTCGAGGCAGCGGCAGTGGCCGATGTCCAGCGTGATGCCGAACCCCGGCGGCTCGCCGAGCTCGGCGTGGAGCTTGCGCCATCCGGCGATCGTCTCGACGAGCATGCCGGGCTCGGGTTCGAAGCCCAGCGGCACGCCGGCGGCACCGGCCGTCTCGGCGAGCCGGGCGCAGCCGTCGACGAGCCTGGCCCAGGCCGTGGCCTCGTCGACCGTCTCCGGGCGCACTCCCGCCCAGAACGACACCGCCTCGGCTCCCAGGTCGGCGCCTATGGCGACCGCCCGGTTCAGGAAGTCCAGGCGCGTCTCGCGCTCGTCGTGCAGCAGCGTGGGGGCGTGCTTGTGCCACGGGTCCAGCAGGTAGCGGGCCCCGGTCTCGACGACCACGCCGAGCCCGAGGTCGCGCAGCAGGTCGGCCGTGGCCGCGACCCTGCCCGCCAGCCCTTCCTCGTACGGGTCCAGGTGGTCGTGGTCGAGCGTGAGGGCGACCCCCTGGTAGCCGAGGTCGGCGATGACCCGGAGCGCGTCGGCGAGCCGGTGGTTGGCGAACCCGTTGGTGCCGTAGCCGAACCTCGGCCCGGCGCCCACGTCGGTTCCGGTGCTGGTGCCGGTGCTGCCGGAGCTCACGTGGGGGACACCTTCCTCGCGAGGGCCCGCCCGAGCGGGACGGCCGCCGCGACCGCGATGCCCTCGCGGATGGCGCCGCTGCGGGCGACGAGCGCGCCCTGCAGGGCGGGCAGCGCGACGATGCCGGTGCCGACGGCGGCCCGCAGCCGGGAGGCCGACGGCTCGGCGACCGCCTGGGCCTGGGACAGGCCGAACCTGGCGGCGTACCAGCCGGTGAGGCCCGCCTGCACGGCCCGCACCACCTGCGCCGCGCGCGCGGTCTGCGGCCGCGACGGCGCGTCGCCGCGTCCCAGGGCGGTGGCCACGGCGAGCGCGACGGTACCGGCCAGGGTCGCCACCGGGAGGCTCCGGTCGGAGCCGGACACCTCGGCTCGCGACAGCGCGGTGAGCAAGTAGGTGTGGGCGGCGACGGTGAACGCCGAGGGCAGCGCCTCCGCGACGCTCCGCCCCGGGGTGGCGCCCAGCAGCACGTCGAGCCCCCGGCACAGCGCCATCGCCAGGGGACCCGCCGCGGTGTTCTTGGCCACCAGGTCGTACGACCAGACGGCGGCGGCGAGCGGGACGGCGACCGCGAGGGCCCGGCGGCCGCCGGAGAGCCCGGCCGCCGCGAGACCGGCGACGGTGAGCCCGGCGGCGATCCCGAGCGCGGCGCCGGGCGACACGCGGCCGGACGGGATCGGCCGCTCCGGGCGTTCCACCGCGTCCAGGTGGCGGTCGGCCCAGTCGTTGGCGGCCATCCCCGCCCAGTACAGGCAGACCGAGGAGCAGGCCAGGCCGAGGGTCCTGCCGCCGAGCACCTGCCCGGCGGCGGCCCCGGCGACGACGTCACCGGGTACGGACAGGGCGGCGGGGGCGCGCACGAGCTCCACGAGGTCGCGCAGCGACGGCATCAGACCGGCTCCTCTCCGCCGAGGGTGCCGGCGAACTCCCGGAGCACCCGCCACTGGTCGGCCAGCGCGTGCGGCACCACCCCGAGCGGGTCCTTGAAGAAGAAGGCCAGCTCGCTCAGCGGACCGGTGCGGCCGGAGCGGTGCGCCGCCGCCGTGAGCCTCGCCAGGTCCAGGACCAGGGGCGCGGCGAGGGCGGAGTCGCAGCCGTGCCAGGTGAACTCCATGCGCATGGGCGTACCCAGGAACCCCTCGAAGGTGACAAGGTCCCAGGCGGTCTTGAAGTCGCCTATGTCCTCCACATACTCGATGCGGGTCTCGCCCTGCGGGGTGTAGCCGAGCGTCTCGCCCAGCACCCGCTGCTTGCTGGCGGCCTTGGCGGCGTTGGCGGCGGGGTCGGCGAGGTTGGCGCCGTCTCCCCCGCCGAGGAGGTTCATCCCCGACCAGGTGCGGACCCGCAGGTTGCGCTGGGCGAACATCGGGGCGAGCACCGACTTGACGAGCGTCTCGCCGGTCTTGCCGTCGTGGCCTCCGTACGGCAGCCCCAGCAGGCCGGCGAGCCGGTCCAGGGCGGGCAGCCTGGCGCCCGTCGACGGGGTGAAGTCCACGTAGGGGCAGCCCGCGCGGAAGGCGGCGTACGCCGTCAGGGCGCTGGGCGGCAGCAGGTCCCGGGAGACCGCCAGCTCGGCCTCCAGCAGCTCCAGGTCGGCGTGGGCCGGATGGGGCTCGGGTGCCGGCTCGGTGGTCGAGACGTTGATGACGACGACCCGTTCCAGGCCGTGACGCAGCCGGAACTCGGTGATGTCGGCGCTGATCAGCTGCGCGGTCGCGGCCTGGTTCTCGGCGAGCGGCACCTGCCTCAGGTTCTCCTCGACGCGGGCGAGCTCGTCGCGCAGGGCCTCGACCAGCCGGGCCGGTACGATCCCGGCTCCGGCCAGCGCGGCCGCCTTCTTCTCCAGCGGGGTCGGCACGATGTCGTGCCCGCCGAACACCAGGTCGCCCAGACCTGGCAGCCCGGCGCCGCCGAACTCGGGGAGTTCCGTGACACAGCCCGTCGGCTGGGCGAGACCGGCGCGCACCGCGAGCGCCCCGATCACACTCGTGACGGCGACGGACCCTCGTGCTCCTACCAGCCACACTCCCGTACGCATCTGGCCTCCTGTGGTGAGTCGACTCCTGGGGGATGACGGTTTTCATCCGCCCGGCCGAGGCCGGACGGCGCCGATGACATCACCATTTCGGCCATCCGGTCGGAGGGGATGTCACGGCGGGCATACGTGGTCGTTAAAACGGAGGAGACGACCCCGCGGCGGGTCGAGCCGGGAGGCCCGACCCGCTTGTGCAAGGAATCGTACGTTGTGCGGATATTACGGATATATGTCTCAGGGCTATATTTTTCCGTCAGAGCAGCTCAACGTAAAAAAATTCTGTCAGCGAGCTCAGTCAGGAATCCCGGGCCGGGACTTTCGGCCCGGGAGGTTCGCCCTGAGGGGGTCGGTTCGGGGTCCAGGCCGGGTTTCCGCGCGGGTTTCAGCCGGGAGGTCCGGCTGAAACCCGCCGGGGTTTCGGCCTGGGGTTCGCTCCGAGGATCTGAGGGTTCAGTCCGAGGAGAAGGCGGCGTCGAAGGCGGTGGTGGGCGGGGTGATGGCGTTGAGCTTGCGGATGACGGCC